>JASHPG010000161.1 GCA_030038275.1 Candidatus Acidiferrales bacterium | reverse complement strand
CCGTTCCAGCGCAATCAGTTCGGCGCCTCCCTGGGTGGCCCGATCCAAAAGGACAAGACTTTTCTCTTCGGAAACTACGAGGGCTTCCGCCAGGATCTTCACCAGACTTCTGCCGCTTTCGTTCCAGACGACGTGTCGCGTGCCGCAGCCGTTCCCAGCGTCCAGCCGCTGCTTGCGCTCTGGCCGGTGGCTCCGGCGGGCGCGCCCGATTTCAACGGAATTGCCGAAGTCTTCAGCAGCCCGCTACAAACCATTCGTGAGGATTTTGGCACCACGCGCCTCGATCACAACTTTTCTTCGAAAGACACGCTCTCGGCTGTTTACACCATCGACGACGGCGCCGACGTGACCGCCACGACGGCGGATCCATACAGTACCGACTACGAGAACCTGCGCGAACAAGTATTCAGCCTTGAGGAAACGCATGTCTTTTCCCCCTCGCTGCTGAACACCGCGCAATTCGGATATTCGCGCGCTGGTTATTATTTTACCGGCGTGCCGACGCCCGGCACTCCGGCGGCTGGCGTCTCCGGTTTCTTGATCGGCGATCCAATCGGCGCTGTCGTGGTGGGCGGATCGGCCGCATCAAATCCGGCGGCGCAGATCGGGCTTGCCGGTGGAAACAACGGCAGCAACTTGCACGTGGCCCGCAATCTGTACACTTTCGAGGACCGCGTCACGTGGATCCACGGCATCCACCAGTTCAGTTTTGGCGTTTGGCTGCAGCCGTTCCAATCCAACGAAATGCTCGCCCTTAGCCAGCATGGCCAGGCGACGTTCACGAGCTTGCAGACTTTCCTTCAGGGCAACATCAGCAGCTTTTTGTTTGACCCAACTCCCACGGAAATGAATTGGCGCTCGCTATTCGGAGCATGGTACGCGCAGGATGTAATTCGCCTCACTCCGCGCCTCACTCTGTCGCTCGGTTTCCGCGGCGAATCTTCAACCGGCTGGAACGAAGCTCACGGCCGTGCCGCCAATTACGTGTTCGTGGGTAACGTGATCCAGACCGATCCTCGCATCGCCAGTTCCGCTTTCACGGTCAACAATCAAAAGTTCCTTCCGGAACCGCGCATCGGCCTCGCTTGGAGCCCTTTTGGAGACAAAACCGTGGTCCGCGCTGGATTCGGCATGTACAACGACCTGCAAGACGCGCTCGGCTATCGCATGGACCAGAACGCTCCCTTCAATCCCACGTATTCCACTCCGCTCTCAGTTTCCGATCTTCCTATTAATCCGGCAGGCCCGTATCCAGGCATTCCGAAGATTCTTCCTGCCGGTGTCCAGCCGGACATGAATTCTCCCACGCTAATTTCCTATTCCCTGACCGTGGAGCGCGAACTCGCGCCCAATACGGCCATCAGCATTGGTTACCTCGGCTCGCACGGCTACCACGAAATGCTCAGCCTCGACGACAACGAGCCCACACCTGTAATTTGCCCGGAGGTGCCGTGTCCGGCTACATACCCGGCGAGTTTCCCCGCGCCGCTTGCTGGCGCTGCGGTCCCCGCAGGTAGCTACTACATCCCGTCTGGAACGCTGCTCGCCAATCCATCGCTGGGTGCCGCGTGGGCGTGGTTTTCCGTGGGCGATAGCTCCTATAACGCGCTGCAATTGGACGTGAATCACCGCTTCAGCAGCGGCTTGTTCCTTCGAGGCGTCTACACCTGGTCGAAGTCGCTCGATGACGGCGATTCGCTCAACTCCACCACCGCCGCCAACGCGCCCGGCCTTGTCTCCAACCCCTTTGATTTGCGCGCGGATTGGGGCCCGGCCACCTACGACGTCCGCAACGTCGCGGCCATCAACGCTCTGTATGATCTGCCCATCGGCCGTGGCAAGCCGCTCCTCAATAACCTCGGTAGGATTGCCGATGGATTCGCTTCCGGTTGGTCCGTGAACTCGATCATCACCTTGCAATCCGGTTTTCCGTTCACTCCCGAGCTCAGCTACAACCCGTCCAACAGCGGCGACTCTAAAAATCCCGTCCGCCCCTTTAAGAATCCCGATTTCACTGGTCCGGTAATTCTCGGCACGCCCACGCAATGGTTCAATCCCGCGGCGTTTGTGGCGCCTCCTAATGGCAGCGGCTTCTACGGCAATGTCGGCCGTGATGAATACAGCGGTCCCGGCCTCGCCACTTGGGATTTCTCCGTGCTCAAGCAAATCCCGTTGCGCGAACGCCTGTCGTTGCAATTCCGCGCCGAGCTCTTCAACATCCTGAACCGCGCTAATTTCAATACGCCCAACGTGATCGTCTTCACGCCTACGGGTGCGGTGCCGTCGCCTGCGAGTTCGGTGGCGTCTCCTACTGCGGGCAAGATCACCAGCACGTCCACCGACCCCCGCGAGGTGCAATTCGCTCTGAAGCTTTTGTGGTGAGGCACTTGAGGCCTGATGACTCCGCGCATTCCGCGTCGAGAATGTCTTTCTTCTCGGCAGGGCGCGCACTGGGGTGGGTCAGCTCGCCCTCGCGCCGTTTGAACTGAACGTCCGCGCAAGCGAAATCGCTTGCGTATTGGGCCGCTGCGGTGCATTATTTCCGCTTCTCATGCATCCCAGCGCGCATTTCGTCTGCTTCGCTACGCTCGAATTGCCTCTGCGTGCTGGCTTGATGCGACCCGCCTCCGGCTTCACTTGACCCGCCTGACTTCAGCGACCGTCGGCCGTTTCCTCGTGATTTTGCAGTGAGCGGAAAGTTTCTCGCGTAACGAGCGGTAAAACGTGTTTCAGCGTGCGAACGCTTCCTCACTTCTCGCGCTGTAGTCGTCGTGCTGCTCTTCTCGCGCCGTGCGAAAAGAACCGTCCGCCGCGCGCCGTGAGCTGCTTTCCCGTCTTTCGCGCCTTCCGGTCGCACCGAGCCCTTCGAGGAAGTAACGCACATTTAATACTTGAGTCATACACCGTTGAACCCCGCCGCTTACCTTGCGCTGAGCCGGGATAGCGTGCGGCAGGTCCCACGCACTTTAGGGTAGGGGTACAGCCATTTCGATTTTAGTGAGTACGCGTGTAGCTTCCCGCGCGGTCGAAATCTACTTTCGCAGCACAAATTCAAGGAGGAATGAATGCGAGCATTTGCGGCATCTGTGATTGCCCTCGGCCTGTTTGCCATGCCGGTCATGGCGGCGGGCGGTGGGGCAGCGAACAACAATGCGGCTCCGGCCGCTCCCAAGGTTGCGGCCGCTGATCCAGCGGCCAAGCCTGCGCCCCAGCCAGCGAATAACGCCGCGAATTCCAGCGCGGCACCGGCGAAGCCAGCCGAAGCGGAAATGGAAACCGAACTCCAGCAGTTGCGCGACGCGATCGCGATACAGGCGCAGCAGATTCAGGATCAGCAGAAGAAAATGCA
>JASHPG010000160.1 GCA_030038275.1 Candidatus Acidiferrales bacterium | reverse complement strand
GAAATGCGGATTCAAGACGCTTCGTCAGCGTGTCGAGCGCGTTCCATTCGAGACACTCATAATCAACGCCGTGAACCTGAAGGATCACGCCCACATCGCCAGATTTCGTCAGGAAGGCGTGCGGGTCGATGAAACCATACAGGTTGATCTGCTCGTTTAGAGCGCCGGTTTCGGTGAAGGGTTTCAGGATTTTTCGGAGGTCAAGCATTCGAGACTCTGCGAATAACGATCGGGCTGAACTTCATCGGGTCGTATTGCGTTTTGAATTTGGTTGCTGATAACAGGAACCGGAGAATCTGTGGATCAGTATTCGTTGCCCAGCGAGCGGTGAAATAAAGAAGCGCGAACATCAGAATCCCGCCAAGCAAGCTCGAAAGCATGTTGAACGTAGCTGCACCCATGCACATGGCGAAGAAGAAGAGCTTGCGCTCCACGCCAAGAACGGTGAGCGGGCGGTGGAGCGCCCGATAGACTGGATTGATTCTGCGCTTGGCTGTCATCGGAGAATCACGGGAACAACCAAGCCATGAAGTTCACAGCGGCGATAGCCATGCCGACGCCAAAGAGGACACCGGCAAGGATGCGCTTTGATCCGCCTTCACCAAAAGCGAAGGTTAAGCCTGCGACCACAATGGAAACGAGCGACAGGCCGCGAGCGATTGTGGTCGTGAACGCCTGCATCAGGACGTTGACGGCGTTCTCCCATGGCGAGCCGCCTGCCGCTTGAGCAAACGCCGCCGATGCGAGAACCAGCGAGCAAGAGCATGTGATGAGTGCGGGGCGGACCCAGCGGGAGACAAATTTGTTTCGGAGGATTTTCTTCATTGCCGGGTGTTTTCCTTTCGGATGATGCGAGGCAGGCCCGCATCGCGATTCGAAGGCGAACTCTCGCCGGACTTTGGCGGGCGGATTAACGTGAGTGGGAGACTGAAGCTTGGTTTGCAGCGAGCGGCTGCGGAGCTGTTCCCGAAATCACACGAGTTCCCCGAATCGCCTTCGGCGGAGTTGCAAACGCCAGCAAGTTCCGTTGTGCGGTGGAGAACTGCTGCGTTGTCGTTTTGCTCTGCGAGGGCGAGGAGTCCAGCGAGAGTGGCCTTCTACTCTTACTAATGGGCATAAGCCCCGCAAAACCTTTCAAAGAAAAATCTTTCATGGTCCTGCAAATTTGTTTTGTGGCACCCGCGACAGTTTTGTGGTGTTGTGGGCGATTGAGTCGCCGTTCTTAGCACTGAGAGTGAGGGCCGCGTCTTCAAGGCGCTGCATGATTCTGTGGACGCGAAGATGGACTGCTTGCTCGCTTAGTACAGTGTGACGGTCTTGAATCTCTTTGCCACTAAACCCGTCCAGTTTGAACTTGATTAAGAGGTCGCGCTCGAATGAAGAGAGCAGTCGCTGCCTCGTGCAATAGTCCAGGAAGTCGTTCAAAACGGAAACGGTTTGGAAAAGCGGCTCAGTTATTCGTTGGGAAATATCCAACTCCGTTTGAAGTTCCTGCCGGAGCTTAAGGAGGGCGCGTTGTTCCTTTTGTGCCCAGCGGAAGGATGTTTTTCGCAGGCTTCTGGAAAGAGCGACGGGTAACAATCCGGCGACGTTTTCGGCGCGGGCAGATACGATGAATTCCAGAAAAAAGGCCAGAATTTGCTGGGCGACATCCTCCGGTTCGAGCTCTCGGAACCAAGCACATACCTCCCGGTAAGTCCGATGGATGGTGGGCGCGAACGCTAAAACGAGCACAGAGTGAATTAGCTCCAAATCGGGAAGCGATGCCTGTGCGCGAATTAAGGTGGTCAATGTTTCGCCGGCCTCTGACCAATCGTAATCGCCATTTCTGGGCGAATGAAGGTGGGCGAGCAATTCCGATATGTTCGTGAACTTGGCGAGTACCGGAGAACTGTTGCATAACGCCAAAAAGCGAGTGCTACCTGACGGGTCAATCAGCAGTTCGAAGAGTCGGTTTTCTACATCGCAGATGTGGCAATCGCAACGGAGATTATCTCGCATGAGCCCAGCCTCCGGATTCGCGCACGTGATTCGGTCCTCAAAAGAGACGAAGGCAGAAAATGCGGTCAACCTTACGGAATTGTTTTCGAGACCCGATTGTGCTGCGTTATATACGGGCGCGCCGCGAGAAGGGGTTCCGCTGAGGCAAACTTAGGAAATTTTCCTGTAAGGTTGTGCCAGTTTTCAGGCTTCTTATAAGTAAGGGAGTAATTTGGCGGAACATTGCGTGAGTGGAGAGCGTATTAACCAGCAATGAAGAGGGGCTAGGTTCAACCCTACGGCCAATGCAAAGCGAAACTGAAGGCGATTCTACGCTATGGATTCAACGCGGCGATAACCCCGCCAAGGCAATTGACGCAGACCTCGTTGCATCCGGGCAACGAAACTGGCAGCGTGTGGCTGGCTATGCGAAACGCGTCGGGCAAGATGCGGCAAGGGCCGCCGAGGAGTTGGAAGCCGCAGTTCGTTATCTCTCCGCTCTGATCCAACGTCATCCACGCTTCCGAGAACGAATCAAGAATTTGGACGATTATGTGTTTTGGGCAGCTGCTCACCGGCTTAACAGACGGGCGGCTAAGGAGCCGCTTATTGAGTACGTAGGATCGGTGGGCGACTTAGATGCACTGCGGGGTGCGAAGAATTCAAACTGGGTTTCAGAGATTGAAGACGAATTCTTCCTGAGAGAAGTCACGGGATGTATGAGCGAGCGGACAAGGTATCTGTTCAGTCTTCGACAAATGGGTTGGTCGTGGGAGGATATTGCAAAAAAATTGGGCATGACTGCAAATGCCGCGCAAGTTCAATTCAACCGGGGCGTAGCAAGAGCGCGGAAGCGTATTTTGGGTGAGAAACAGACAAAATCGGACCCAACTCCCGAACCGGGGAGGGCTATGTAATGGCGAACTCGGAGCCGGATGACATGCTTTCCGCACGCGAAGAGAATCGGCTGATCAAAGCTGGGCAGCGAGTTTTGCTGGAGGGCGGCTATCCAAACCCAAATCGGGTAGCGTGTCCGGGCGTGGAGGCGCTGAAGGGTCTGGCTCAGCGGAAAGCGGATTTACGCCAGAGCGAACAGGCGGTGCTTCACATCGGCGGCTGTTCGCCTTGCTTCATCGAATACACGGCATTACAGAAGCAAGCCACGAGGCGCAAGACAGTTGAGCTTGTGCTTGCGAGTGCGGCGCTGCTGATTCTCGCCGTGGTCGGAGGGTGGGCGTGGAAGACTCACATGCCTTATCAGAAGGTGACAGTTGATTTAAGAAATCGGCTCATCCTCCGAGGAGACCAAGTTCCCTCTGCGACCTCAGGCCCAATCCAGCTTCCGCGAGGTCGTCTTGACCTGACGGTGCTTCTTGCGAAGGGAAGTAGGCCGGGAAATTATGGAGTTCAGGTGTCCACGGAATTGGAGAAGACTTTGATTGCGACTACCGGCGTCGCCGTGAATCAAAATGGCATTACGGCGCTAAACGTGAAATTGGATGTTTCGAAGCTGGGTCCAGGTGGTTATCTGCTCGCGATTGGTGAAGCAGGACACGAACGAAGGGAATACCCCCTCGTTGTCAAATAGTTCCTCCTGGTTCGTCTTCGCGGTGGTTCCCGGAATTCCCTCTGATTAACTTTCTGCCATGTCTTAACTGCTTGACAATTCCAACTTGCGATTCTACCTTTCCATAGTCTAGCTATGGGTAAAAGAGACGAACGCCCAAGAACCGAGATTCCACCGGGCACGCTTTACATGCTGATTTTGAAGACGCTCGGCAACGGCGCAATGCACGGATACGGCATCGCGCAGCGGATCCGCTTACTCTCGCGCGAAGTGCTCGAAGTCGAGGAAGGTTCGCTCTATCCCGCGCTCCAGCGCATGCTCATCAAAGGTTGGGTAGCAGCGGAATGGCGTCCTTCAGAAAACAATCGCCGGGCCCGCTACTACCAGCTTACCAAAGCCGGGCGAAAACAGCTCGGCACGGAACTGTCAGAATTCGAGAAAGCGATGGATGCAATCGCGCATGTTCTTGAAAGCGCATAACGGCAAGGGATAATCCATGGATACGCCCGCCGAACTTTGGCGAAAATTGAAATGTTTCTTCCGGCGCGGACAGCTTGACCGCGATCTGGACGAAGAGATGCAGCACCATGTCGCGATGAAGGCAGAAGCTCACCTGAGTCGGCAAGAGGGCATGTCTTCAGCGGAAGCGCGGAATGCAGCGCAGCGCGAGTTTGGCAACACGCTCTTGTTGCGGGAGAAAAGTCACGATATATGGGGCTTCGCATGGCTGGAAACGCTGCTCCAAGACCTACGCTTCGCTTTGCGCATGCTGCGCAAATCCCCGGGCTTTACCGCGGTCGCCGTTCTTACACTCGCCCTTGGAATCGGCGCGAACACAGCGATTTTCAGTCTGATTGACGCCGTCATGCTTCGTTCGCTTCCGGTGAAGAATCCTTCGCAGTTGGTCCTGTTGAGGTGGAGTGCACACCGGTTCCCAAAAATTCATGCGTACATGTTTTCGAACGATTGCCTCGAAGCAGATCTTGATGAGCTTGAGGAAGGCAGTAGTGCCAATCCTTCCGGCTGCTCGTTCTCCGAGCCGATGTTTAGGGAAATCGAGACGGCACATGCATTTTCAGCCGAGGCCGCATTTGCGAACCTAGGTTCAGATAGCTTGGACCTCTCGGGGAACGGCACAGCCACTGGCGTCAAAGGCGAATTGGTTTCCGGGGATTTTTTCTCCGCAATGGGTATTGAACCGGCGTTGGGGCGGCTTCTGCAACCAGCCGACGATACGTTACCGGCCACACCTGTAGCCGTGTTGAGCTGGAATTATTGGAAAAGCAGCTTCGGCGGCTCTCGCGACATCATCGGGCGTGTCATTCGATTGAATAAGATCCCCGTAACAATTGTCGGAGTAGCGGAACCACGATTCACGGGAATGACCCCAGGCACCGGATATGATGTTTGGCTGCCGCTTTCAGATGCGCAACGTATCACCGGCGGACGCGGAGACCCAACAGACGACTCTCGTTTTTGGTGGTTGACCATTATTGGCAGGCTCAAACCCGAAGTTCAGCGCCTTCAGGCTCAAGCGGAGATGAATCTGCTTTTTCGCAATGCGATGCTCTATGGGTCACAGACTCTATCCGCACCCGCAGAGAATCCTGAAGTCACTCTCGTGCCAGCTCAGAAAGGCCTCACCGGAGACCGTGGCGTGTACGCAAGTCCGCTGTATGTCCTGATGCTCGGTGTTGGAATCATCCTATTGATTGCCTGCGCGAATGTTGCGGGTTTAATGCTCGCGCGGGCGTCTACGCGCAAGAAAGAAGTGGCCATTCGACTGACGCTTGGCGCAAGCCGATCCCGTGTATTGCGTGAGCTTCTCGCAGAAAGCCTCATGCTGTCCGGGTGCGGTGGAATACTTGGAATCTTCCTGGCCGACTGGGCAGCGCATGCGATCATACGTTTCGTGTCCCACAATCAGGTTCAATCCGTTGCATTTGTTACAAGTATTGACGCGCGGGTTCTCGGCTTCACCATTGCTGTGACCCTTCTGTCGGGGCTCTTATTTGGCATCGCGCCGAGTTTTCGCAATACTGGCGTGGACCTGAACCCTGCGCTCAAAGAGGGTGAAGGCAGCTCGTTAGGGTCAGCACGTCCGAGCGGGATATGGCCAAGCATCGGCAATGGTCTTGTCGTTGCACAGGTCGCACTATCAATCGTCGTCCTCGCGGGTTCCGGTCTTCTTGTGCGCACCCTCGCAAATCTGCGCAGCATTAATATCGGGTTTGATCCAAAGAACGTTTTGACGTTTGGAATTAACCTGAAACGGCTCGGTTACCAGCAAGCACAGGTCGATGCTGTTTACCATGACCTTCAAGATCGCCTAAGTCATATCCCGGGCGTGCAGTCTGTCAGTTATTCGAGCGATCCACTACTGGATAATTACCTCGACACCATTTCGTTCCATCCGCCTGGGATGCCGCAAGACCAGGAAGCTGAGGCAGATATGCTCCCCGTCGGGCCACATTTCTTCTCAACAATGCGTGTGCCCTTTGTAGCCGGCCGAAACTTCAACCCCTCCGATTTTGCACTTGCGGCCACAAATGCCAGTGCGAAGCCTTCCGATGCTTCAACTCCGGTAATTGTGGATCAAGACTTCGTGGAAAAATTCCTTGGCAACGAGAACGGGCTCGGGAAGCAATTCGGTGCGACCACCGCGACCAGCGATGCTCCAGCCAATCCCGGCTACGAAGTTATCGGCGTCGTCGGCGACACTAGATTCTACAATTTACGACGAGAGATTCGGCCAACGGTATACGAACCCCTGGGCGCTGGATGGGCGACCTTCGAATTACGCACAGCAATAACCCCCCAAGATATCTTGCCGAGTGTGCGCAAACTTGTGACACAGGTAGATGCCACTTTGCCTCTCTTTGACACGACAACAGAGGTGGAGAACATTAATCGGCTTCTGTTTCGGGAGCGCCTGCTCGCTTGGCTATCTAGCTTTTTCGGGTTGCTGGCGTTGTTGCTAGCGTGCATCGGATTGTACGGTTTGCTCTCCTACCAGGTTTCCCGCCGGACACGGGAGATCGGGATTCGCATGGCCCTCGGCGCGCATCCCCGAGAAGTCTTGCGCCTCATCGTTATACAAGGAATTTTTCTGGCCTTAGTCGGCGCGACGCTCGGTGTTGCTGTTGCGCTCGGCATAACACGTTATATTTCATCAATGCTCTACGGCGTTCGGGCTGGCGACCTGATCACGATAGTCGGTGTTGCTCTACTGCTCATGGTTGTCGCCCTGCTCGCGTGCTACATTCCCGCCCGCCGCGCCATGCGCGTCGATCCCATGGTCGCTTTGCGATATGAGTAAGCATCTGTTCAACTAGAGCTGGCGAGCTACGTCGATGGCCTTCTGGAGTTGGGGGTCTTTCCCCTGTTTGAGCGCATCGCGTGAAAGTTCGACTTCATAATCCGGCTCGATACCCTTTCCTTCAAGACAGTCTCCGTTCCATGTGTGAAAAGTCATGACGGGGATTCGGAGCACGAATTCGTGGCCGACTTTGAATCCTGTTCCGCCCAGCACTTGCCCGGCAGTCTTCGTGCCGACAATAGTCGCGAGCTTATTCTCTCGTGCGAAACCAGTGATGGTTTCTGCCGCGCTTGCGGTGTGCTGATTCACGAGCAAGACAATCCTGCCATGGAATGGCTGTGGACCGAGGCCCTCCGTAACCATCACGATAGATTTGTCAGAGAAGGCGAAGCGGAACATGAGTCCGTAGAGCTCCATCTTGCGCGATGGAATCTTGTCAAACCGTTTCAGTTTTTCTTTGTTATAGCCTCTTTCCGCGCGTTTCCTGCTCAAGCTGTAACCGACGGGCAGTTTGTCAGGTGTCATGTAGCCCATCAATCGAAGTCCACCTGCTCCGCCGCCCGGATTGCCCCGAAGATCCACAATCAGACGGTCGCAATCACGAAGCTCAGAAATTGCATGGTCAATTTCGTGTGCTACGTCCATTCCAACTTGTCCGGGGAATCCTGCTGCTTTCAAGTATCCAATTCCCGGCGTGGGCTTCGACCATAGAACGAGTCGTGGGCGATTGATCGGATGCCATTTCGACTTGGGCAGCGGCACGCCAAGGCGCAGGCTGGTTTGCTCGCCGCTGAGCTTTTCGATGCCGATTTCACAGAAGCCGCCCATTTGAAATGCCGGCATCTGGGGAGGGTTAATCGGCTGGCCGTCAATTTCTAAGAGGAGGTCGCCTGGCTGAATCTCAGCGGAGGCGGGCGGGCTTCCATCGTGAACGTCCTGGAACATCCAGCGAGTGCTTCCGTTGACCTGGCAGGGCTGGAAAGTAGCCCCGATGGCATAATTTGGAGGAATCTTTTGAAGACTCCGATGGAAAAATACTACGTGGCTTATTTTTAGCTTGGCAAGAAGCTCGCGGACCGCGCCTTCAAATTCCTCTACTGTTTCTTTCGCAAGGATTTGTTCTCGATGAGATGCAACCAGTTCCGCCCACTTCTTCGCGTCAAACGTAGGTGCGAAGAGTCTCTTTGCAGTGAGGTCAGCGACTTTATTGAAAACTTCCGTCCGCTCCTTGGCTCCGATTGGAATCATAGGTCAGAAGTGTATGGGCTTCGACGCGTCGCCGACAAGGACGAACGGCGCCCAGAAGATGGGCGGCTTGCCTGGATTCTCCTTCAGATAGTCGAGCTTCGCCTGCCGCAAGGCCAACTCTTCATCTTCGCCGCGTGCCAAATGAGCATAAAACTGCGTCATCAGGATTTCCGTAGAGGTGTCATCCACAGGCCACAGGGAGGAAGCAACAGTACGCGCGCCCGCGAAGAGAAATGCCTGTGTGAGACCGATGATTCCTTCCTCGCCTTCGAGTTTGCCTGTCCCGGTGTTGCAGGCGGACAGAGTCACCAAATCTGCATTGAGTTTGAGTTGCGCAATTTGGCGAACCTGCAATAGGCCGTCATCTGTGGAATTGGGCTGGCGACCTAAAACAAGCGCGTCTCTCTCGGGGAAATTGGGAGTCGATATTCCATGAACAGCGAAATGGATGATTTTGAACTGGGCTAACGGCTGCGAAGTAAATTGGGCTTTCGTGGCTCTATCGCCGAGCAACAGAACCGTTTGCTTCGGTTCTTGAAGCGCTTGGCTTGCCGAGATCAACTCCGCGCGTGTCTCGGGAAGTGGGTAAAGATGCGCGCCAGAGATATCGTAGACGCCGCGCGAGACAGTCTGAACGACACCTCTGCTTGCTCCTAGTTCGTGGGCTTGTCCTTCCATGTCATAAGGGACATCTCCGACTCCTAGGAATGCCATTTGCGGCTGGTGGGCACGCTGGCGGTTGCGTAAAAAGTCGAGGACAGTTGCCGATGGGGCATAGCTGATAGAGTGCGATTGAAGAACGTATTGGCCACCAGGTCCGACCAGCGCGTCGAAGGGCACATTATGCAAGGAACCGTCTGGGATGATCACCAATCGCGTCAGCCGCAGAGATTCGGGAATTGGTTTGAAAAGCAAGTCGTAAAGTTTTTCTGCTTCCTGGGTTCCGCTCTTGCCTTGCATCACGTCGCCAACATATTCAGAGGTTAGCGTTTCGATTTGTTTGCGACCGGCTTGTAAGGGGATCACTGCCGACGCGCTTCGAGTTATCGCGAGACAGTAAGACGTTGGGTCTGCAAGGACATATTCCAGAATTGCCTCGTCATTTGAGAGGCTTGCTTGCGCAGTTTTGAGCGCAACCGGATGGGTCGTAACACTGCGCTGTTCTGAGCTAAGAGCTTCGTCAATGTAGCCGAGCTTATATTCTTCCTCAGTAAGACTTTCGAGCAGTGTTGCCCTCGCTGCTGGATCGTTAGAGTCGAGTAATTGGGACTGAATTTGTGAGATTTGTTGCTGGACCGCAGAATTGGCCGGGGAATCCAAGTTTTGGTTCGCCTTGCTTCTCATGTTGTCGAGAATGGACCGTCCTCGCGCGCGCTCGATGGCGTCAAATGCGGCGCTCACGTCATCCTGTTTGGCTGAGAGCTCAAAGTCGTCAAGGTAGGTGTCGCTCATCGTGCTCAGGAGCGAACTCTCAGAGTATGCTCCGGGGAAACGAAGGAGCATGCCGTCAATCGCGTCCTCGGCTTGCGTGTAAAGGCTGTGAGCTTGTTCAAGGTGGCCGGTCTTTTCCTTAAGCTGCGCGAGTGCGTCCAAGGCGCGAGGGAGATAGTACGTGTCCCCGACGGTGCGACTAATCTGAAGACCTTTATTCAGTGCATCCTCAGCTCCCTGCGGATCGCCCTGCTCCTGGAGCAGATTTGATAAGTCGAAGGATGATTGCATCGCAACGCGCGGGAGGCCCATCTGTGTCGCGGATTTGAAAGCCCCTCGAAAATATTCTTCTGCTTGCGCTTTTTGCTTTAACCTTGTCGCGAACTCACCGAGGATGAGCATGTCCTGACCTTCATGCTCGATCATTTTCTGTTTCTGCGCTTCAGCGAGAGTACTTTGCATGAAGGATTCTGCCTCACCCATTTCCCCTAAGGTGACAAGCGCCTCAGCTTTTCCTTCGTAAGCCATGAACGGAGTGCCGACATCATGGTCGTCGTTTGCGATTGCAATGGCTCGATTGAAGAAGAACATTGCTTCTGATGTTCGATTGAGTGCATTGAAACCGTTCCCCACGATTTCTAGATACCGAAGCTCGGTGCCGGAGTCGGCTTGTGCCGTAGCTGTCATTAGCGCTTTCCCCATTAGAGTGCTTGCGCGGCTCACGTCGCCCTGCAGAAACCCGACGAGCCCTAGCTCTCCGCTTGCGCGATTAGCCCATTCCTTTTCTCCCAGCGTTTGGGCGAGGCTCAGAGCCTGTTGCCAGTCTTGCTTCGCGGCGGCGGCGTTGACTTCATCATCGGCATCGCCCTTTACACCCAGGCACCAAAGGCGCAGTTCCCGGTCGTTTTGGACGAGAGGAGTCTTCAGTTGGGCGGCGATGAAGGCAGAGAGCTGTGGGAAGGACATCCCGTCAGAGGATCGACTTAGACCAACCTTCGCATATAGCGCGTCACGCTCGTCGTGAGCTTGTACGGCAAGCTTTTCGGCCTGTGCGTAAAGAGGCGTGGCGGCTGGAAGATTGTGAAGCCAGTAAAAGTAACTTGCTTTGGCGAGCAAGCCTCGGATGTCGTTTGGCTGGGACCCGACAGCCCTGCGTGAATGCGATCCCCACGGGGTCTGCGCCGAACGCTGAACGAGGTAAAGGGCGATTAGGCCTGCAATGATGCAAGTGCCAACGGAAACTAAGAGAATGTTGCGCCTTCGGGGAGACATGAGACGTAAGAACTTATGATAATAAGACATGGCGATGTATTAGTTCAATAACATCCATCCCTGTACTAAATCAGCCTTGCGATTATAACGAGGCTGTCTCGCATGATCCGCGCCTCAAACGTGCAATGCTGCCTCTATAAATACAGAAGCCCGGAAATCCGCAGAACCTTACAGGCAATTCACAGAATGTTTGGAGCGACCGATCTTGGATGGCCGCTTGCGAACACGGCGGTTATCACGCGGGAGAGAATTGGGCGGGCACAGCGTCCTGGAGAAAAGCACCTGCAGGGCTGGGATGACCACATCGCGAAGACGTTGAACGACGGTTGGGAGATACTCTCGGGGACCTCGCACACCGGTGATTGGAGAACTCTTCTGCCATTTGCGAGACGCGATTCGATAACAATCTCGTTCCGAAAGGGGTAGCCCTTACTGGGCGTGCCGTTGCAGGATTTCGTGAATGTCGGTCGGATTGCGCGAAACCTCGGAGACCCACGTACGGAAACCGCCCTGCCCGTTCACCGCTCTCGTCCATTCTGACAAGAACTCGCGTTTTGTTTGCTGTTCCTGGTTGTCCTGTCCTTTGACTTCGAGAATCAGCATTTTCCCGCTCGCAAGCCGCACCAAGTAATCTGGCCGGAATTTTCGAATAATGCCCCTGAACGAATAAGTGATTTCAAATCCGAGGTGGTCGTTTTTCACCCAAGCAGCTACGTGCGAGCTGCGGTCAAGCTCAAACGCTTCGCTCGCTTCCCATCGGCTGTCGAAAACGCACATGTTGATATGCGAGTGCTCGACGTGCTCACACGGTTTGCCCGTGTACCAGGGTAGCATGTCGCCAGTCGCGCGTATGGGCCTCTCTGTATCGAATATCGGAAGCAGCGCCTCTGTATTGTCGAAATGAATGGCCTGCTTCAGGTGTTCGGCGATGGTGCTCATGTGCAACGTGATGATAATTCTGCGGCGCAACGGGTCCCGATTGAAGAGCGACGGCTCGATCCGCAACTTGTCGCTCTCGATGTATTTTTCGACGAGCCGGATTACTTGCGCAAGCAGATATTCTCGACTGCCCTTCCAAGTCGTTTTCATCTGCTCGTAGATGTCGCTTGCGGTGGAGAATACGATCTTCTGCGTGCGGAACCGTTCCCCTAGCTCACGCAAGCTGATTTCCGATATTTGTCTCAGGTCCGGCTTGCCGTCAATCGTCGGAGCCATCTGAGCCAATGTGGGAGTCTCGTAGGCGTCGAGCACGAGCGACTTTGCTTTTTCTAGGTCGAGAGTCAGTGTCGGTCGGTATTCATGGTCAATGCGCACGACGTTCGGCCATGTGATCTCGTATCGTTTGCGCTCGGACAGCGCTTCGATTCTTGTCTTGGGAGCCGGTGGAGGCGGAGGGGGTTCATCGCCGCCGCCTTCGTGCGGCAGGAAGGTGAACGGTACGCCAAAGATGTTTACATATTCAGGTTGGAACAGACCGGTTTCGCTGTCTATTTCGTATGACGTGCGCCTGAGTCCGCGTCCTACGACTTGTTCGCAGAGCAATTGGGAGGTAAAAGCGCGGAGACCCATGATGTGGGTGACAGTCTTGGCATCCCAGCCTTCAGAAAGCATTCCTACTGAAATTACGTTCTGAATCTTTTGCCCCGGCTGTCCGACAAGTCCGACGGTATCGACTTGCCGACGCAACAACTCTGCTTTCTCTTTTTTCGACAGTTTCTTTTCAGGCCGAGCGCCGTTCGAGTCGCCATTGTCATTTGCTTCTTCAGGTTCATCTTCGACTCCGCTAAGTCCAAGCTGTACCGGCTCGTCCTCTTCTTCGGCCTGTTTCAGCACGTTCGAATCGATGTGGAGAATCTTTTCAGGTTCACAAAGCTCTTCAATGTTGATGCGTTTATGCGTGAACGCGAATTCCACGCGCGCGGCTGTATGCGTCGTGTTTGCCACGGTAATCATTACGGGCGGCGTAGGCTGTTTGTCCTTCTTCCACTTCTTGGCGGCTTCGAGCCAATCCTTCCCGAGGAAGTAATAGCCGTTGCTTACTAAGCCGGGCAGCGGGGCCTGCGGCTCGGCCTTTCGGTTTACATCGGTCTTCACTTCTGGGTCGTTATAGATGTGATAGAAGCGCGACCTGTATTTGGCATCGAGCTTTCCGTCGTCACGTACAACGACACGGGGCGTCTTGACCAACCCCGACTCAATCGCATCATTCAATCCAAAATCGCTTACGATCCATCGGAACAACGTTTCCTGCCCGCTTTTCCTGCCGGTAGGAGCAAAAGGTGTAGCCGTCAAGTCAAAACAGGTGAGAATGCCGCGCGATCTATGAATCCGCTCCAGGCCGCCGATCCATTTCGTTGCTTCGTTCACTTCTTCTTTTGAAACACCCGCCACGCGAGATTTCGGCGGGACGCGCCACGCATGATGGGCTTCGTCGTTGATGACGATAAGATTTTGTGCAGACGCCATATCGCCCAACACATCGCGGACGTAAGCCTCATCGCTTTTTGCTCCGCGTTTGTCTACGCTGCGTTTCTTTGCAACCTGCTCTTCGCTTTCCCAGTCAAGCTTGTGCCAATTGCGAATCAGCACGCGACAAGTCTGTCCTTGTCGCAGTTTGTCTTCGAGGCCCGGCGGGATGATTTGAAATTCCGTGTAGTAATTTCCTGGCGTGCCCGGAACCAGCACCTGCAAGCGGTTCTTTACGGTCAGGCCCGGAGCAATGAGAAGAATGCTTTTCGAGAAGCGCTTGTCTTGAGGGTACGTGACCTTGTTGAGTACCTGCCACGCAATCAGCATGGCCATCAAAATCGTCTTGCCTGAGCCTGTTGCCATCTTGCAGCAAAGCCTCGGGAACGGCCCGCCATCGCTCGGAACTTCAATTCCGACTCGTTCCGATGCGGGGGCTTCGGTCAGCCATATCAGCGTTTCAATGGCTTCGAGCTGGCAAAAGAAAAATCGGCGGTTTGTGTCGCGCTGCTCCGTGTCCCGCCAGTGCTGTAGAAGCCGTTTGCTGATTCCGCTCGCGCCCGCATAGTCGGCCTCGCGCCAAGCCGTCACGCGGGGGCGGATTTGATTCACCAAAGGAAGTTCCGTAAAAACGCCGGGATCATCGAAGGCCCGCGACTTCTCGGATGCGCGGACATATCCGGCCTTCCTTCGCTCTGGCTCACGCGTGAAAAGCCGCGTTTCCCGGTCGTACCGCCAGTGCTCTCGCGGTTCTTCGTAGGGAGAATTGATAATGAGTTTGTCTATCGTTGCAGAACCGACTTGGGTTTCCGTACTCACTTCACATCCACGACTTTCAGGCTTTCGATTCCGCGATCATCAATCACTTTGACGGCCACGCGCTTGTGCGGGCCGGGTTCAAATGGCAGTGACACAACGCCGCGATATTTCTCGATCAGTTCGGGATCAATCTCCGCTTTCAGATTTCGAGCAAGGCGCGCCCAACCTTCATCGTCGTCAGCCATCGGGAAAAATACTTGGCGAGGATAGAGGCTGCGGCCATCGTAATCGGTATCGAGTAGCCACATGGCTATCTTCGACGGATCGCCGGACTCGATGGTGCCGCTGCGCGTGTCGTAATAGTCGAATCCGCGAACTTCCACTTCGCATTTGCCCTTGTTGTCCCCTTTGGCGATCTCGCGCAATTCAATATCAGGGCGTCCCACGAGCCAAAAGCCTTGGTTGGAGGCACGCTTCTTCTTCAAATCTTCGGTTAGCAAGTCGGCGTTCATCTGTGCTGTCAGGAAAGTCATTCCCGTCTTTTCTTTGGTCATGCCATCAATGTCTTTAGCGGCTTCGGGATCGAACTCGAAGGCGGCGAAAACCAGAATGGCGGGCTTGGGATTGAGCGTGCGCGCCTCCTCCCACGCCAATTCGACTTGCCGCTGTTCCAACAAGCTGTGCTCGGGACCAAACGAAATGACTACGCGCTCCGGCTTCGCGCCTTTCGTTTCCGCGTCGGCATGGAGCCAGCGCGTTCCGGCAAGAGGCTCGACGCGGGAGAAATCAATGTGATGCCCGCCCTTGCCGCGAAGCCCAGTCCTCAGCAATTCGTCGCGCCATTCCGTGTGGCGTAGCGTCGCGCCCTTGCGGGCAACCGACGCATCCAGTAAAGGCGTCGCGGCATGGCGAAAATCGCTTATGGATTGCTGAGACTTGCCTAACACGGATCGCGTTGCGGCTGCGTCCACATCAATTTCTTCGAGCGAGCGCACGGTGGGAGCGGGAACGGCTTCAACCGTGAATGGGCCGGTAACGCGCACACGAGAATTATCCTTATACGGCTGATCGTAAAGCGTCTCCTGGTCGGCGTACCGCGCGATGGCGGTGTCAATCTGCTCGCGTATCACTCCTTCACGAATCTCAGGATTGTTGGCGATGGATTTCAGAGTGACGTGCGGAACAGTTCTGTAGCGGAAGCCGCTGCCAATGCCCTCTTCAGGATGTGCCAGTTCGTAATAATCGAATTCGGCAGCCATGAGACGCTGCTTTGCCAAGGTGGTTGCTACCCGCGAGGTATCGCATGTAATCCATCGGCGTCCCCATTGCTCGGCAACGTAGGCCGTCGTTCCCGAACCGCACGTTGGATCGAGAACTAGGTCTCCCGGATCGGTTGTCATCAGTAGGCATCTTTGGACAAATTTTGGTCCCGTTTGAACAACATACATTCGGGCTTCCGCCGCTGCCTGCTCTGTCCAACTGTTTTCCATAGGCATGTAAGCGAAATCGCGATAGTACAGTTTGAAATATGGATTACCCGCGAGCAGAAACAAGCGATTTGCCTTTTTCAGCGCTTCGACGCCCTCTTTATTCGTTCGCCAGCTTTTGTGACCAAATGGTGTACATCGCACACCGTTTAATTCGAACGTGAACGTGCAAGTGGGCGTGTAGCCGGAGGATGTGAGCGCGGAGCGACGGAATAACCCCTCGTAATCGCGCAAGGAATTAAACTCCACTTCTGAGAGCCTGCGATAGCCCGTAGGTGACGGGTCATCTAAGAAGCGGTATTCGTGGTAGTCCTGGATATTCTTTGGAACAAAAAGTGGTCTGAACTTCATGCGTTCTCGGTCAACCGAATACCAAACCAGATAATCGTAAACCTTCGCCAGTCCACTCTGGCCGAGTGCTTGCATGCTCTTGAAATTAATCTGAGCGACAAAGTTCTTAGCGCCGAACACGTCGTCCAGAACAGTACGGGCGAAGTGGACATTTTCGTCACCGATCTGCACGAAGCACGAGCCAGACTCGTGGAGTAGTTCACGAGCTAGGAGCAAGCGGTCGCGCAAATACGTCAAATACGAGTGGACGCCAAGCTCCCAGGTATCGCGGAAGGCTTGAATCATCTCTGGTTCTTGCGTCAGGTCTTCGTCCCTGCCGTCTTTTACGTCGCGCTTGTTCACAAAGGGCTGAAAATTTGAGCCGTACTTGATGCCGTATGGTGGGTCTATGTAAACCATCTGGACCTGCCCAGCCATTCCTTCTTTTTCAAGCAGCGAGTTCATTACGAGAAGCGAATCGCCAGCGATCAGCCGGTTCGACCATCCGTGCGCGTGGCGATAGAACTCGATAGCATCGCGCAGCGGCATTTTTTCCTCGGGCCGCTCGAAAAGCGATGGCTGCACTGGATGGCCATTGCCGTTCCGTTTGCGGACGGCTTCAATAATCGTGCGCGGGTCGATTGTTTCGTGGACGTGGAGGGAAACGGTGGGCACCTCGAACGACGCGTGCTCTTTCTTCCCAGCCCAGACAAGCTGCGGGTCAAGATGCGGGTCATAGCTCAGTTCTTCGCGCGGCTTTACGTCAGGGACGGGCTAGATGTAATCGTAAACTTTGTGAGTTGGCAGCGGTGGGTCGGTCTCGGGCGTGACGAGGCCAACTGGCGGATTGTTGATACGTTTCTTGTCCGTATGCTCGTAGCGGTCAATCGCGCGCTTCTTTGCGTGCGAATTTCCGCCGTTGGTGCGCTTCCCTCGCGCCATTGGTCCCTTTCTGGTCTGAAGAATACTGGCTCTGAACGCACCAATTTATCTTCTAATGAGTACGCGACGCAACAACAGCGGTGAGTATTTGCGAGGAAAGCGGAAATGGCTTCCACAGCGGAGTCGGCCCTACTTGGACGCCGATGCCAGCCAAAGCTGATTGATGATCTCGGCGGTCACAATCAGACTGTCAAGCATCGGACCAGGCGGCATGATTAGCTGCATGTTCGGATGGGCGAAACGGTTCCTGAGCTGCGGCAGCGTTTGAATCAAACCCTCAACGTAAGATAGTTGGGACTCTGGTTCAGGATCTCGACCAGAAATTCGAGCAATCTGTTCGTCTAGTTCTTGTGCGTTCTTGCGCCGATTTTCGAGACTCGGAAATCCCTCGTCACGCAACAATCCTGCGTCTTTGGCTTCTCTTAGCAAATCGGCAAGGCTCCTTCGATCTCGTCCCTTCTTGTCGAGTTTCTTGGCTGGCAGGCGCTTCCTCAGAGCCAATTCGACAGCAAACAGGCTACGCTCGGACGCCAGCATGTAAAACGGATAGTAAAGCCAACCGTAGAGATAAAGGCTGACAACAACGTGAAAGTAATCGCGAATATCCTCCGGCACACCTTCGTGAAGGGTGCAATACTGCGAAATGCATTCATATAGATGTTCGAGCGTGAGAGCCGAGAAAAACTCATGAGTCGGGTCGCGCTCGAAGAACTGTTCGAGCTTCTTGACGGAAACCATGCATCTCTCCAAGGAAACCGGATTTATTGTCTTCTGCGCGCGGATTGATTTCCAGCGGAGAAAAGAAACTGGGGCTTCGCGCATGCGAAGCCCCAAGGGGACGCCGCTAAAACGGAATTTCCTGCGCGGCGGTGGATTGCGAGTCGCTCGGAGCGGCTGAGCCGGAAGCGATTGCCTCCGGCTCTTTCTCGCCGCGATTGAGCTTGCGAATCGAGTCGGCGCGAATCTGCCAGACCGTGTGCTTCACGGTCGTGGCTTTCTTGCCTTTGCCGTATTCGCGCTCGTAGCTGCTGCTGACGAGCGTGCCTTCGACGAGAATGTGATCGCCCTGGTTAAGCGAAGCAGCAACGCGCTCGCCCAAGCTATTCCAAGCGACGACGCGATGCCATTCGGTTTTTGAGGCCCATTCGTCGTCCGCGTTCTTCCATGACCGCTGCGTGGCGACGGAGAAAAGCGTGAACGCCGCGTCATTCGCTCGTGCTTGGCGTCGCTCCGGGTCTTTGCCGATGAAACCGATGATCTGAACTGAATTGAGGTACATTTCAAAATCTCCTTTTCTGCCCCTGTGACTCGGGGCACCGAAAAGCGAGAGGGCGCTGCTCCCCAAGCGAGGCGATGCTTTTTCGGAGGGACACGAAAAATCGTGGCGCACTTCCAAAGATTTTTCGGGAGGAACCGAATAAAGCAGAGTCGGCGAAGCTGCCGGGCGCAGGAATTGCCCCGAAGCGGTGCCCGAGGAACAGCGCGGCAGAAAGGAGAAAAATGTACCGTATCAGTTCATTCGGATGAGGCGAAGGGCAAGCGCGTAGAGCAGGGAAACCGTCAGAGTCGGTGTTTCTCGGAGGCAACGCAGCATTGGAGCGGCATGGGAACACAATGGTGTGAGACGCCTTCCGAGTTGGCCGGCGCGTCACGGCATGGTTGCAGAAACGGAGTGAACGCTTCGCGGAGCATTTCGGCGTATTTGTCGTGGTCGTATCCGCGCCAGCCTTCCCATAGAGCATAGGCGCGCACGCGGTCGTTGGGCACGGCAGCATCGGCGTCCGTGATAACGTACTCGATGATTTGGCCGGGGCGAAGCTTCACTTCGGATCCGAAAAGCTGCTGCGCGGCGATGGCCGTCAGGCTGGCTTTACTGTACTCGCGCGGCGAGCGGGTGAGGCGTTTGCTGATGACGAGTTCCTCGATTGCCACGCTCCCTTCCTTCACACGCTCCAAATAACCCGTGAGGATTCGCCGCGCGAGCGCCAGTTTGCTCCTATAGCTCGCGAAGTCCTGCACCTCGGAGAGCACTGCGAGGACTTCATTTTGCATCTCTGCCACGATGGGCGGCGTGTCGTGGCGGCGCAACTCTAACCCGCGTACCTTGAGCGTTCCGTCCTCGTTCACGCAGAAAAACCGATTCGGCACAGGCAGAGTCTCGATTTGCCGCGAAGGGAGAAATACAACGTAACGGTAGATTGCTTCGATGGCTATCGGGAGTTTTGTCTGCTCCTCAATTTCCTGGGCCAAGAGTTCATAGTCTTCTCGTCTTGCCCCGTTCTTATGGACGTACAGGGAATCCACAAGCGCATGCAACAGTGAAAAACCGTGCTTCTCGGCAATTTCCTTTGCTACAAGCAGCGTCTCGCGCGCCACGGCATTGATGGCTTCGTGCGCCTCGATTTTGCCGAACCGGGCGTTCTTATACCCCGTATACCCGAAGCAACAAACCAGCAGCCATTTGAGCGCATCTCTTCGTAATTTGTATCGCTGCGCTGCATCCGGCTCGGCGGTGCGCTGGAGTTCTTTCCATGCCGTGCGCTTTGCAATCAGCCGTGCCACGACGCGCCCAGTAATGCCTTGCCGTTTCTGGCAGACGCGATAGTCGAGTTCCGGCACACGCGGAGCCTCGGGGCAACAAGGACAATTCACCGTCTCCGGTGAAATATTGAAGCGCGCCATGATGGACGGATACTCACTCACAAAATCGAGTTCGGCGACTTTCTCGAAAAAGCCCAGCTTGGGCGTAAAGACAAGTCCGCCGCGATCCGCGACTAGCAACTCATCGGGCGATTTCAAATCTTCGGGTTCCGCCTTTTGTGAAGGAATGAGAACGTTGTCGCGCCAGGCAAGCTCCATCTGCATGTAGGAAATGCCTGTCCCCGCTGTTGTTCTCGTAGCGTATTGTATGGGGAGCTTGGTTACGCGTACGAACTCCCACAGTCCCGCCAGTTCACACTTGCTGGCCATGAATGAATTCGATGTGTCCACATGCAAACGGCCAAACAGAGTGGTGGCGGATTCCTTGAACAGAATGCGCCCATAGCTCATGTAGCTGCGTCCACGACTTTGCTGGATCGGCAGAGAATCCCGATTCAGCGGAAGCCCGATGCGATAGCGTTCCGCCTGCCGGAGCAGATGAGGCAACACAGTCGAATCGCCCCAATCGGTGAGCAGTAAATCCGGGTCATATCGTTTCAACAGCCGGGCGAAGTTCTCGGCGGCGGGGACGTCGGAATCGTCAAGCGAATAGGTTTCGTCGTCTATTGTGATTTCGAGCGCGCCGCGGCGTCCATGCGCCGGATTCACGCGCGAGAGTCCGGCGATTCTAATTTCCATGATGCGGAACGGCGGCAGATCGTAGTCGAGCGCCCACGGGTCGTCCGCGCACATAAGGTCGAGGATTTTGCCTTTGCCATCCACGTCGGCTTCCACGCGCGCCAGCGGGAACAGGTTCCGCTCCCAGCAATATAGAGACGCGAGCATCAGGTCCGAGTTATAAAGACGTATTTCCGCTCCCGCTCTCTGCACAAATTGGGTTGCCGAACGAAAGAGCGTCGGCTCGCATACGGAAATTTCAAGCGTTTGAATCGGCTTGGCTTGCCAAATATCCACACGCTCTACTTCCCGGCACTTCACGGGAAATCGTCCGGTGAGCAAATGCGCGGTTCTTTGCAGAGACGGTTCCGAACCATGAACGTAAAATGCGGGACGGAAAGATGTGTCAGTCAGTTTGTGTGTGCTCTGGTTCGGCGTCAGCAGCCACAATGTCATTCCCTGCTGGCAGGGGTAGAGATCGAGAATCCAGCCTTCGAGTCGCATCGGAGAATCCTTCACAACGCAACAATCCTTCAAGCGCAGTGAGGCGCTTTTCTTGGTCGAGCGCGATGGAAAGCAGGATTGCTTCCATCGGATTGTCATTGCACTGATAGGTTGCCGCCTGGGTGTAGCAACGGACATGCAGAAAAAGTTTGTCGAAATACTCCTGGTCTTCCCGCCGCAAAGCACGCCGGAACTTTGCCCATCGTTGAGCAGTTTCTTCAACATGCTGGCGGAACGTCGGAACGGTGCGCCCCATGTCAGCTCTCTTCGAGAAGCGGGGTGCGAGGAGCACTTCTCTCGTCGTTGACGGCGAGTGTGTTGTCTTCCCGCACGGCGAATTTGCAGACTTGCGTGGCACAAGCTGTGATGCGCTCAAAAAACTTTCGTCGTGGCGTCGTGAACGAGAATGGATCTGAAAAAACCGCAACGGGCAGCCGCCCAGCGAGCTCTTGCAACGCTCGCAGCCCTTGATTGAAGGACGAGATGGCGTCCGGCTCGCGCACATCCTCGTCGAAATAGAGTTCCGGCATGGCGGTAAGGATCGCAGCATCAGCCGGAAAGCTCTGTAGCAGGCGTGGTGCGCGAACCAGAAGCTCTGTCAGTTGAAAGCAGGTGAAAGCGCGAGCCATACGGATTTGACGGTTGAATTCCGACGGTGGGCGTTTGCGTCGTCGGGCAAGACGGGCGAGCAATAGGGGGTCAAAGCCGTTTGCACCATCCAGATAAAGTATCCGTTTGCATTCCGCAATAGCTCTGGACAAAAAGTAGTGCGACAGCCGCTGAATCTGAGGGCAGCCGTAAAATAAGCCTATGCCATAGGTAGGGAGCATCCACGTAATACGAAAGCTCGGCGCAGTTTGCAGGGCAGGTGAGGACACGAACGCGGCTTCCTTTCCGGGCTGTCTTGCATAAAAGATGTTAGGCGAAGAAATAGCGAAAGTCAATACTTAGAAAAGTGAGGGTTCCTGGGGCGGATCGGACGCGATTTTCTCAAGTTCAGGGTAGTGCTGGCGGAGCGGCTCGGGGACTTTCACTTTTGCTCCCGTCAGCAGATTGATGAGTTGCAGCGCGTTCACAACGCCTTTTCCCTGGTAGTGGTTATTGGTGATGACAAACGTGGTCTCCGCATCGTTCGCCACGGAGCGGACGCGCGCGGC
Source organism: Candidatus Acidiferrales bacterium (assembly GCA_030038275.1). Classification (GTDB taxonomy): domain Bacteria; phylum Acidobacteriota; class Terriglobia; order Acidiferrales; family UBA7541; genus Palsa-295. The sequence goes on along the minus strand of JASHPG010000160.1, from coordinate 2,960 downwards.
CCACGGTTCAAGCTCCTTTTCGCTGTAGAGGTAGTTGTACCGTTCGGCAGACGGCAGGTTCGGGTCGTCGCTAAACCAAGTGTCGTAGCGCCTTCCATGAAGGCGAACGTAACCAACGGCTGCGGTTATTTCATTCGACGGTTCGAGCGAGTGTCCAATGATCGGCTGGTCTATGTTGCAGAATCCCACGCCGGTTTCACGCAGCATTTTGTAGAAGTCTTTGTTATTCCAGGATGCGTGCCGCACTTCCACAACGAGAGGATAATCCGCAAATCGCTTTAGCAGCTTCTTGAGGTAAGCAAGGCTATCCGCTGTGTGGTGAAACGAAAAAGGGAACTGCAAGAGCAGCGCCCCCAGCTTCCCGGCTGCGTGCAAGACATCGAATCCGGCTCGGACATCGCGCTCATCGTCAGCGGTTGCATCATTTTCGTGAGTGAATTTCTGCCAGAGCTTTGCAGTGAACAGGAAGCGAGGATTGATTGAGACGATTTCAAGCCACTGTCGGCAATGCTCCGGTCGAAGCGGTTGGTAGAACGATGTGTTGATTTCTATCGTGTCGAAGTACGCGGCAAGATAAGCGGCTTCACGGAATTCACGCTGCCTGCGCTTTGGATAGACAATCCCCTTCCAGTCTTGATAAGCCCATCCTGCCGGACCAATGCGCACATCGACGGAGCGTTCCTTCTCGCGTTTCGCGGCGCGTTTCACGATGGCAAAGAAATTCTTGGCAAGCCTACGATTCAGGATTCGGGGTGTCAACGCGCAGCGCCTTCGACATGAGAGAGGTCGCGCATGCAACAGCGTTCACATGCTGGGCGCGCCTTCAGGGATTTTTTAGGAGGAGCCGAACAAAGCAGAGTCGGCGAAGCTGCCGGGTGCAGAAATTACCCCGAAGCAGTGCCCAAGCAAAAGCGCGGCGGAAAAGGAAGAATATACCGCCTCAGTTCAATCGGTTGCGCCGGTGACGCAAGACTTAGAACTCCAACCGCGCTTGAAGCGCGATCATGCGGGGTGAACTGTCTCCGCCCAATCCAACCCCGAGCAATCCAGTCGGAGGCGAGGTCACATAGGTCAGCGCTCCAAACCCGATCTGCGTAGACGGTTTTCCCGGAATGCCTGCATACACGTCGCTCGGCAAGGCAAAATTTGGATGATTGAATATATTGAAAAATTGGCCCTCGATTCTAAGTTTCAATCGTTCGGTCAAGGTGAACCACTTCGTCAGGTAAAAATCGCTCCAGAAAAAGTCAGGACCGCGGAAGGCATTGCGTCCTGAATCTCCGAATCGACAACTCTGAGCGCTATCGCCTCCGTAGCAAGCACCCGTGCTTGGGTCAACGGTTGAAACAAAGGCGTCAGGATTAAGCCACTGAACCGTACCGGGCTGCGTAACTGCCGGGATATCGCAGTACTTGCAATATGGGTTGATGCCGGGCACGACGCTGGCAAATTGCGGTCCGCCGCCCTGCACGATCCCATTTCCGTTGGCGGAATAGGGAGTGCTCAGCACCGAGAATGGGAGTCCGCTGTGCCAAACGACTGTTCCTGAAATCTGCCAGCCATTGAGTACGTGACCTAGCATGTTGCTCCGCACGTTGATGGGAAGCTGATAAACGTATTCGCCGCTGAGGTTGTGCCGGATGTCGTAATCGCATGGTCCGTAATCCCGAGCAAGCGCTCCCGGCAGAGGCGTAAGAAGCGCACCCGCAGAGAATTGCAAAATGCCCCCATTAGACACCTCGTCCACGCATCGGCTGAACGTGTAGTTGACCTGCCCTTCGAGGCCATGGCCGAGACGCTTCGTCGCGTTTAACTGGAGGCCGTTGTAGTGGCTGTTTGCCCCAGTCGAAAACTGCGTGACCGCTCCAAAGCGGGGATCGGTGGGCTGCATGTAGGGGTAAGGCACAAAACACCCCTGACACGCCGTTTGATACCCGTTCACTTGAGTCAAATACGGCTGATTCAGAGCTCGCGTGCCTACGTACTGCGCGCGGACGCTGAGAGTGTTTCCAAATTGATGTTCAATCCCCAGACTCCATTGCATATCGTAGGGGGCTTTCAACTCGCCGTTTGGGAAAGCCGTTATCGCCACCGGTGGGAGACACGCATTCGGATTGTCCTGGGGGGAAGCGCAGGAAAGCCACCCTTGAGCAAAACCGGTCCCAAATTCTTGATTCGCAATACTGGTTGCATCTACCGCACTGTTGGGTACACCCGGCGCGATAGCGATGCCCCCGACTGTGCCTAGCAGTCCGCCCTGGAGCGTCCGAACATATGGGGGATTGACGCCGACCAGGTCGGCGATACTCCCCGGCAAAAGGTCACTGAACACCCCAAATCCGGCTCGGAGCACGGTCTCAGGAGCAAATTGCCAAGCCAGCGCGGTTCTTGGTTGCAGAATGGCAAGTGGCGTGGAACTGAAGATGTTTCCTAGTTGAGTTTGGATCACGGCGTTCAAGGGCTGATTGACATTGTGTGATATTGAATCAAAAGAGCCCGGAAGCCGCGCAATTTCATCGTGAGGATTCAGCGGGTTTGAATTGAATGTATCCCGAAGACCAATTGTCCAAGTCAGTTTGGGAGTGAGTTTCCAGGTGTCCTGCGCGTACAGATCGAGATTGAGGAAGTTGAACGGTTCATTCGCCGATGCCGGGAATGTTTCCGTCGCGGTGGACGCAACGCCATAAATGAATTGAGGCAAATCCGTGTACGTCACCAGCGGCACAGTTCCTTCTCCGAAATCGTAATCGTTCAGGCGGAAGATTCGGGTGTTCGTTCCAAAACGGAATTCATGGGGACCGTGGCTCCAGGCCAGATTGTCGTTAATAAAAAAGCGGGACGCGCGTCTGCCTTGGACCCATGTGTTGTCCAATCCTCCGAGCGTAGTGAAGGGAGCATTAGGCCCGGTTCCTTGAAGCACAATGGGAAACGCGGCCAGCGTTTTCTCGAAATCGCTTGGT
>JASHPG010000159.1 GCA_030038275.1 Candidatus Acidiferrales bacterium | reverse complement strand
AATTCTTCAGCGCGCCGCCGGCCAGCCGCAAATGCTCGTCGATATTCACTGTAACTAGGATGCCTCAGACCTGTGCGCTCGCGAATCGCCCCAGTATTCCCGGCACGCGCAGACCGTCCGTTCGGCCGCTGAAATACCGCGCGTTGATTTCCGCTCCGCCGATATTTTCAATCGAATGAAAGCCAATCTGCGTTAGTTCTTCTGTGAGTTCGTCCGCGCCGAAAAAAGTCCGGAACGGTTCCCCGGCTCTTCGCACGCGCCGCGCCATCGCATCAAATACGAGCCGCCTCGTCCATGAAAGGCTCTGCCGCGGCACCAGGTAGTCGAACGCCACTCCACCGCCGGTCGCGCCGAACGCGCTCGTGGAGTTGGACCCGCACGACGCGATAAACCGCAGCGTACTGAGCACCGTTTCCCGCGCCAGATACATCGTTACGCCCAGGCATGAAAAGAAAGCCGCGCGCGCCTGATCGAATCCCGCATTGCGCAGCGCTTCCGAGAGCGTCTGCTGCTCGAAATCGGCCGGCACGAACGTCAGAGAGTCCGGAATATTGATCGCCGCTCTGTCTAGCAGCTCCCTCTTCCACGCCTGCGTTGCCGGATGGTCCACTTCAAAAACACGGAGTCCCTGTTGCTCGTATGGATTCCTGTACGCAAATGTGTCGAGACCTGCGCCCAGAATCACGTATTGCCGCGCGCCTCGCTCAACCGCGGCAGCTAAATGGTCTTCCGCGTAACGGCTGCGCGCTGCCATCGATGCCCGCACGCGTCGGCCCGCCCGGTTTGTAAATCGCCGTTCCCAACGCAATCGCGCCTCGGCGCCCTTGCCGAGAATCGGCAACGCGATCGGATCGTCGAGAATTTTCGGATGGTCGAGGAGTTGATGCGCGGCGCGCCGCATCGCCACCATGTACGCCGTCCGGCTCGGCCGCGCCTCTAGCATGGGCGAAACCAACAATACGGCTCCGCCCCCACAATCACAACGTGGTAGGGGCACAGCATGCTATGCCCGCTTTTCCATCGCACTTTGCTAGAAGTGAAATCCAATCTCTCCGGTCACCGTTCTCGGCGTTACGAAATGCGTTCCGCTGAATGTCGAGAGAAAGTTATAGAGCGCGTAATCGTTCGCGATATTGATCACCGTCACCTGCGCGCTCCATTTGTATTTATCGCCGTGGAACAGGTTATCGTCGCCGATAGCCACGTCAAAAAGATTCCGTGGCTGAATGCGCGGCGGATTCTTGTCGTCGTTCTCCGTGTTCGGCGCCGGGATTCTCACCAGACCCGATGTGAGCGCGTTCGCCGGGCAAACGTTCACCGCTCCGCCGTAACTGATCGGCACTCCGAATCTATTTGCGCCAGTCGGCGGCGCCGCCGCTACTCCGTTACACACGAATCCCGCCTGGAATTCTTGGTCGGGCGAAAGAGGCACGGCGCCATAGTTCGCGGCAAGCATGCTTATGGCCGCTGGAGAGGTGGTGGCATTCGGAAATGTATAGTCCGTAAGCGAGTTCGGGCAACTCGGATTCCCGGGAAAATAGCACGGCACCGCGCCAGCAACCATCCCGCTGTCGTACCGCCAGTTGAATCCCATCCACGGCCCGTTTTTCCAGGGCTGATATTGCAAATGCGCTGTCTGGTTAAAAGCCTCGTCATGATCGATGCGGAAAACGCCGCTCGGCGACGCGGGAGTTGCTCCCGCTCCGCCAACTTGAGGTAGGAAAAATCGCGCCGCCACGCTGGACATCACGACGTAAGCGGTCACGCCGTGATAGTTCGTCAGATTCAGCTTCGCGGTGAACCCCGGAATTTTCGATTTCGTCCACTCGATCGGAAACGTGATTGGCGTCGCGCCCAGCACGCTGAAGTCGTACGCCCCGGTGGTGTATTTCCAGATGTACTCGCCGTCGAATACCAGATAACGTCCAAATGCTTGCTGTAATCCAACGTGGTACTCATTTCGGCGCCCCGGAGCGATCGGAGTGAACGCGTTCGAGCTGCAAAGCAGCAGCGGGTTCAGCACGGGATTTTCGCAGCCGACGCTCGAAAGCACCAAATTTTCGTTAAAGGGCGTCTCCATCGTTCGCGCGTACGAAAACCGCAGCACTGTATTGCTCGACTTGATGTTGTACGCGACGCCCAGCCGGGGCTCCGCTTCCTGCGCCACGGTAAGCCCGTTGTACAAATCGCCGCGGATTCCCAGGTTGAAGTTGAAATCCTTCCAAGTAATCGAATCCTCCACATACATCGCCATCTCTTTTACGTCCGTGTGACCGTAGAAGTCGTAAGGACTGCCTCCGCGAGTCAGGTCGTACGGCGCCAGCACCGGGTTGTACAGTGGATAGAGAGCCGTGCCAACCGAGTTCGGATTGATCGAACTGGCCGGAGCATTGGCGTTCGAATCGATATTCGGCTGCAATGCGCCCGTACACTGGCTCGGATTGGTAAATCCTTGTACCGGAGCGTAGGCAGTAAACGACTCTGTTAGCGGGTTTGTATTCGTCGCAATGCACGGCGCGTTCAGCGTCGGATCCACGATTCCTAGCCGGTCGTTCTCATCCAGGAACGTCTGCTCGTAGCTGATTCCCGCTTTGACGTTGTGAATACCCTTCACGTACGAAAGGCTGCCGCGCGTTCCCGCGTTCAGAAGCGTGCGAGCTTGCCCCACGCTCTCGCGCTGCAAGCTGAAAGGCCCCAAATCCGCAAACGGATTGCCGCTCGGGTAATAGTTGTACGCGTCCCGCCGCGCCCAGCCTTCAAGCGTAACGACGGTGTTCATGTTAACGATATGGTTCCACGCAGGCGCGATGTCAAACGTGCCGATTTGCGACCGCTGATCGGCCGGGCCGACCGCCTGGCCGCAGTACGAAAGCAAGCACCCTTGGGCCGCGCTCGGCGCCAAGCCGCCGTTGTCAACCGTTACGCCCCACCAGGGCGAAGCGTACTCCGAGTCGAACGAATTGGGCGTCTGGAACCACGACCGAGAATACTGAAAATTCAGGTGCGCCGTGTCGTTGGGATCAAACTGATAATCCACCCGATCGAATACGTTTTCCTCGTTCCCCTTATCGTGCATCACGGTGTATTCCGGCGCATCGAGGAAGCGCCCGGTGTCGAGCCCGTTCGCGGCGATGAAATTGCCCCATTTGGCTCCGCCGTAACCCAAGTCAAAATTGCCGTTCGACGAGCCGAATGTCCCGTACGATGCCGACACCGTTCCATGCGGAGTCGTTTCGTTCTGCCCCGAACGCGTCGTCACGTCGATCACTAGGCTCGTCTTGTCGCCATATTGCGCCGGCGGCGCGCCTTCGATCACTTCCATCGACTGCACCGCTTGCTCCGGAATCTGGTTGGAGAAGACTTTGCTCTGTTGATCGGTAATGGGCTGCCCATCAAGCGAAAACGAATTATCCGCGTGATCGCCCAATCCGTGGAACAAGCCGTTTGAATCGGCGGCCACGCCCGGCGCGGTTGCCGTCACCAGCGAGCTCAACGACGATGATTGACTCTCCAGCGGCACCTCCTGGATAAGTTGCCGCGATATGTCCGTGTGCGCGGTCGGCGTGTTCTCGATCAGATCCTCGGCGCCCGTCACCGTCACCGTCGTGCTCACGCCCGCCAGCTCAAGCTTGGCCGTCACGTTGACCGGCAAAATCGACCTCACCTCCACATCGTGCACGTACGGAGAAAAGCCCTTCGCCTCCACCGTCATGTGATAGGGATTAAACGGCACATTCGTGAGACTGAATGCCCCGTTGCTGTCGGTTGTCGCGCTGGCCTGGTAACCGCTCACCGGATCATGAATCGTCACCGTCGCACCCGCGATTGCCGCCCCTGCCGGATCGGTCACCGTGCCCGTAATCGTCCCCGATGTTCCTGCTTGTCCGCGCACCGCGATTGCGGCGCTCAAGAAAAGCACCGCTATCGCTACTACATTTAATAGCGAACGTCCGAATCTCATTTTTTCCCCTTTAGAAGTGCAACCCCACGCCGCGCCTACACAGCGTTGGCGATGAAGGTGAAATAGAGCATGGCGCGCGCTGTCACACGGACAGTGGACGCTAGGAGAGTTGGTTTTGGATCGCGACTAGGCGGGAGGTGCGCGGGGAGCGCTAAGGATGAAATCGGAAGTAATGATCGAAGTGCTTTGCTGCTCGGAAACACGCCGCACGACGTGTAGGGCAAGCTGAACCTGGGCCGGTGCGCTCGGTTGCGGCACGGCCACATGCTGGACGTGGCACAGTTGGCAGGTGCAGTGCGCTTCACTGTGACCCAGTCCGTCCGAATGCGCCAACACCACCGTGCTGAACGCGCAAAGCGTGAAGATCAGCAGGACGGCAATGAATGCGGCTCGGCGTTTCGTCACTGGTTGCATCAGCCTCGGACTGATGCTACCGCCGCCCG
>JASHPG010000015.1 GCA_030038275.1 Candidatus Acidiferrales bacterium | reverse complement strand
CATCCTAGGCGCGCGAGCGCCCTTCGTCAAGAGATTTAGCGAAAACTGTGAGTGTGCCGGTCTGGGCGCGCTCGCCCTACCTGTTCGCGCATTTGGCGCGAGACGGAGAAGAACATGAAAACAAAGCTGGTTGGACGTAGCTCCATAACCGGAAAGTTCGTGCCCCTCTCGTACACGAATCAGCATCCGCGTACCACCGAGAAGGAACACGTCCTGGTTGGAACGCGCAAGAAGTAGTTTGTGTGCCGTGGGGGCCTTTCGACCCCCACGGCTCACGAAGCTGTGCGCCTGTTCGGATTCGGGTATTGTCGTAACCGCTCCCGTGCAGCGCGTCGATCGTTCCATTTCTTGTACCACTCCTTGTGGCGCTCCTTCATATCCCTTATGAATCCGTCCGCATCTCCCATGATCATTTCATCCCGCTCAGCATCAAAAATGTCGGTGAAGAAATACATGTGGAATTCCCATATCGCAGAAACATTCTCTTCGATCTCCGCGATGTCTACAGGGTAGAGTTCGTCGTAACCGCCATTGCTGTCGAAGACGGCGACTCTATCCACCGGCCCCACGCCGTCGATGTTTTCGCGTACTTCCTTAGCCACATATAGGCCCGCTGCGCACAACTGGGATGTGGATTCCGTCCGATTCACAGGCACCGGCGCGGAGAATATCTGTTTTAGGATGTAGTCAGCGAGGTATGCTCCGACCCCTACTGTTTTGCTCTCACCAGCGACAATGTTCGCGGCTGTTTCTGAAATATGGATGATCTCAGCTCGGCCACGCGGGTGCGGCTGGACAACTAACAAGTACTCCATCTGTGGCCGATCTCCAGTGCGCGGCCAAATATGCTTCGCATAAAAACTTGTGAGCGTGTCTGAAAGAGTCGTCTTTATACTGCCCATATCGAACGCCGGAAGGCGCGACAACGCTCCGAGAATTTCGGACTGGAGCATGTCTGCATAGGTACCATCGGTGGACGCTCCCGCGATTCCAAGGCGGAACGCCTGGCAATCCCATACGGCCAGTTTGTCAACCGTCCGCGTGCTATACGAGCTCACGACCTCTTCGGTGTCAGCGAGCAGGATCGTCCCATCGCAACCGGACAAGGCAGCGACTAAGGTCATAGCGATATTCCTTTTCGCCCGCTGCTCTTTGTCAAACAGCTTCGGCTTTGGCTTTACGATGAACGGCAGCGGCTTCGGGGTCACAATGCACCCCCAAGCCTTCTTTTGTCAACGGTATAATCTTCGTGTTTCTACTCGTTTGCAGTCTCGGGTAGGTTCGCCAGATGTTGGAGACTTGGATTTTAGAAATTAGAGTGAAAAAGATCGCGTATAGGCGATGCGCCGTTTCTAGAGGTTGGACGTTGGAGGATAGAAACTGGAAAAGAAGATGCACCGGGACGTTCCGCCCTTGTGTACGCCCGATCCTTTGTTTTCTGTGACTTACGCAGTGCGAAGGTTGAATGGCTGTTCCGCCCTTGCGGGGGCCGTTAGTGCGAAGGAAAGGCGAATAAAGAGGGCAAAGGACGCGATTAGCGGCACGAGATAATCGGCGCGGCAATGCGCTCGCGGCTTCGCCGTCGGATATCGGTCCTGCTTGCATCGCCGCCTCCTTTGCGTGCCCCTCCTTGCGGGACAACGCGACAACCTAAAAACGAGCAACGGTAGCACGGGAATGAAGTAGCGCACAGGTTCAATTTGAGTAGTACCAGCTTTCCCGTTTTGGGAATCAGGCACTGCGCGCAATTGGATTCTTCTCAAAACGGAAAAAACAGGGAGGATGTGTTTTTGATTCTCTTCCTTATAGGCACGGCCTCGACCTAATGCAAGGTAAAGAGTAAACCTGCCGGGCTAAAGGCCCCGGCGCTTGTATGTTGAGGCCGAGGTGAAACTTGCTGGAGTCAGAGGCGAGTTGCTTCGGCGGAGAGGCCGAGCGGCGCGAGAGCAACGGAGCCAAAAGAGCAAAGGCAAAGACGCCAATCAGGAGATTGGCGCTCCCAGGAAACGGCGGGCACAGCATGCTGTGCCCCTACGCCTGATAGCGGGCCTGGGCAATGCTTCTCACCACTCTGTACTTACGACTCACCATTCGCGGCGAATGCGAAGAGTGCCGGGGTCCCGGTAAAAAACCATCGGGACGCAAACGGCGCGAAAGGCCTCGGCGCTACCTTTAATTCATAAAGACCCGTTGCTGCTGCCGGGCGCGGCCGACATTCCTGGCGTGTCGCCCCGCTCCTCGCGGCGGGAAAAGAGCGAGCGGAACATTCGCTGGGCTTTTGAATTGGGCGGTGCAATGGGGCTCATTGCGCGACGCACGAGGGCCGTCGTCAGGGCACGGCTTCAGCCGTGCCGTTGGCCGCGCTGGTTCCCAGGGGTTTTAACGCCTGCGGCGGTGGGTCCACGGGGTATTTGCGCGAAGCTGATGACCAAAGAAATTGAGAGGCCGTCTCCGACAGCATTTTCCTCACGGGATTCTGTTCGAGGTACCCCAAATGCGAATCGTAGTCGGTAGCGTGGCGGATGCAGTGGTCGCTAAAACCGCGTTGCCATACTGGAAAGCTAAACAGCAGACGCTCGCGAATCGCCTTCGAGGAACCGCCCTTGACGAATTGAACAGCCCGCTCCAGTGTTGTATTTTGTCCGGGCGTGATCAGGATATGAAAATGATCGGGCATGAGCACAAACGCGTGCAGGGCGTAGGCACCTTGGTCGCGGTACCGGAAGAGAAATTCGATGAAAATCTCACACGCGGGCGGCGTTTTGAAAATCTGCCGGCTTTGCCAGGTGCGGGAAGTCACAAAGTAAGTGTCCACAACGTAAGTGCCCACAACGCCGTGGTGCCTGCTTGGAATTGCCATTGCCCCCAGCGGCTGAAGCCGCCCTCCTTCTTCGTCACTTTCGGCACGGCTGAAGCCGTGCCCTGACGGCAATCCTCGCCGCGACGCCGCGCCGGCGACATCGAAATAGCCCACCCGGCCAGCCACGAGATACATCACCATGGCCCCGTTTGTCCACAGCAGGGGCGGAAAATTTGCTTACCATTCGCGTGAGACGGGCCTACAATTCGGCTATCGACGGACGCCAATCGGGGAGTGAAGCTGGGCTGTCCGGAGGCAAAGCCGGGCGGCGAATCGCGGGTGACGAGTCTCTTTTCGCCCGCCAGGGAGGTCTTCCGTGAGCGTTGAGGCAAAGGCGCTGCAAACTGAAAATGAAAATATTGTCGTGGCCGGACGGCCGATGCCCGAGTTTCGCCACATCGGCGTGGAACCGCTAACCGGCGCGTGTGGCTGCGAAATTAAGGGCGTCGATCTACGCCAGCCGCCAAAGAAAGAAGTGCTCGAAGAAATCATGACGGCCTTCGAGCACTTCCTGGTGATCATGCTGCGCGATCAGGACCTGACCATCGAGCAGCACAAAGCGTTTTCATATCATTTCGGCGAGTTGATGGAATTGCCGCAGGCGCCGCTCTACGCCGGCGACCGCGAGATGCAGGAAGTACGCCGCGAAGCGCACGAGCCGGTGAGCGTGGTGCCGTTCACGAAGTTTCATACTGATAGCCCGTTTCTGGAGCGTCCGCCAAAGTGCATGGTGATGCGCGCGATCGACGCGCCGCGCTACGGCGGCGACACGGCCTTCGCCAACATGTACCTCGCTTACGAGGAGCTTTCGGACGGGATGAAGAAAGTCGTCGATGGCCTGCGCGTGGTCTATTCGGGCAAGGATATTTGGTCGAAAAACGCAAAGCTCGATGAAGGCAAGCGGCTGCGCCTCCGCGAATCGCACGATTTCAAGGAAGATCAGTTGGAGAACGTTCATCCCGCCGTGCGGCGGCATCCGCGCACGGGACGCAAATCTCTGTTCGTCACGCCCACGTATTTTAAGAATTTTGAGGGCTGGAGCGCGGAGGATAGCCGTCCACTGCTCGGATATTTCGCCCACATGCCGCACAAGCTCCAATATCAGTGCCGCATTCGCTGGAAGCCGAATACGCTGATCGTGTGGGACAACCGCTTCTCGCAGCATTGCGGCATTCACGACTACGAAAACGAGCGACGCCATCTAGTGCGCACCACGGTGATCGGCGAGCGGCCTCTCGGATAGCGATGAGATCAACCGGCAGGGGTTTGGCAGCTGTTCTAGCGGCGGCTCTGGCCATGGTAGTGTGCGCCGGGAGTTTTTCGCCGGTTCTCGCTCAATCCACGAAACCCTATTCGATGCAATTGCTCTACACCGGGCCGGACGGGCAGGCTTACGTCAAGGATATACAAGTCAACGCGCGGCCCAACGGCGTAGTCGATTTGCTGCCCACGAGCGGCGTCGAAATTCACCGGACTCGCCCAGGCTTTTCGATTGGCTGGCACGTGGAGAAGCGCCGCCAGTATGTGATCACGCTCAGCGGCCGAGGCGAAATCGACATCGCGGGCGGGAAAAAGATCATCCTGACGCCCGGAACCATCCTGCTGGTCGAAAACGGCACTGGCAAGGGCCACGAGACGCGCACGCTAGGCAAGAAGCCCTGGGTAGCGTTGTGGCTGCCGTTGAAGGATCAGACTTCGCCGCTATCTCCATGATTGAACCACCAGAGATGACAACGTACCTTAAGCGGAAGATCTTAAGCGCCGCCGCACAGCCGTCGCCAGCGAATCAGTGGGATCGGGATACTCCAGCGAGACAAGGTACAACCCCTCGGGCGGCGCGGTAGCTCCAGAACGCGAGCGGTCGCGCGCTTCGAAAAGTTCGCGAATATCGCCCGGCGCGCGCCTTCCCTTCCCAACTTCCAGCAGCGTTCCAACGACCTTGCGCACCATGTAGCGCAAGAAAGATTGCCCACGCACGATGTAGTCAATTTCTTTACGATCGTTATCGCGAATAATCTCCGACCTGTAAATCACACGCAAGGTCGTGCGGTCGCGATCATCTTCTTCGGAGCCGGAGGAGGCGGCGAACGTTTCGAAATCGTGCTCGCCTTCAAACTCGCGCGCGGCCGCGCACATCGCGGTTTCATCAAGCGGACCGGAATAGTGCAGCACTCGCTGGTACTCGAATGGAGGCAATACTTCGCCGCGATAAATGCGATAGCGGTACGTCTTTGCCTGCGCCTGCCATCGCGCGTGGAAATCCGGCCCAACTTCCTCGGCAGCCACGATGCGAATCGACGGCGGCAGCAGCGCGTTGAACGCGCGCTGAAACTCGCTCGCGCCGATCGAGGAGCGCGTCTTGAAATGCGCCACTTGCCCCAGTGCGTGGACGCCCGCATCCGTGCGGCTCGCGCCGTGGATGAAGATCTTTTCTTGGGTGATCTGCGAGGCGATGTCGCTGAGCGTACCCTGAATCGTTGGCACACCGGGCTGGATTTGCCAGCCATGGAATGGCGCGCCGTCGTACGCGATGGTGAGTTTCAGGCTGCGCATGCGTTGAGCAAATTATCGCATGGCGGAGTGGAATGCGAGCGCAGCGCGCAGCCTCTTCGACTGGAATAGCTCTGCCGATGTTTATGTGTTGCGATGCAGCGGGATAAAACGGAGGAAAAGGCCCTTGCTAGCGGGTATTTCAAAAATCCACAGTTCTCGAAAGCAAAGGGGTTACCGACCTACTAAAACGCCATCTGCGCTCACGTTCACACGCCAGCGATGCGGGACGGTGAGACCTTCTACGTACAGCCCGTGCTCGGTATACCGAGCAGAATATTTTAACTACTGACAATCGCAATCCTTGCGTATATATCCGCGCAGTTCCCAGGCCCCTGTCGTAAAACTCGATAATAAGGGGATTGTACGATGATTAAAGCAGCGAGGCACTTCGCCGTTGGACTGCTCGCAATAGGCCTTTCGATGGCACCTGTCGTCACATCTGCACAACAAGGGTCCACAGCATCTAGCGACCCATACGGCGCATTCCTTAACACAGCCGCTGCATTATTGCCCGCGATCAAGAAGCAGTGCAGGACGCAGGAATGTATATCGCTGGCAGGGCAGCTTGAAAAGATGATGCAAATGGAGTGCTCGTTGGTGCGCAAGCACGCGACTTCCACGAGAACTTCCAGAACATCATCAACCAACTTGAACAGTCTATAAAAGATTCGATGACGCCAGCGGAGAAACAGGCGCTGAAGGACTGTAAGTCTTGCAACGCTTCGCCTAAAACGTCGCAGTTAACTCGCGAGGCCAAGGTCATGTCTGCTACGTACCATCCTGGCAGAAATGGCGCTCAGTTCGTGCTGGTACAACAATCTAACCCTGCAATGTGCGCACAATGCTCACAAGTGTTTGAAGCCGCAGTCGTCATTTGCGCAGCCTGGTTAGCCGCACCGGGAGTTGGAGAGGCCGTCGCAGCGGCCTGTGAGCTGGCGGCGGTCGCAGCGTACGAAAACTGTATCACCGAATACTGCGGCCCACCACCGGGCGGGAACTAACCACGGACTTCCAAATGGACCGGGAGCGTCTCCCGGTCCATTTCGCCTTAGACTGAAAGGCTTCCGCGGGCGTATGATAAATGTCAATCGGTAGGTTGACGCCACGGCGAAAAGGAAACATGAACATGAAGATCGTGACTCTAGTTATCAGCGGGACGGCTCTTGTCGGATGTCTATTTGTCATCCACCACTGGGGTCTGTACTACGCGCCTTCACTTGATCGAGTGCTGGTATGGCTAATCGTCGCTGCACTTGCGATACTTTTCTTGAGCTACCTGTTGCGGGAGTTCGCTCCAAAACCAAAAGCACCAACGGACCCGCAAAGCCGATTGAAGATCCCGCACTAGCCCGTAATGAGCCGCGTTTCGTAAAGCCTCAACGTTCGCTTGATCCGTCGTATGTTGAAGAATGGGATTTATGGTATTAGAACGCAAAAGTCGAGGTTCGGCTGCTGCCCCCCTCAACGTGATCGGCGAGAAGTGGGCTTTGATCCTTGGCAAAGAGCCGATGTAGCTCTGCCGAACCTTCGACGATTGCTGCCAGAGCACGTCCTTCTCGGAGTTCGTCGCTACGTTCCCAGACGTTCAGGCCTGCCAGCAGCGGGGAACTTTTTGAACTCACTCGCAACGGCGCGAGCCGCGAGTTCTGCGCGGCTTCCTTCGCTTCGTTCGGCAGGAACGTCTGCCATGCGGCAGGAGGCCCAGCTCTTCACAGATAAGGAAGTAGGGCGCATGATTGCGGCGGCTTTGGAACCATTCGCTACGATCATACGGCGACGAGTTCTGGCGTTGAGGTTTCTGTAACACTTGACTAAAAAAGGATTGGAAGTGAGGAGGCCCTTGCTTGGGATCAAGGGCCCCCAAAGGCCGCGTTCCATTTGGCTCGACCTAGGCGAAGCCGAGCCATGGGGTCATCCATCCTAGCTTCCCTCTCAGAGGCAGGTGGGAACGGTCCGTGCCACTGGCGAAAGGGCCCCCTTCCTCCCCATTCGCTTTGCGACGCGGATCGTGAGGAACGCGACCCACGTTTCTTGCCATTGCAAGTGCCGGCCCAAAATATCGGCGAAGGTAGGGTCGTGTTTTCAATAACTTAGATCGATCAATCCGCGGCGCTTGCCCTGGCGCTGAATCGAATTGGGAATCGATATCCCGGATTGAAACGCTGGCCAGTTCGCGACCCAACGCTCGGCCACCTTTAACGGTGGGCGCGCTCACTAGCGGGCTTTGTCACTCTCTTTTGCGCGTGCCGTTGTCTCTAGCTGCCGTCTGGCGCATAATTTCTAGGAGCGACTGCACTCCATGAAGAAATCGGCTCTAATCGTCCTCGTCATAACTGGCGCGCTCGCGGCCATGGCCATCGTCATTGAAGGCGCGCGCGAGCTTCGCGTTGCCGCCGCCAAGAAACCCGCCGGCGCGTCCGCCGTGCAGCCAGCGAACGCCATTGCCCAAGCGGACGACCCGGCCGATGAGGATATCATCCGCTTCGCCAGCAACGCGCAGCCGATGCCGCCGTTTTTAGTGAACGACTTGAACGGGCAAGTGGTCTCCACCGCGGCGCTTCGCGGCAAAGTGGTGATCGTGAATTTCTGGGCCACGTGGTGCCCTCCTTGCCAGGAAGAAATTCCCGAAATGATGGAGCTGCAAAAGCAGTTTCAAGGCAAGCTGCAGATCATCGGCATTTCGATGGACGATGGCCCGCCCGAAGGCGTGAAAGAGTTCGCCGACAAAATCGGCATGAACTATCCGATCGTCATGGGCAGCGATACGCTTTCGGAGGAGTACGGCGGAATTCCCGCGCTTCCGACGTCATTTGTCGTCGATCCGCAAGGCCGCGTGGTGCAAAAGCACGTTGGGGTATATCCCAAGGAAGTTTACGACAACGAGATCCGCGCGCTGCTCGGCATGCCGGTCCAAGCCAAGATCGAGACATTCAAAGATACAGGCCAAATCTTCCTGAAGAACGCGGCGCTGGCCACCAGCCTTCCCGGAGTGAGCTTCGCCGGGCTGACTCCCGATCAGAAGAAGCTCGCCCTAAAGCTCATGAATTCCAAACACTGCACCTGCGGCTGCAATATGACGATCGCTGAATGTCGCATCACCGACCCAACATGCGACACAAGCCGAAAGCTCGCGCAGAAGATCGTGGACGAAATTCGCGCCGGCAAGGTTCCAGCCAGTCCCACGCCGAATCAGCCCATCGCCGAAGCCATTCCCAACTAAAACTAAGCTCGGCTAGGCTCGCGTTCCATCGCTTTCGCGCTTCAGAGGAACGACTGCGTCGCGCTTGCGGCGTCCGCTACCCTCCGGCGAAACAAAAAGAGGCGAGGCTCGGACGCCGCAAGTTTGGCGAAGAGCTTTCTGTCCGCGCTTATTTGTACTTGAGGCAGGTCTCAGCTTCGCGGATCGCCTCGTCAACATGCTGCATGGCGGCGACGCGGTGCCCGCCAAAATCGTGCGCGCCGTGAGCCAGGTGCTCTCGCGCCTCGCGAAGATTGGCCAGGGCAGCCCGGATTTCGGGGTGCGGTTCGGCCGCGGCAGCACGTGCGGGTGCGGGTTTCGGTTGAGGCGTGCGCGGGGCAGCCGGCACAGCCACGGGAAAACTGAGCGCGAAAACGAGTCCAGCTACAGCGACAGAACTAGACAGCCAGTGTTTCATGTGCGTCTCCTTAATTTTTTGAAATCGGTTTCCCGCCGGCGAAGATACGCGCGCCGCAAACCAGGCCGGCCACGCGCTGGATTTACTTCCGCCAGAATGGCGGAATCATATCGCGGCTTCGCAACGGAATCGAGCCGCGTCCCGTCCGTGTGGCTATATGTTCCCAACCACGCAACAGATTGACCGCACGCCACCACTTAAGTAACCTCCCCGCAGCGTGACGTTCAGCCGCGACGGAAACATCAATCCGATGCCCAGCGACGAATCCGAAATCGAAACTAAAATCCAAGCGATCTTTCAGCGCCATGGCAGCCGCCTTTCCCCAACGCAGAAGGCGGATATTCGCCGGCTCGTCCACGAGGGACAGAAGCCGCTCAACGCCATGCGCGAGTTTCTGCTCGCCAACGCGGACCAGCCAGGGAACGCCTTGAAGCTTTATCCCGAAGCCGAAACCCCAGATGAAGATCGCGGTCCAGCGCCAGAGCGAGACTGACGAATGCTCCATGAAGACGTTCTCTACGCGCCCGTCACCGAACTCGGCAAGCGCATTCGCACCGGAGAAATTTCACCCGTCGATCTGGCGGAAAGCTATCTCGCGCGAAGCGAGCGGCTCAACCCACGGCTCAACGCGTATGTGACCGTCACGCGTGATCTGGCCCTCGCGCGGGCGCGCAAAGCCGAGGAAGAAATCGCCGCCGGTGGTTATCGCGGCCCGCTGCACGGAATTCCGTACGCGGCGAAAGATCTTTTGGCCGTCAAAGGCTACCCGACCACGTGGGGCGCGAAGCCATACGCCAATCAGAAATTCGATTTCAACGCCGCGGTAATCGACCGGCT
This sequence comes from Candidatus Acidiferrales bacterium, assembly GCA_030038275.1. Classification (GTDB taxonomy): domain Bacteria; phylum Acidobacteriota; class Terriglobia; order Acidiferrales; family UBA7541; genus Palsa-295. The sequence continues at coordinate 10,133 of JASHPG010000015.1, read as the reverse complement.
CGACCGCGCTGGCGCCGTCTTGGTCGGCAAAGCAGCCACCATCGAGCTGGCCGGCGGAATGAATTATCGTTACGCTTCCGCTTCGCTCACCGGCCCCGCGAAAAATCCTTGGAATGAAGGCTGTTGGACCTGCGGCTCGTCGAGCGGACCGGGCGCGATCGCCTCGGCGGCGCTCGCCGCCTTTGCTATTGGCACGGAAACGTGGGGCTCGATTCTCTGCCCTTCCGCATTTTGCGGCGTCTCCGGTTTGCGGCCCACGTTTGGACGCGTAAGCCGCTATGGCGCGATGACTCTGGCCCATTCGCTCGATAAAATTGGCCCGCTCGCGCGCTCGGCCGGGGATTGCGCCGTCATTCTATCCGCCATCGCGGGCCACGATCCTCTGGACCGTAGTTCCCTGCCGCCGCAGGAGGCCGATTTCCATTGGCCCGCACAGCCGCCACAGCCATTGCGAGTCGGCTGGATTACGAATGCTTGGCGGAAACCCGATCCGGAAATCGAGGCTGCCGCGAAAGCAGCCGTGGCGGTCTTGAAGGCAAACGGCGCGCAAATCGCCGACGCAACGCTGCCAGAAGGCCCCTACGAAGCCGCGGCAGGAACGATCGTCTCCGTCGAGGGATCTGCCGCCTTTCGCGATTTCATTGAGTCCGGGAAAGTTGCGGAGCTTGCCGATCCGCTGGGCCAGATCAACGGCTACGTGAATCAGACGGTTTCCGCGGCCGATTACATGCTCGCGTTGCAAATTCGTGGTGTATTCCAGGAAAAAGTTAACGCGCTCTTCGACGACTTCGACGTGATTGCCGCGCCTACACTTCCCATTTCAGCCACGCCGTTGAGCGCCAATCTCGAGACGAGCCTCGGCTTCGCCGATCCAGTGGGCGGACTGGGAAATCTGTGCGGATTACCGGCGATCAGCGTGCCGTGCGGGTTCACTTCGAAAAGCCTGCCAATTGGAATTCAGTTTCTGGCGCGCGCGCGCAACGATCGTTTCGTCGTCGCCGCCGCGAACATCTTGCAGGCGCATACCACGTGGCATCTCCAGCGCCCGCCGATTTCTTAGCCCGCTAGCCTGCCGCTCCCTCAGTGCGAAGCTGCCATGGCGGGTGAGCCGACGCCCACGCACGATTGCCGTGCCGTGATTGCCGCTGCTCGTACCATCTGATCGCCGCATGTTGGCGCCAATCCAGCCAGTTCGCGCATGCGCATTCGAAGCCGCATCAGCGCCGCGGAGTGAATCTGCGAAACGCGCGATTCGCCGATCTTGAGCAACGTCCCCACTTCCTTCATAGTCAGCTCTTCGTAATGATACAGAGCGAGAACTTGCCTTTCGCGATCCGGCAACTCTCCCATGGCCCGTTCCAGAAGACCCGTCATTTCCGACCGCAGCGTCTGCTGATATGGATCGTTCTCCTCGACCGCCGCGCGCGGCTGCGACATTTCATCCGTGGATTCGCCGGCTTCCGACTGCAAGCTGCCCACGTCAAGCCGTCTCAGATCGCCACGCAATTGCTGCAAACTCTCCAGGCTGACGTTCAGTTGCGCGGCGATTTCAATCTCGTTCGGATCGCGTCCCAGCCGCGCGCGGCAATCGGATACGGCTTGCTCCAGCCGCCTCGCCTGGCGTCGCAGCGCCCGCGGACTCCAATCCACTTGACGAAGACTATCCAGAATCGCGCCGCGAATGCGAAACTCCGCGTAATGTTTCAACTGAACGTTTTTGCCGGGATCGTATTTCCGCACTGCGTCCATCAGCCCAAGGATTCCCGCGTGTACGAGATCCTCCAGCGGTACTTGCGGGGGCAACCGGTCGTGAATCCGCCGCGCGATGTACTGCACCTGCGGCAAGTGATCGAGCAGCATCTTCTCGCGCTCCGTCTCACTATCCGGCGTAACAGCGGTCGCGATTCCGCAAGCCGCCTCATTCGCGGACGTTGCCTCGTTCGCTTTCAGCAGTCGAGCGTGCGCGTGCTGCCCTGCCCGTGCCTCCGCCGCTGGCGCTCCCGGCGATGTGTGTTCGACCGGCAAAAGCGGTTTCAACAGGCCTGCGCGGAAACTCACTCGCCGGCTCGCCACCAACATCTTCTTGCAACTGGCACTCGCCACCGTCGCGCTGGCTGCTGCTGATGACATTTTTCTTCCCTCGCCGAAATGGATTTTCTTTTTCGCGGCCCGCTGCGTTCTGACTGTTTAAGAAAGCGCTTGAGTTGGACTAACTGAAGAGATCCGCCTCGGATCAAGCGCCACGCTCGCCGCCGCGGGGCGCAGTTCGTACCCGACGCCGCGGATCGTGTGAATCAACTTTCGCTCCGATACCGCGTCCACCTTTTTCCGCACGTAGTTGATGTACACATCGACGACGTTCGTCATCGTGTCGAAACTCAGGTTCCACACGTGCTCGATGATTTCCGCGCGTGTTACGCGCCGTCCGCAATTGCGCATCATGTATTCGAGCAGCGCGAACTCTTTCGGCGTCAGCTCGATCTTTCTCTCCGCGCGTCTCACGCAGCGATCCACCCGGTTGAGTTCCAGATCATCGACGCGCAGCACCATCTCTCCCGCGCGCTCGCCACGCCGCAGCAGCGCGCGCAAGCGCGCTGAAAGTTCCGAAAAAGCGAACGGTTTTTGCACCAGATCGTCCGCGCCCGCGTCCAGCACCTGCGCTTTCTCCTCCGGCCGCGTCTGATTGCCAAGGATGAGGAGCGGCAAATCCGGACGTTCCGCCCGTATCCGCCGCAGCACTTCAAAGCTGCCCGGCTGCGCGAAATTCATGTCGAGAATTGCTGCGTGGTATTTGCGTGCGAGCGCCAGCTTGGCGCCCTGTTCCGCGTCCGCCGCTACATCAACCGCGTAGCGTTCGAGAATGAATCCGTGTTCAAGAAACGTGGCAAGCGCCGGATTGCTTTCCGCAATGAGTACGAGCATGGAGCCTCCTGCGGAAGGGGGAGATAGCGAGAGGTTCCCAAGGGACTACAGATTTAATGAGGAGCATTGTTGCGGTCAAAGAAATTTTTCGTCGAAGGGGAAAAATGTGCGAGGACTGAGAATCCTCAAGGCAGCAGAGCTAAAATGGCACAGTTAATCGCGCGAAGTGTGCCGCAGTGAAACGCAACCGCTCACGACACGTTCCCAGGCTTGGTCATCTTCTCCGCTCGCACAAGGTCATCGAATTCTTTCTCGCGCAGATAGCCTAGTTTTGCATTGGCCTCGCGTAGGCTCAGCTTTTCGTGATGCGCCATCTTCGCCATCTCCGCCGCTTTATCGTAGCCGATCCGCGGCGCTAGCGCCGTCACTAGCATCAACGTGTTCTTTACGTATTGCTCGATGCGCTGCGCATCCACTTCCATTCCCCGCACGCAGTGATCGGTGAACGAAAGGCACGCGTCCGTAAGCAGCCGCACGGAATGCAGGAAGTTATGGATAATTACAGGCTTGAAGACGTTCAGCTCGAAATTCCCTTGCGATCCCGCGAATCCGATTGCCGCGTCGTTCCCGAACACCTGCACCGCGACCATCGTCATCGCCTCCGACTGCGTCGGGTTTACTTTTCCGGGCATTATCGACGAGCCCGGTTCATTCTCCGGCAGCACCAGCTCGCCCAATCCAGCTCGCGGCCCCGATGCCAGCCAGCGAACGTCGTTCGCGATCTTCATCAGGGACGCGCCCAGCGTCTTCAGCGCGCCGCTGGCGAATACGATCTCGTCGTGCGCCGAAAGCGCCGCGAATTTGTTCGGATGCGAACGGAACGGGAGTCCCGTCAGTTCGGAAATTTTTTGCGCCGCTCTCTCGGCAAATTCCGGGTGCGCGTTCAATCCCGTGCCCACAGCCGTTCCGCCGATGGCCAGATCGTACAGGCCTGCCAAAGCCTCGCGCAGCCGTACCACGTCGCGATCCAACAAACTCACCCAGCCGGACATCTCCTGGCCCACCGTCAGCGGCGTCGCGTCCATCAAGTGCGTCCGCCCGATTTTCACAACGGCGGCGAACTTCTTAGCCTTGGCATCCAGCGCATCGCGCAAACGCTCAACCGCGGGAATCAGAGCCTCCGCCACGCGTGAAGCCGCCGCGATGTGCATCGCCGTCGGAAACGTGTCGTTCGACGATTGCGACATGTTCACGTCGTCGTTCGGGTGAATCGGCTTTTTGCTGCCCATCACGCCGCCCGCGATTTCGATGGCGCGATTCGAGATCACTTCATTCGCGTTCATGTTCGTTTGCGTGCCGCTGCCCGTTTGCCAGATGCGAAGTGGAAAATGTTCGTTCAACTTTCCCGCGATCACCTCGTCCGCCGCCTGCACGATCAATTTCGTCTTTTCCGGCGGCAGCTTGCCCAGATCCTGATTCACCAGCGCGCAGGCTTTCTTCAATATGCCGAACGCGCGAATCAGCTCCGGCGGCATCGTGTCGTTGCCGATGTGAAAATGGATCAGCGACCGCGCCGTTTGCGCGCCGTAATAGCGGTCCGCCGGCACCTCGATTTTCCCCATGCTGTCCGACTCTATTCTCGTCGGCATGCCTTGCGGTTTCGCATCGCCAGGCGCTTGCGTTGCCACGGTTTCGCTCCTTCGCCGTGCTTCAAAGATGTGTTATTCGAAATTTCAGCATACCGCGCCGCAACGGCGCTTAGCAACGCGCCTAAGTCATTCTCATCCGGCCCATCCGGTCAATTTGAGTTTCTTAGTCGTAGATAAAAGTCACAACTCACGCTGACCGTTTACACTTATTCCCCTGCGACGAAACGCTCTCCTGCAGCATCTTAGCTTACGGAGGCGTAAGCCGAGACGCTTGCCTCCAGGTTCATCAGCCGGTACGACTGGCGCGCTGTAACCTACAGGGGGGCCCATTCCGAACGCTTTCCGGCGTTCGCAGTTCACGTTCAGGAGCCCGTTCATGTTCAAGCCCACGCGCTCGTTCCTTTTCCTCGCGGTCGCGTTCTGCTTCCTGTTCACCGCTCAAGTTCTCGTTCCCGCAGGGGCCAGCGGCGCGCCATCGTTTCCGGATCTCCAGCAACACGCCTCGCAAACGCAGCGGCAATACAACACCGAAGTCGCGCTCATCAAGGAAGTCCGTCACGTCCTGACTCTCCAGCCTTTTTACACCGTCTTCGATAACTTGGCATTCAAAGTGAATGGCGAGGAAGTCACGCTCATGGGACAGGTGGTCAATCCCGCCTTGAAACCGGATGCCGCCTCGGCCGTGAAAAAAATCGAGGGCGTAACCTCCGTCAAAAACGAAATCAAGGTCCTTCCTCCTTCGTCCTCCGACAGCCGCCTTCGCCTCGCGCTGTATCGCGCTATCTATTCCACGCCCGGTTTCGAAAAGTACTCTATCCAGGCCGTCCCGCCGATCCACATCATCGTCGATTTCGGGCACGTCACTCTCACCGGCGTGGTCGCCAATCAGATGGACAAAACGCTCGCTATCACCCGCGCCAATCAGGTCCCCGGCACCATCGGCCAGACGACCGACGAACTCCGCATCGAAAACCAGGGTAAGTAGCCGCCCTTTTCTGTTCTCCTTGCGGGCGCAAGTTCCGCGCGCAAGCGCGGTTGAGTGTCAGCGAACGCAGTTGCTTTGGCGTGCGTAAATCGGCCGTGTGTCGAACGCGTTTGCGTAAATGCCTCGCCTACTGTAGTATCTGCGCCCGAATATCGGACGCCCTGTGGGTCGCATATCTGTGATCCCACAGGTGCCGTTCACGTCAGCCCCCGCGCCACAGGGCGCCAAGGAGAGTACCTCGTGAATGCCGCCGTCAATGTTCCCGTCCGTGAAACGAAGTCAAATCGTTGGCTCGTGCTAATCGGTTGGATTGTTTCGCTCTGGCCCGTTTTCGTCATTGGCATAAGCTCTTACTGGAAGCTCAGCCGGAATCCAGGCTACGTGGCGGAGTTTGCGCGCATCGGCTGGGCCGCAAGCAAACTGACGTTGCTCGCCTGCCTGCAGCTAGGCTCCCTCATCCTATTCCTCATTCCGCCCACGGCCGTTCTGGGCGCGGTGCTCCTCACCGGCTATCTCGGCGGGGCCGTCGCTGCCTACACGCGCATGGGCCAGCCGTATCCGGTGCTGGTCCCGCTTTCCACCAGCATCATCGCGTGGCTCGGAATCTGGCTCCGCGACGCGCGCCTTCGCCAACTGCTCCCGATTCGCTTCGGAATTTTGCCGCGGTAATCGGGCCCTGAACCTTTCGTCAGTGTGGCGGGCCAGTTTGAATTTCTCGATGGTGGCGCAAGCGTTGCGGAGTCCCGGCAGGCGCGACTTCTGCCTGCTAGGCTGAAGCAGTCAAAATTCAAGCCGGCTCGCCACCGATCCTTGATGCAGCCAGTATCGATGGAATATAGTTAGCGCCATGGCAGCCACACCCATTCCGGGATCGCAAAGCCGCCTCGATCTGATTCGCATCGAGGCCGAGGACAAAACTCCGCTAAACGGCTTGATTTGGGAGCCCCGCCAAGCGAGCGACTCGCTCGCCATCCTGGTGCCCGGCGGCACCACCGGCGCGGCTTTGTATCCCGCGCACGACTATTCCCCGCTCGCCGCCATGTTGACGGACAGGGGCTACACATTCCTGCTTTCCAACATGCGCGCATCGTACAACAACGCTTACGCGGAATACGCCGACGCGGTGCCGGACATAGCCGCCTTCGTCGCCTACGCGAAATCCAAGGGCTACACTCGCATCGCGCTTCTTGGCATCAGCCTTGGCGGCGCTCGCGTGGCGCAGTACGTTGCCGAGCGCAACGATCCTGCCGTCAAGGCCGTCGTCTTTATCTCTTCGATCCCGTCGCCGTATCTGGAGTTTCAAATTCGCAGCAGCGAAGCGGACAAGCGCCGCCTGGAGGATACGCTACAGCGGGCTCGTGACTTGGTCGCCCAGGGCAAAGCGGACCAGCCAGTTGCCTTTGACAAGTGGTTCCCCGGCTTCGTGTCCGTGATGGGCACCGCAAAGTCTCTGATCGGCTTCTTCGGAGCGCCGAGCGATCCCAGCGCGCCAAGTTCAGTGAGGTACGGCCCGAAGATCACCGTCCCGGCGCTCGTGATTCACGGCGATAGCGACGAGCTTGCCCTTCCGCCGAACGCTCAGAAAATTTACGATAGCTTGACGGCTTCGCCGCAGCGCGATTTGATCTGGGTCAAGGGCGCGAGCCATTTCCTCACGCCCGGCCCGCTCGCCGAATCCTACGCCAAGCAAACCACCGATTGGCTCGTGAAGAACTTCCCAGTATCCGCTCGCCGGTAGCCGCTGCCACAGGCGTACGGCACAGCATGCTGTGCCCGCCGCTCCCAACCAGGCTAGTGGCCTTCCTCCGGCTTCTCTGGACTGCTCGGAACCACGATAATTTCGCCGTACTCCCACGGGAACTCTTTGCAGTGATACGGATACGTCCCCGGCGTATCGAAAGTGTGCTCTCCGATGTCGAGTGGATGCAGCGTCCCCGTGGTCCACGATCCATCAACGGCGACGATCGTGTGATCGAGCACGCCGTTATTCCTCCACATCACGCGCGTGCCGGCCGTCACCTGCGCGCGGTATGGATCGAACTCGTATTCATCTTCGATCACGTGCTGGCCCGTCAGCCCCATATCTCGCACCGCCGACGCCGTCAGAATCGTGTCCGTCTTGGTAATCGCTCCTGAAAAATCTCCCTCAGGCCCCGTCGCTGGCGTTGGCCGCTGTGGAATCGTCCCGCCAAGTTTGAAGCCCCATAGAGCGCCGCCCACCACGCTGACGATGTACTCCTGCCCGTCATGTTCGAACGCGATCGGTGGCCCGCCCACCGGTGAGCCCGTCTGAAACTGCCAAAGCAACGAGCCGTTCTTGGCGTCGTATGCCTGCAGGTTGCCGTCCCCTTCCATTTGAAATACCAGGCCGCCGGCTGTCGCCAGTTCCCCGCTCGGCTTTCCGTCGCGAAACTCTTTCTTCCAGACAACTCTATCCGTCTGGCCATCGACCGCCGCCAAAACGTAGCGATTTATTTCGTTCAGTCCCGGCACGTGACTGCTGAACCCAAGGCTGAAGAAATCCGGGTCTTTCGTGCGACGGAACCATTGCAACGACGCCTGTCCCGTCGCGTAGAAATAATCCGTCTGCGGGTCGTACGCCATCGGCGTCGAACGCATCCCGTACACAGGCACGAGCAGGTTCGGCTTACCCACCGCCGCTGGCGTGAAGAAGCAGCCCAGATCGAATCCCACCGGTATCTTCTGCGTCTTCCAATAATCGCAATCCGGCAGGACGGGTTCAGCGCCCACCGGATACGGCTGTGTTTTTGCCGTCTTCTGATACGAGTCTTGCGGCACCTTCCGCTCTTCAATGCGTTCAAGCGGTTTCCCCGTCGTACGATCGAACTCGAAGAGGTATCCGTCCGTGCGTATCGCCGCAATCGCCTTCACTTTTTGGCCGTTCACGTTCGCGTCGAACAGCACCGGCGACTCCGCGATGTCCGCTTCCCAAATATCGTGATGGACCACCTGGTAATACCAGCGCAGCTTGCCCGTCTGATTGTCCAGAGCGATCACGCAATCCGTGTAAAGATTGTCGCCCGCGCGGTATTCGCCGCCGTATTGCGGGACGGCATTTCCCGTCACGTAAAAATCCTCGCCGAGATCGGGATCGTACACGCCTTCCAGCCACACCGCGCCGCCGCCGTGCAGCCACGCGTCGTTATTTTTCGGCCACGTGTTCGATCCCGGCTGTCCCGGCGACGGCACCACGTAAAATCGCCAAGCTTCCTTTCCTGTTTTCGCGTCGAACGCGACGATCTGCCCCCGGTACCCGTAATCGCCATTCGTGCCGATCGATACGATGCCGTTCGCAAATAATGGCGCAGCAGACGCGCCTCCGGTTGGCTCGCCGGACGCGGGCACGAGCGATTCGTCCCACACCATTTCCCCGGTTTTCTCATTCAGCGCGATCAGGTGCGTTTTCCCCGGATTCCAAATGCCGAAGAAGACAAGCCCATCGCCTACTGCCACGCCTCCGTGCGCCGTCGGCGCATGAGCGTTATACTTCCAAACGATCTCGCCCGTATCGTAATTCACCGCATAGACGTACGGCGGCGCCGTCACGAACATCAAATCGCCGTCCACTACCGGCGTGGCCCGGCTCGACGGCATCGGCTCGATCCCCTTGATCACCCACGCCGCTCCCAATTTCGTCACATTCTGCGTGTTAATGTCCGTCAGCGGCGAATAGCGTTCGTTATTTACGCCGTTCACCTCCGGCCATTGCGCGCGGCTCAACTGCGCCGCAATGGAAATTGCCGCGGCCAAAACGATCGCAAACGATGCCGTTCGCGCGAGCGCCCGCCGTGCCCCGGCATTACACACCCCCCGCGATCTTCGCGATTCCATGATTGCCCCCCAAAAAATCCCTAAGTGCGCGGCAATTCCCCCGGAGTGAACCGTCGTCGGCCAAGAGTGTACTACCAAATCCGCGGCCCGCACTCCCCCCTTCCGTTTTTCCGCGCGCCCGATCCCGGTCTGTAGGGTAGATTCTCTCTTGGGTTTCAACCTGTTTTCTGTGCAGTTGCGAGGTGGAGTGCTGGCTGCGGCCTCTAGCGCAGCACTCTTCGCTTTTGGCGCGAATGACAAGTGGTAAGTAGAGATTGTGAGAAGCGTTGCCCACGCCACCACCAGGCGTAGAGGCACAGCATGCTGTGCCCGCCGTTTCCGGTTTTCCTGGGAACGCCAATCTCCCGATTGGCGCCTCTGCCCGGCGCTCGGTTTCTGAGCGCCGCTTCTGCTCTTGGTTTTCGGGTGTCGCACTCTGAGCGCATCGCGCGAAGGGTGCGGGATTTTCCTTTTCGGGCACCCATGCTCGCTTTATGAGCGAGGGCTCGGGGTTCCCGTTGTCATCCCGACAGAGGCCGTCTTCTGGCCGACGAGGGATCTGCTTTTACTTCGTAGCGCCGGCTCGTCCCGAAAGGAGTGGAGAGCCTCTTGCGAGACTCTTTGGGTTGCCTTATGTGGCGGCCGCCTTCACAGTTTGCGGAAAAAGTCACGGGGAGAATGGGATTGTTGCAGCAATCGGTTCGAAGTCTGGTATGTAAGCAGCATGCGAGGATCAGACGAACGGCAGGAAGGAATGTTCAGTTACGTATCTGCGGAGAAGAGGGTACCGCTAGATCATCCGCTGC
>JASHPG010000158.1 GCA_030038275.1 Candidatus Acidiferrales bacterium | reverse complement strand
AACCGACGGATTCCACGAGTCAACTTGAAATCACAACGAGTCAACTTCCGGATGGCAATAGCAGCGCGCCCTATAGCGCTCAGCTGGCCGCCACGGGAGGCACCGCGCCCTACGTCTGGTCCGTTTCAGGAGCGTTGCCGGCCGGCCTGATCATGAGTTCAGCCGGGGTTATTTCAGGGACGCCTACAACGGCGGGCCAGTCGTTCATTACGGTGGACGTAAAAGATTCAGAGCAGACTCCGCAGACAGCCCAGGTGCCTTTGGCGCTCGATATCGCGAGCAGCGCTCAAGCCTCCACAGGCAGCTCTCCGTATTACGGGCCAGGAATAAACATGGTTTCGCTGAGTAACTTTGCCCTCGACAGCGCAACCGAATACGTGGACTACACGTTCACGGCCCAGCAAACCGGAAGCATCGACACAATGATGCCCTACTTCGTCGATTGCAAAACCGAAGCGACTAACTCGTGTACTACAGGTGCGGGGCTTTACGGCGGCGGCAATGGCGCCGAGATGGAAATAAACGTGTACCCGGACGACGGTTCCGGCAAGCCGGATATGGGAGCCGCGGCGCTGGGAAGCATCACTCCTTTTTGGGTGTGCGGCGGCGGAGCAATAACGGAAGCGTGCAGAACGCTCTCGAGCAGCTTTCGCCAGCTAAGTTTTGCGCAATCCGTTTCCGTGGTGGCAGGCACGGAATACCATATCGTGTTCCAAAATATCGCAAACGACCCCGCGGATAATTTTTCGTCACTGGACGCCAGTTTAAGCCCGTCGTCCATAACGTGTCCGAATGTGGGTGATGCGGCTCAGGCGACGTTTGCTCCGAGCCAGTTGGGAGTGCTGAGAAGCACTGATGGCGGCCATACATGGGGCCCTGGGTCCGGCAATAGCTGCAATACTCCGATTCTTGACCTTGGATATTCCAACGGCTTTCACCAGGGCAACGGCTATACGTACATCGGCGACTTCAGCGCCACGGTTGGCGGGTCGAGCGATATGGTGAGGGAGCTATTCACAGTTGGCGGATCGAGTAAGACCGTCAGCGCCGTGTCGGTGTTTGTGAACCACTCCTCCGGATCGGAAGGTTTGTACGTCGCGTTGCAAAACAGTTCCGGAACTGCATTGTCTAAGGGACAAGCCATTCCGGATTCAGGCCGGTTCTCGTTTTGGAGAACTTATAAATTCCCATCGCCGGTCACACTGGAATCCGGCCAAACGTATCAGCTGATTCTGACCGCTACGAGCACGTATTCGGCGCAAGCGCTGGAAAACGGGAGCCAAAACGGCGAGCCTTTCTCTCCGGACACGGTCTGGAGCACGACCAATGCTGAAGCGCAGTTTTCGACTAACGGCGGCGCCACATGGACTGAATGGCAGCAGGACGCCAGTTCGAACGAAAAAGCTGATCTGATCTTCTACTTCACACTGCAATGAGCCATTAGAGCCACGGTTGTATCGACAACATGGCGCTCGGCAACCCGCTTTCCCGCTGAGCATTCGATGAATTTCCGTTGTGGCTCCCGCCCAATTTTGCACATGGGTCTTGACAAGACTGATGGGCAATGGAAGATTCCGCGACGCGGCGCAGTTGAGCTCGCGGCGTGGGTCGCTTTTCCAGGAGCAGAGTCGTGCCATAGGAGGGTTCATCCATGAAAATTAATCGGAGAAGGCTTTTGTCGGTGCTGGGAGCATCGCCCGTTCTTTTTGCGGGCGCGGGCGTAGAGGCGAAAACAACAAAAAAAGCTGCGCGGAATGGGCGCGGCAGCGCCGAGAAGTTCACGGCCGTCAGTCCCAAGGGAACTCCTCCGCCAGTGCATCGCTACCCCATGGCGCCTCGCCTCGACACACTCAACGGTAAGACTATCTACCTGGTGGATACCGGCTTCTTCGGCGGCGGCCTGCTGCTGCACCAGATGCAGGATTGGTTTCAGGAGAACATGCCGGACGTCAGGACCGTATTTCGCAAGAAAGCCGGAGGCTGGGCCGCGGACGACCCGCCGCTCTGGGCGGAAATCAAAGCCAAGGGCAACGCAGTGATCATGGCCATCGGTCATTGAGGCGGCTGCGCGCCAGCGACCGTCGGTCACTGCATAACGATGGAAAAGATGGGCGTCCCGGCCGTTCCGATGTGTACCGTTGCTTTCGAACAGTTGTCGAAAAACACGGCGGCAAAGCGAGGCATGCCGCTGGAGCGAATCGTCTTCACTCCGCATCCCGTTTGGGGCAAAACGCCCGAGGAGCTGGCGGCGATGGTAAGAGGCGCCGATCCGGCAACGGGAAAACCGATGATGAAGGAAATCATCGCCGACCTGACCACGCCGCTCTCTGACGAAGAAAAAAAGGGAGGGATTGAGAACGTCTCGGCAGGTCCACCAGTTTATGGGCCGGATACGCTGGATAACCTACAGAAGATGTTCATGAACAATGGAATGACCGATTATCTGCCCGTGATTATTCCCACCGAAGAAAAAGTTGAAGCGATGCTCAAGGGCACGAGCCACAGTCCGGATGAGGTGCTCAGGAAACCGATTCAGGGCGTGGGATACGAGTCCGCGCAATGGGGATTCACGGTGAGGCAAGTAGCGGTGAACGCGGTGATGTCCGGATGCGAGCCGGAATACTTTCCCGTGGTGCTGGCGATGGCTTCGGTGGGCCAGCTAGGATTTTTCGGCTCCACGACTTCCGGCAGCAGCGCGATCCTGATCAACGGCCCGATCCGCGACAAGCTCAGCATGAATTACGGTATCGGCGCGCTGGGGCCGTTCGCTCAGGCGAATGCCACCATTGGACGCTCGTGGACGATGATGGGCAAGAATCTCACGCCCGGTGGCGTCCCCGGCGACACCTACCAGGGCTCGCAGGGCAACCAACTGGACTACAACAGTTGTTTCATTGCCGAGGACGAAAAGAACAGCCCGTGGACGCCGTTCCACGTGCAACAAGGATTCAAGCCCGAGGAAAACGTGGTGAGCCTGTTCCTGGGATGGGATATTCGCCAGGGTCATGGCGCAAAGGGCGCGGGAGCTATCGAGAATCCGATGTTCGACGAGCAGATCAGCAGCATGTTTCGCACGATGGCGGGAACGTTTGGCGCGTTGGTAGTTTGCGACCCGCTGGTGGCGAAACGCCTGGTCGAACAGGGCTATAACACGAAGGAAAAGCTGGCGGAGTGGTTGTGGAAGAACACGCTACGCACGGCGAAGGATTACCGGGAGTCGTCGCTGTCCTATGTGTACACGTATCCGCTCGCGCTGCAAGGGCGGGAGCCGTATGCAACCTGGTGGAAATGCGCGGAGGATACGATGATTCCATGGTTCCCGAGCGCGAAAAACATCAACTTCGTTGTTGCCGGCGGCCAGACGAATGCCTTCTTCCAAATCGCGAACATGAGCCACGGCCGGAGCGAATCTATCGATAAGTGGATGTAGAGACGGAACGCTGAGGCGGCGCGCTCACAGCCAGACAACGGTGGAGGCGCGCCGCTCTGAGCTAATGAGACTCTCGGCTGTTTCTTTTGGCAATTGCGCGCCCGGACTGGCAGTGGGTCAGTTTGAATTTTGACTGCTTGTGTCACGATCACGAAAATTCAAACTGCCCCACTACGTCCGCACGCTTCCTGTTGACACCCGTAAAAACAGCTCGTAGGATGCGCGCCAAGTAGCAGCTAAGTGTGTGAATGCGCGGTTCCCCACCGCGCGCGAGGAGAGAGGGCGATGAAAACCGGCTTACGGGCCTTGGCTTTTCTGTTGGTGTGCCTATCGATCGGATCGTTCAGAGGAACAACGCAAACGAAAGCGCAGGATGCAAATGCGCAAGCTCCGGCAGCGGCGCCCGCGGCCGCACCGGTGGCTGCGCAGGCGCAAGGACGCAAGAAGCGCATCGCAATATTTGATTTCGACTACGCCACGGTGCAGACGAACTCGTCGGC
>JASHPG010000157.1 GCA_030038275.1 Candidatus Acidiferrales bacterium | reverse complement strand
ACTCAAAGAATTCCATTCAGTACCGCTCGCGCATCGCGCCACGGTCGGCCTCGACCGTCGGGACGCCGCCGGGGAGTGAGCAAGGGCCGGAGAACTTGCCACTGCGCCTCGGTCAAGTCCATGCTCTCGATTTACGCTAGTTCGCATAAGTCACAAGCCGAGAATGGCTTGAATGTGTTTATGAGATAACTTCTAGTGGATGTGGCGGGTCTTGCGGTCCACGTAGTCCATTAGCAGATACTGGCCGAGCGTGTAGGGAGTAGTGAAGTAGGCTTTGCCGCGGCAGAGTTCGGTGATCTTCTGGACGAACTGCACCAGGCTGTAATCGCGCGCGAGCATGAATGTGTTGATTAGGATTCCGGCGCGCTTGCACTTGGCGACTTCCTCTATTGTCTGCGTGACGACGAGCGGATCAAGGCCAAACGCGTTCTTGTAGATGCGGCCGTCCTCGAGCGTGAGCGCGGAGGGCTTTCCGTCTGTAATCATCACGATCTGGCGCATATCTTTTTTCTGGCGCGAAAGAATCCGCTGAGCGAGGCGCAGGCCCTCGCGCGTATTGGTGTAGTACGGGCCGACTTGCACGCGAGCAAGCTTGCCGATTGGAATTTCTTCCGCGCTGTCGTGGAAGAGCACACAGTGCAGGGAATCGCCGGGATACTGCGTGCGAATCAGATGCGAAAGCGCCAGGGCGACACGCTTCGCCGGCGTGAAGCGGTCCTCGCCATAGAGAATCATGCTGTGGCTGCAATCGAGCATCAGAACGGTGGCGCAGGAGCTTTGGTATTCGCACTGATGAACCATCAGGTCGGGATAGTCCAGGTCGATAGGAATGCCGACGCCGTTGCGCTGTACGGCGTTGAAAAGCGTGCCGCTGATGTCCATGTTCAGCGTGTCGCCGAATTCGTAGGGTTTGGACGCGCCGCCGGATTCGACGCCCGTCGAGAGGTCGCGCGTGTCGTGGCGGCCAAAACTCGACTTGCCGAGTGAGGCGAGCAGGTCGCGCAACGCCTTGAAGCCGAGGAAATCGAGGGCTTTGTCCGTAATTTCAAAGCGGGCTTCGGTATGTTGGTCGTCCTGCTTGGGGCCGACTCGCCTGCCGGGCGTTTCGCTGGGAGGGTCTGTGACGCGCGCGGACTGCTGCTGCGTGATGTAGCCCTCCTGCTCCATGCGCTCGATGATCTGGTCGATCAGGTCGCGCAACTCCTGGTTCTGGCTCAGATCGGGATTTTCGAGCAGCTTGTCCATTAACTCCTGTGGGACGAGGTCGCCTTCCTGAAGCGCCCGCAGAATCGCCTCGCGCAGTTCATCGAGATATTCCTGCTGCGTGCGATTCGGATCCATTTCGTAAATGCCGTACGGAGAGTCGAAGCCGCTCTGGAGGAAGAAATCCGAGAGACGGTTCATCAGGTCTTGCAGATCGAGGTCGTCCGCTGCGTTCGGAGCGTAGCGCGAATATTTCGTGTATTTCATCGGCCCTCCTCGCTCGTGCGGCTATCGGGCACAGCATTCTGTGCCGCTGCGTTATAGGGACGCTTAGTTGAACTGGCGCCGGGGCATTCGGCCGCCGGTCGGCTCGCGCGGATCGCGCGGCTCGGGCGTTTTGCGCGCCTCGGCGAAAAAGCCACGCTCCTCGCTGCGATTGATACGCTTGTGCGCCCAAAGGCCTTCAAGAATGAATTCGGCGGCGGCGGCTTGCACGGCGGCATCGTCGCGCGATTTCACGCCGAGCGCTTCGAGATGATCGAAGAGGCCCTGAATCTTCTTGAGCTGCGCGAGCAATTCGGAGCTTGATGCGGCCGCGGGAACCTTGAGCTCGCCGCCCATTTCGAACCACTGCACCACCGTCTGGAAGTTCACGTTAGCGAAATACTGATTGAACGTCTTTCCGACGGCGGCGCGGATCAGTTCGCGCGCGATGTTGTCCGCGCCTTTGACTTCGCCCTCGTACTCCAACTCAAACTTTCCAGTCATTGAGGGGATGGCGGAGTAAATGTCGCCCACGCGCGCAACGATGGCCGATTCGCGGCCGCGAACGCTGCGCTGCTCGGCGCTACTGAGCACGTTTTCGATGGTGCTGATCGGTAGGCGCTGGCTGACGCCGGAGCGGCGGTCCACACGCTTGTCCTCGCGAGCCTGAAAGGCGACTTCCTCGACGATTTCACGCACGTACTCGGGAATTTCGACGCGGCGCTTGCCATCGCGCTTGGTCCACGCTTCCTGCGTGGTGATGGACATGCCTTCGGCGACGGTGGCCGGATAGTGCGTGCGGATTTCGGAGCCGATGCGGTCTTTCAGCGGCGTAATGATCTTGCCGCGCGCGGTGTAGTCCTCCGGGTTGGCGGTGAAGACCATCAGCACGTCGAGCGCTAGGCGGACGGGGTAACCCTTAATCTGCACGTCGCCTTCCTGCATGATGTTGAACAGGCCCACCTGAATCTTGCCGGCGAGATCGGGGAGCTCGTTGATGCCGAAAATGCCGCGATTGGCGCGGGGCAGTAAGCCGTAGTGAATGTTCAACTCGTCGGAAAGATTCCGGCCGCCGCGGGCCGCTTTGATGGGATCGACGTCGCCGATCATGTCGGCGATGGTCACATCCGGCGTGGCGAGCTTTTCGACGTAGCGCTGCTCGCGGGGCATCCAGGCGATTGGCGTCGCGTCGCCTTCCTCGGCGATGCGGTCGCGGCAAGCCCGGCACAACGGATGGTAAGGATTGTCGTTGATCTCGCAGCCGGCGACGTACGGGATCTGCGGATCGAGAAACGCAACTAACCCGCGCAGGATGCGCGATTTTGCCTGTCCGCGAAGGCCGAGAAGAATAAAATGATGGCGCGAGAGCAGGGCATTGATGATCTGCGGGATAACCGTATCGTCGTACCCGTGAACGCCAGGGAAAAGCTCCTCATCGCGTTCCATCTTCAGCAGCAGGTTTTCGCGAATCTCCTGCCGGACCGTCCGATTTCCGATGCACTGTTCGGACCACTGGCTTCTGCGAAGCTCGCCCAACGTTTTTGGATAGGCAGTCATGCGGTTACCACTCCCTCGGAAAGCGCAGCCGCTTTCCGTCGCGCGATTCTTTCCCATTATAGAGGAACGTCAGTCACCGTCCTAATTACGATTGCCGATGGCGCGGATAAGTTGGCCGCGAGTGAAGGGAACCATAAATTACAGGAAGCTCCTAATTCAAATAAGCGTGGCCGTTGCCCGACGATTTTCCCTGGATACGCTGTCGTTCCTTGAGTTTCGGCAGGAAATCACCGATCCAGCGGAGGAGCATATCGCGCCGGTCGCTTTCGGAGCGCGATTCAAGCAGCATCTGGCGATATTCGAGTTCGACGGGAAGCTGAGCGGCCAAATGGTAGGCGAGGATCGGCTGGTCGGTTTCCGCGCTTGCGGCTGGCCAGGGGCGGCCGGCGAGCAGCAAATGGCATTCAGCGAAACTGGCCAGCAGCTTCGACTCCTTTTCCGCATCGCGCAGGTATGCTCCGTCCGTTAGGTATCCAACGCGGCCTTCGTAGTATTCCTTTTCGTCAAGCAATTCGTCCAAGCGGAAAATGGCGCGGCCCTCGGCCATGATGTCCATCCGCCCGTCGGAGTAGTCGCGCGCTTTCCGAACGATTTCCGCGGTGCAGCCGACCGATGCGATGCCCTGGCTCGTCGCGAGGATCATGCCGAACTCGATCTTTTCATCCAGGCAGCGGCGAATCATCGTCTTGTAGCGCGGCTCGAATATGTGCAACGGCAAGGGCATTTCGGGCAAGAGAACCACGTCGAGAGGGAAGAGCGGAATGCGCGAAGGTCTTTCGGTGCTGGCCATTTGAGCGGCTGAGAGCTTCCACCGAATCAGCGGAGCATGCTCAGAGCCGCCTCCATTTCATCGCGCGCATGCGCGTCGCCAGTGTTGGCTGCCATCACCATGCCGGCGGAGAGCACCTTGCGCGCTTCTTCGATGCGCCCGACGCGGCCGAGGAACTGTCCGAACTGAAAATAACCGGCGACGTACTGCGGATTCTCGTCGATCAGCTTCTGAAAATGCGCGGCGGCGGCTTCGTCGTCGCCCAGCTTGGCGCATTCAAGTGCCAGGCCGTAACGCGCGAACGCGTCGCCGGGTTTTTGCGCGACGAATTGCTCGAGCACTTCGCGCCGGGATTTTTGCGGTTGAGTCGTAGTCATCTCGCAGGCATTATAGCGGCTTGGGTTGCAGCGGCCAAATTGAACGCGTGTGCTCCGCCAGCTTGCTGCGGCGGATTAAACGTGGCCGGCCGCGCCACCTTGAAGATAAGCCGCTGCGGATTCAGCTGTCGCAAAGCCTTCCTCGATACATTTGCCGATCGATGGGCCGCTCAGGTAATTACCAGCGAAGAAGAGCCCGGGCGTGGCGCGTTCGCCCTCGCGAATAGCTTTCACCACGTGCCCGTGGCCAAGGTTGTATTGCGGCAGCGCCTTCGGATGCTTCCAGACGCATGAAGCGATCGGCGCGCCGGTAATTTTTAGGACGCGCTCGCAATCCAGTTGGACTATGCAAGCGATGGCTTGATCGGATTCGTTTACCACGTCAGGATCGGTGGCGCCGCCGATGATGCCAGTGATGGCAACGCGGCCTTCGCCCGCACGTCCCTCAAAAAGCGATGAGTTCCAGACGATGCCAAGCGTGCGAATATCCTCCGCGCGCGGGATCAACACGCCAAAGCCGTCAATCGGCTGGCCGATTTGCTCGGAGTAATAACCCAAGCCGACGACGGCAACCGGCGCGTACGCGATTCCGGCCAGCTTCCGCGTGAGTAATGGCGCGACGGACGCTACCAGATGCGCCGCGGCGGGAGCAGGCGTGGCCAATACGACTGCGTTTGCGACGAGCGTGTCGCTGCGGCCATTTTGCGTAAATTGGATTTGCGTGATGCCGCCGCCGGGATCGCAAGGGCGCAGCGCTTCGACGTGCGCGCCGAGCACAACGCGATCTCCTAATTTGGCTGCGATCGACTGCGCCAGGGTCGAGACTCCATGCTGAAACGAACACAGCGGAGGCGCGCCGGCCGATTTCCTTTCCTTCGGCTGCGCGGAACGCGACTTCATCGCGCCGCGCAGAACGCTGCCGTACGCGCGTTCCCACTCTTCTAGAGTAGGGAATGCAGCGCGCAGGCTGAGCTTTTCGGGATCACCTGCATACACGCCGGAAACGAATGGCGAGACGAGATATTCGAGAATTTCGTGGCCGAATTTGCGGCGGACGAACTTGGCGACGGATTCTTCCTCACTGGGCGGTTGAGTTTTACGAAACGGCTCGGAGGCGACCTTCCATCGAGAGCCAAGCCCGAGCAGGGAAGTGCCCAAAATGGCCTGCGGCGACATGGGAATTTTGAGCAGTTTGCCGTTGCGCAGGACGTAGCGAGGAGCCCTCGGGTCGGCCTTGCGCAATTCCGATTCGATTCCCAGTTCGCGGACCAGTTGCAGCAGGCTTTCGCTGCCCTGGAAGCTTTGCGGGCCGGATTCGAAGAGGAAGCCGTCTTCTTCGACGGTACCGATCAGGCCGCCGGGCTTGTCGCTTGCTTCGAGCAGCGTGAAGGGCATTCCACGCTGCTGCAGCCGGTAGGCGCAGGCTAGTCCGGAAATTCCGCCGCCGATCACGACTGCTTGTTTCTCGCCGGACTGTCTGGGATCGGGCATGGGCTTTGCGCGCCCCCGCTACAGCGTCTTTAGAGCGTCTTCGAAAATAACGGCTTCTGATCCATTTGCTGCTCGCGCAGATAACGGTCGAAGGTCATGGCCACATTGCGAATGAAGATGCGTCCCAACGGCGTCACGCGGATTTCCTCTGCCGCGAGCGCCACAAGCCCTTCGGTACGAGCTTCTCCGAGACGCTCAAGCTCGTCTTCGAAATATTCATCGAACGAGATGCTGAACTCGCGCTCGATCTCGCTCTTTGGAATCACGGTATGGCACAGCAAGCGGCCGATCACTTCGCGTCGGATTTCATCGTCTTTCGAGAGGCGGTAGCCGCGCATCACGGCTGTGCCGCGTTCGGCAATCGCCGTCTGGTATGCAGGCAATTCTCGGCGGTTTTGCGCGTATGCCGCGCCGATTGAGCTGATCGCGCTCACGCCCATGCCGTAGAGATCGGCGCCCGCTTTCGTGGTGTAACCCTGAAAATTGCGGTGCAGCGTACGGTTCTGTTGCGCGATGGCGAGTTCGTCGCCGGGCAGCGCGAAATGGTCCATGCCGATGTAAACGTAGCCCGCGCCGAAAAACCCTTCCAGGCCAGCGCGCATGATGCGGAATTTCTCGCGTCCTTCGGGCAAGTGCGCCTGAAACGATCCTTGCTGCTTTTTGAGCCATGGCACGTGCGCGTAGCTGAACATCGCGACGCGATCGGGCGCGAGCGTCAGCACTTGGCCGATTGTGGTGCGGAAGCTTTCAGCGGACTGATACGGAAGCCCGTAAATCAGATCGACATTGAGGCTCTGGAAGCCGAGCTTGCGCGCCACCAGAATCAGGTCGCGCGTCATTTCGTACGGCTGAATGCGATGAATCGTCTCCTGCACTTTGGGCTGAAAATCCTGAATGCCCATGCTCAACCGGTTGAAGCCCATCCGCCGCAGCGTTTCGAGATGCGCCACTGTCGTCACGCGTGGATCGATTTCGATGCCAATCTCTGCATCGCCCGCAAACGCGAAGCGCTCGCGCGTGTAGCCGAAAAGATCTTCGAGTTGCGTCGGAGAAAGGTACGTGGGCGTGCCGCCGCCCCAATGAAACTGAATGACGCGGCGCTTGCGCGAGACCATCGGTGCGACATGCTCGATTTCATTCTTCAGCGCTGCCAGATAGGGAATCGCGGCCTGCTTATCTTTCTGAATCGACACGTTGCACGCGCAGAAAAGGCACAGGCTTTCGCAGAAGGGAAGATGCATGTAAAGCGAAACGGGCGTGGCGCGCTCGTCGGCTGTCGCCGCAGCGGCTTCGAAATCGGCCAGGCCGAAATCATCCTTCCAGACGGGCGCGGTCGGATAGCTTGTGTAGCGCGGCCCCGGACGATTGTACTTCTCCAGAATTTCGTCCGAGATTTGCGCGATTTCGATCGCGCCTTCCGCTGTTGTTTTTGTTTCCGTCATCGTTTTACGTTAATCGGCGCGGCCAGCTTGCACGCGCCTGGCCTCAAGCGCCGTCTGGCCGGCTTCCACAAACGCTTTCGCGTTGCTCACCGGCGTATTCGGCAAAATTCCGTGCCCTAAATTCAGGATGTGCCCGAAGCCGCCGGTTTTTTCGACCGCCTCGTGCGCCGCGCGCCGCACTTCGTCCACGTCACCCAGCAAAATCGACGGATCGACGTTCCCTTGCAACGCCACGGCATCTCCCAATTCGCTCCGCGCCGCCGCCAAATCCGTATTCCAATCGACGCTCAGCACGTCCGCGCCAGTCTTCGCCAAATTGCGCAAGTGCCGCGCCGAGCCTTTCGCGAACAAGACTCGCGGCGTCCCGGCATCCGCGAGCGCTTTAATCACGGACCGCGTCGCCGGCAGCTCAAATTCCGCGTACTCACCCGGCGAAAGCTCGCTCGCCCACGTATCAAAAAGCTGTACAGCGTCCGCGCCTGCCGCGATTTGCGCTCGCAGATACCGAGCCGTCGTCGCCGCGATTCGATCCAGCAATTCGCGCACGGTTCGCGGCTCTTCGCGCAGCATCTGCTTCGCGCGCGACACGTCTCCGCGCGTCTGCCCCTCGATCATATAGCACGCCAGCGTCCACGGAGCAGCCGCAAAGCCAATGATCGGCACGTCCGGCCCAATTTCCGCGCGGATCGCGCGAATCGCGTCGCCCACAAACCGCGTCTCCCGCTCGGGATCGAAATCCCGCAGCCTCTTAACGCCCGCCAGATCGCGCACCGGATTCGAGAGCACCGGCCCCGAATCGGGCACCGCCAGCGGCAACCCCATCGCCTCGGCCACCACCAAAATGTCCGAGAACACGATCACCGCATCCACGTCCAGCACGCGCAGCGGCTGAATCGACACTTCCGCTGCCAGTTCCGGCGTTTTGCAAATTTCCAGGAAGCTGTGCTTCGCGCGCACGGCCTGATATTCAGGCAGATATCGCCCCGCCTGGCGCATGATCCAAACGGGGACGCGTTCCGCTGGTAGGTTCGCCGCGGCAGGCAAGCACCGGCACGCACGCAGAAAAAGCTCCCGCTTGCTTTCGCGCTGGTTTGTCATGGGACAGGCTTCTTTTCCATCATAACAGAAATCGCGCACCGGCCCTTGGCGCCGCACCCTGCCTCGCAGCGAACAAGACGTCGCCGTCCGGCGTAATCTGAACGTTTCCGCCCGCAATACGACGCGCTATAATTTCGAATCGGGGAAGTCGGCCTTAATATGCACCAGTACATGACGTTCGTGAGCCTCGCCGTGTACGCAGCGAGCTTCGTCTGCTACGCCTGCGTTCTGTATGTTCCGAAGGCGTGGCTCGGCCGTCTTGCGACGCTTCTGCTCGCCGCGGGGATCATCTGCCATTATTTCGCGCTTCTGGAGCGCTCGCACTGGATTCACGCCGTCCCCTATGACGATCTCTATGGTTCCATGTCGCTATTCGCGTGGCTTTTGGCTGTGACGTATCTTGGACTCGAATTTCTGCATCGCCAGCGTTCCGTCGGCGCATTGGTCACGTCGCTGTTAGTCGTCTGGATCGCACTGCTAGCCGCTTTTGCGCCGTCCAAGATTCTAGATCCGCCATCGGCCCGGGGCTCGCTTTTCGCCTTGCACGTCACCTTAAACACTTGGGCCTATGCCGCTTTCGCGCTGTCTTTCATCCTCAGCCTGGTCTATCTGCTGCAGGATCGGGTTTTGCGTTCGCGCCACACCGGCGCGGCTTTCTGGCGTTTTCCGGCGCTCGACGTGCTCGACCGCATGTCCCGCAGCAGCGTGTACGTGGGGCTGGCTACCATGGTTGTCGGCGTCTCTTTTGGATTTATCTACGAGCGCCGTCTGGCCGGCGCGATCGCGTGGAGCGATCCCAAGGTACTAATCACGCTCGGCATCTTTGCGATCTATGTGGCTTACCTTGGACTTTCGCGTGCCTCCGGCTGGCGGGGAGCGCGCGCCGCCAGAATTTGCGCGTTTAATTTTGCTGTCGTGTTATTCAGCTATACAGCCGTGAACCTGTACTTCACGGCTTTTCACCGTTTCTTGTAATGGCCACTACGCCTTCCAATACGAAGCCACTGGCCGCCTCGCCGCGCAGTGACGTGCAGATCGCGCTGATTGGTTGCAATCATCGCACCGCGCCGGTGGAGTTTCGCGAGCGCGTCGCGTTCACCATCGAACAGGCACGCGCCGCCGCGAGTTCGCTCCGCCAGCAGGGGATTCTTCAAGAAGCCGTGGTGCTTTCCACCTGCAATCGAAGCGAACTGTACGGCGTTCCCGCGGATTCCCGAGCGCCAGTCACCAAGGCGATGGAGGAATTTCTCACCTCCTTCCATCGCATCCCGCGCTCCGATTTTGACGGCCGCTTCTACCGCTGGACGGGCCGCGACGCGATCCAGCACCTCTATCGCGTTGCCGCTGGCCTTGATTCGATGCTTCTCGGCGAAGCGGAAATTTTGGGTCAGCTCCGCACCGCGTACAGCCAGGCGCTCGAATATGGTTCCACCGGGCCGGTGCTGAACCGCGCCTTTCAGGGCGCGCTCGAAGTAGGGAAGCGCATTCGCGCCGAAACGGAAGTGGGCGCGCGCCCCATGTCCGTGGCTTTCGCGGGAGTGAGGCTCGCCGAGCGCGTCTTCGGCAATCTTCGTGGACGCACCGCCTTGATCGTCGGCGCGGGCGCCGTGGCCGAACAGGTTGTCGAGCATTTGCGCAACCGGGGAATTGGCCGCCTGGAAGTCGTGAACCGGTCGCTCGGCCGCGCCGAAGATCTCGCCGGGCGCATGGGCGGCAAAGCTGTTCCGTGGCACTCGCTCGAATCGGTGCTCGCCCTGCCGGACGTGATCGTCACCTCCATCAGCGGTTCGGAGCCTGTTCTCACGCGCCCGATGCTAGAGTCCGCGCTCGCGGCGCGCGCGGGAAAGCCCATCTTCGTGGTCGATCTTGGCGTGCCGCGCAACGTCGCGGCCGATGCGGTCGGTCTCTACAACCTGTACCTCTACAACGTGGACGACCTCGGCGAAATCGTGGAGCAAAACCGCCGCGCCCGCGAGGCGGAAATTCCCCGCGCCGAGGCAATCATCGCCGAGCATGTCGCCAAATTTGAAACTTGGCGCGCGGCCTTGGCCGCCGGATCGATCGTGGACGAGCTGCGCGGCCACTTCCATCAGCACCGCGAAGATTTGCTGCGCGAACGCCTCGCCGAATTACATGTCTCCGCCGAAGAGCGCCAACGTCTAATGAACATAACCGAGGAACTCGTCGAGCGGCTGCTCGTCGAGCCGGCCGAACGCCTGCGCAAAACGCACACGATGCGCGGCCATCTAGGCGCGCTTGATGCGCTGCGGCATCTATTCGGAATTTCCGGTCCGAAAGCCCAAAAGGCCCAGAAGGTCGAGAAGGCCGAAGAGGGAAGTAGCGGGGATTCCGGAGACGGCGAGTGAAGCGTTTGCGCATCGGTTCGCGCGGCAGCGCGCTGGCGCTTTGGCAGGCGAACTTCATCGCCGAACGCCTGAAGCAAACAGCAGGCGCCGAATGTGAAATCGTTCGCCTCCGCACTTCCGGTGATCACATGCAAACCGCTTCCGTGGCCAAGCCGCTGGCCGAATACAGCGCCGAAAACGTCGCCAAGGGCATCTTCATCAAGGAACTTGAAGACGCGCTGCTCGCGGGCTCAATCGATTTGGCCGTCCATAGCATGAAGGATGTGCCAACCGAAACTCCGGCTGGCCTGGCGTTTCTTGCCATCACGCAGCGCGAAGATCCGCGCGATTGCCTGATATCGCGCGGCGGTCGCACCATGAAGACCTTGCCTCACGGCGCGCGAGTCGGCACCAGCAGCTTGCGGCGCCAGGCGCAGTTGCGCCACCGCCGCCCCGATCTCGAAATCGCCGACCTTCGCGGCAATGTCGATACGCGCATCAAGAAACTCGAAAGCGGCGAATTTGACGCCATCGTGCTCGCCTTGGCTGGCGTGAATCGCCTCGGTCTCGCCGGAAAAATTACGCAGGTGCTCGACGAGGAAGTAATGCTGCCGGCCGTTGGCCAGGGTGCGCTGGGGATTGAAGTGCGCGTTGGCGACGAGGAAACGGCTCGTCTCGCTGCCACTCTCGATCACGACGAGACGCGCTCCTGCGTCACCGCCGAACGCGCCGTTCTCCGTAAACTGCAGGGCGGCTGCCAGATTCCGCTGGGCGCGCTCGCTCACGTCCGTGGCGGCGTGCTGCATCTCGAAGCCGCCGTGTTTTCGTCGCGCGGTTCCGAGCACGTGCAAGCGAGCGACGAAGGCCCTGCCTCGGACGCTGCCGCTATTGGCGAACGCCTAGGCGCATCTTTGCTCGAAGCGGGCGCTGACAATATCTTGCGCATGGCCGGCCGCTCCATCGGCCAAGGCTCGTAAAACCCGGCATGTAACGCGGACTCCATGGCCGCTACCGAAAAACCGCTGGCAGGGAAGCGCATCGTCTTGACGCGCCCGCCCGAGCAAGCGCCTACCCTATTTCGCGCCCTCAACGACGCAGGCGCAACGGTGATCCTTTTTCCCTGCATCGAGTTCGCTGCGCCCGAAGATTGGACTCCGCTCGATTTCGCTCTTTCCCGCCTCAACGAGTTCCACTGGATCGCGTTCACCAGCCAGAACGCCGTGCGCTTTTTCCGCGAGCGCCAGCGCGAACTTGACTCAATGCGATCGGCTCCGCCGCCTCGGCTTCCCAAAGTGGCCGCTCTCGGCGCCGCCACGGCCGAAGTTGCGGCGAAAGAGGGCTGCGCGCCCGATTTTGTCGCCTCCGCTGCGCGATCGGGCCAAGAGTTTGTCGCCGCCTTCGCTCCGCTCGCGCGCGGCCAGAAAGTTCTGCTGCCGCAAAGCGATCGGGCGGGAGATCGCGTCTCTGCCGCGCTTGGCGAAGCTGGCGCGATCGTCACATCGGTTGTCGCCTATCGCACCGGTGTGCCACAATCGATTGATAACGAAGCGCTGGCTCGCATTCAGCGCGACGGCGCGGACCTGATTTTCTTTAGCAGCCCGTCGGCATTCCGGAATTTTGCGGAGACGGTCGGAAAAATAGCGATGATGCAGCTCGCAAAACATTCGGCGCTCGGCGCTATCGGCCCAACCACGGCCGGCGCGATTCGTGATGCCGGCGCTCCTGTCGCATTCGAGTCGCCGCAGCCGGGCGTCACGGCCATCGTCAAGGCGATGGAAGAATACTTCTCCGAAAGGGGTCGAGCTAAGGCGCGCCCATGACTTTCCCAATTCACCGCCCGCGCCGCCTGCGCCGCTCCGAAGCGCTCCGCGCCTTCGTCCGCGAAACGCATCTCTCGACGAACGGCCTCATCTATCCGATGTTCGCCTGCCCGGGCAAAGGCGTGCGCGCTGAAATAAGCTCCATGCCCGGCGTTTATCAACAGTCTCCCGACCGAATCGTCGAAGAATGCCGCGAAGTTGCCGATCTAGGCATTCCGGCAGTGATTCTCTTCGGCCTGCCCGAGCACAAGGACGAAACCGGCACCGAGGCCGCCGACCCCAACGCCGCCGTCCAACGCTCTATCGACGCGATCCGCAAAGCCAAGCTCAACTTGCTCGTCGTCACCGACGTTTGCCTCTGCGAATACACCAGCCACGGCCATTGCGGCGTCGTAAAAGATGGCGAGGTTCTCAACGATCCCAGCATCGAATTGCTCGCCAATGCGGCGCTGTCCCACGCCCGCGCTGGCGCGGACATCGTCGCGCCCTCGGACATGATGGATGGCCGCGTCGCCGCCATTCGCGGCAAGCTTGACGCCAATGGCTTTACAGACGTCGCCATCCTCGCCTACGCCGCCAAATACGCCTCCGCTTTTTATGGCCCGTTCCGCGAAGCCGCCGATTCCACCCCGCAATTCGGCGACCGCCGCAGCTACCAGATGGACCCGGCCAACGCGCGCGAAGCCCTTCGCGAAGTCGCCCTCGACCTCGACGAAGGCGCGGACATCATCATGGTCAAACCGGCGCTGCCGTACCTCGATGTCATTCGCGCCGTGCGCGAGCGCTTCGACGTGCCCGTCGCCGCCTACAACGTCAGTGGGGAATTCGCCATGGTTAAAGCCGCCGCGCGCAATGGCTGGATTGACGAGCAGCGCATCGTCCTTGAAATCATGACCGGAATTCAGCGCGCTGGCGCCTCGATCATCCTTACCTATCACGCCAAGGATCTTGCTCGCTGGCTTAAGCACTGCTAGCAACGGCAAAACCCCATGGCCAGCGGACTCTCCAAACAAGCCAAACAATCCAGTCAGCCGCAGTCGTCTGGCCTGTGGGATCGCGCCCAGAAAATTCTCGTCGGTGGGGTGAATAGTCCCGTTCGCGCCTTCAAAGCCGTCGGCGGCGAGCCTTTGATTATCGAGCGCGCCCAAGGCTCCCACGTCTGGGACGCCCATGGTCGCGAATACACCGACTACGTCTGCTCCTGGGGAGCGCTGATCCTCGGTCACTCCCATCCGGATGTCGTAGCCGCCATCGCCGATCAGGCCCAGCGCGGCACCAGCTACGGCATGACTTCCCCTCTCGAAATCGAGCTTGGCGAGCGTATCTCCCGCGCCATTCCATCCATTGAAAAGATTAGGTTTGTAAGCTCCGGGACGGAAGCGGCCATGTCAGCCGTGCGCCTGGCGCGAGCCCATACTCGCCGCGACCTGATCCTCAAATTCGAGGGTGGCTACCACGGCCACGCGGACGCATTTCTTTCCCAGGCAGGGTCCGGGCTAGCCACCCTATCGATATCGTCCAGTCCCGGCGTTCCAGAGGCGTTTGCCAGCCTTACCCTCAATGCTCCATATAATGACGCGGACGCCGTCGAGCGCCTATTCACGGAGCACAAAGGGAAAATTGCGGCGGTAATAGTCGAACCTGTCGCTGCCAACATGGGCGTCGTCCCGCCCGAACCGGGCTTCCTGGAGTTGTTACGTAGAATTACGGAACGCAACGGAGCACTACTGATATTCGACGAGGTCATCACTGGCTTCCGCTTAATCAACGGTGGTGCCCAGCAGGTCTTCGGCATTCAGCCCGACCTTACCATTTTGGGAAAAATCATCGGCGGGGGACTGCCCGTTGCCGCATACGGTGGTCGTCGCGACCTTATGGACATGATCGCCCCTCTCGGCTCCGTCTATCAGGCCGGTACCCTTTCCGGCAATCCGCTCGCAATGCGCGCCGGTCTGTCTACGCTAACCCATTTAGATTCAGCAGATTTCTATGAGGATTTGGACCGCAAGTCAAGCCGCCTGGCCGACGGCCTCCGCCAAGCGCTAAAGGATTCGGGAGTTCCCGGCCACGTCAATCAAGCCGGATCGCTCCTAACCCTATTCTTTGTCGCTCCGGAACACCTACAAGGCAGCGACGCGAGCGGCCCAAGCTTTGCCGCCCCGCAGAGCGTCCACGACAGCCGCGCGGGTGCCAGCCCGAACTTCGCCGCTCCACGGCACGCTCACGAGAGCCAACCGGGGCGTCCAAGTCCTGCCGTCCCACAACAGCACGCGCAAGGCAGCCACGCGGGCAGCCCGAGCTTTGCCGCTCCGCAATACGCGCAAAGCAGCCATGTCGGCAGCCCAAACTTCGCCGTTACGCAACACGCACAAGACAGCCATGCCGACAGCCCGAACTTCGCGGTCGTGCAATACGCACGAGGGGGGCCTGCGGGCAGCCCAATCTCCAACTACGCCGCCGCAAAGCGCGCCAATTCCGCCTTATTTGCCAAGTTCTTTGGGGAAATGCTCAGCCAAGGAATCCTGCTACCGCCATCACAATTCGAGGCCTTGTTCGTCTCCGCAACGCATACCAACGCCGACATCGACCGTACCATCGCCGCCGCCCGCGCCAGCCTCCCGCGCTTTCGCAGATAGATATGTGCGGCTAACTCAATCGCTTCATCTCCAACCCATCAACGAACCCACCTTTCACTTCTAAACATAATATTCATTCGCGGAATTAAATCCGCGAAAGAAAAGCTCCAGGTTGAGGTGTTACCCCTACTCGGCATGGCAGCTATATACCCTAGTCGCGCCTACATGGCAATACACAAGATATTGTTGTTGAAATCGTGCTGACCACAATTAGTCCGGTATTCACGCAACCGGCATGGGCGGCCAAGCCCGCGCTCCGCGAGTCGCGGAGAAGCGCACTGCGGAGATCACCCACGATTGTAGCGGCGGCTGCAATCCTCGTGCATGTCGCCTTCTTCATCATCGTCAAGTTCAAATCCGCAATAGGTGCAGTGGCTTCTCCCGCCAGTTTTTTCATTTCCGTCCCCTAGTTCGGCTTCCGCGGCGGCGATGTTGGCCTTGATTTTTTCGACGTTCACGCCGGGTTGACTCAACGATGCTTCACCCGCCTGGCGGATTAAGGATGCTTCGTCGGCCGAAGCAGTATGAAGCGGCTGGCGGTGAAGGCGATTCGGGAATGATCGCCGATGGCGATGTGGCCCCGACTGCGGAGTTAACTTGAGCTCGGCTGCAGCCGTGCTCAAACTGTCACCCCTCCTGCAAAACTCTCTCGGCCAATCGCCTATTTAGGCCAATCTTAGAGCGGATCGCTTATTGTTGTTTTCTATCGAAGCAGGAGGTGCGATGGCCGAAGTCGGACTCCTGCCTTTTGCCCGCGTCGCTCTACAAGTCTCCAGGGGCGGTGCTTCCGCGCTACCGAAGCCGTTTCAGCAAGCGCTTGTTCAGCCAACCCCAACTGCTGGCGATTCTTTGTCTGATGCGCTACGAGGATTGGACCTTTCGCGAAGCCGAGGTGCGGCTCGGCGAGCATCGCGAACTCCGTCAGGCGCTGGGTCTTGCCAGCGTGCCCGATTTCACTATACCGTTTTCTGCAGCGTCTGAACGATGTGACTATCGACCGCGCGGTGGGCGAGACGGTGCGCCGGTTGCGCGGGAGGCGCAGAAAAAGCCGACGGAAAGCCCGCGTGGCCGTCGACGCCACTGGCTTGGCGCAGGGCGCGGTCAGCACGTTCTTCGTGCGGCGCATGCATCATCACGGACAAAAGCCACTGCCGTGGAGGCATTGGTTGAAATGGGTGGTCGTGGCGGACATGGATCAGCAGTTCTTGCTCGCGCAGATTGCGCGGCGTGGTCCCTGGAACGACTGTGCAAATTTGCCTGCCGTCGTCCAGACGGCTTCTCAGCAAACGCCGATCGGTCTGGTGCTGGCCGATGCCGAGTTCGACAGCAGAGGAATCACACCTATATCCGGCCGCAGCTTGGGGCCCAGAGCGTGATCCCGGCCAAGCGCGGAAAGAAAACCTGGCACATCCACGGCGTGCGCGCCGAGATGCGGCGTTCGTTTCCGCGCCAGCTCTACCGGCGCCGGGCTTTGATCGAAACTCTCTTCTCCTCGGTGAAACGCAAGCTCTCGGCTCGCGCTCCCGGTCGCACGTTGCCGATGCAGAAGCGTCAAGCTCTTCTGCTCGGCCTGAGTTTCAATCTGTATCGCCTGAGGCATCGCTACCTTTTCACGAGGATGTCAACAGAGCCAGATGGCTTCTAGTGCTTCTTCACCAAAACTGTTTCGAACCGCGCCTCCAAGTTTGGATCGAGCATGTCGTTTGGTACCGTGAGGGTCAGGAATTGGCGTTCCTGCAGCTCTCGCAGGCTGAGGTATTCCGCCTCGGCTGCGTCCTGCATCGCTGCGCTCAACCCTAGGACTCGGGCAAGCTTGGACTGTGCCGCCCGCCATAAAAACGTGATCTGGGCCGAATACGACGCACTCACAAGGCTATTGATGGTTTCCCGCTCAATTTTGGCGGTTGCGGCCGCCTCGAGGATGGAAACCGGGTCCGGGATCGAAAACAGCGCCATTAGCTCTCCGCCTTCGTCGACGTCGAGGTTCCGGGCGCACTTGCGCGAACCGGCCCAATTGGCACGTGGTACACACCTAACAGCACGCCTACGAACGTTATGGCCGCATAGATCGCTTCCCCGTGAGGAAGTTTTGAGATCAGAGACTGCCCCTGCGGAGAAAGCCCGGCCACGACTAATGTTCCTAGCGCGGCGGCGATGGCGTGTGTTACCGGCTTATATTTGCTCATTTGTGCAGTTCGGGGCCTCAAACTGCGCCCCTCAACCTTTCTGGCCGCTAAGGAGCGGCACCGCCGGGCCCTCGTGCATCCGCTCTGACCGATGCGGCCGATCGCGAAGAACGCTAGGAATAAACCCACTTCGAGATACCGACTGCCCGGTGCGCTGCCGCGGCGCTTCGTGGCAGGTGTGCGCTGAGCCCTTGGGTCCAGTCTCGGCTTGCCGCTTCTTCGCACCGCGAATATCGCGGCGACTGCGTATCAATTAGTTGGGATTGTGGATCGATGGGGAGCGAGTTCGGTAAGCGAACCTTGAGAGGTCAGAAGTTCAGCGTGAATCCGCTGCTGATAATTGCGGTGTTGTTCGCAAGCCCCGGCAGCTTTGCGTACCGCGCCTCAAAAAGGTTCACCCAAACGCCGGTCGCGGGTTTGTAGTTCAGGCCGCCGCCGATCAGAAACGCGATGTGCTGCTGGCTCGGGCCCGTCGCGGGCACGATGCGATCCACGCCGATGCTCCCGGTCACGTACGGCTGAAAGCTGGACGGGTTCAGCTTGCTGTTCTTCAGGAAGCTTGTCGGCAAGAAGTAGTTCGCACCGCCGCCATAAAACTGCATCCCATTTGATGGCGCCAGAAGATTGTCGTCCCGCAGCGAAAAATTGGTGGTGACCTGGAACGTCGCGCCCACGTCCGTCGCGGCGACGGTCTGGCCTCCGCCCGGCAACGCCACGGCTTGCGCGGTCAGCGAAAAGCTGCCCTGATTTGTCGGTGGCGCCGCCGCTTCACTGCTCGAGCTCTGCGCTGCCGCCGGAATGGCTGAAAATAAACATACTAATGCGAAGACGGCGATAACCGTTCGTTTCATGCTCTTCTCCTCTGTAAATTTTGTGATTTCGGGAGGGCGCTGCTACTGCCAACTCACTGTCAACCCTGCCGGCGCGACTAAGCTGACGCTCTGCTGCGCCGATTGGTCTGAGTTCGTGCTGCCGGAATTACCAGCGTTATCCACGTAGTTCGCGACAACATAAAATGTGATCGGTCCAATTCCCAGCGTCGCGTTTGTCGTATCCGTACACGTCTCCGGCTGCGCCGATCCCGTACACACGCTTGCCGCGCTCGTTTTCAACGGAACTTCGGTGGTCCCTTGCAAATAGCCCCAAGTGAACCCGCTCACGCAGCCTTTGGCCACCGTGGAACTGCAGGGCACATAATTCGTGAAGTTTTCTTGCCACGTCGCGGTGATGGTCCAATCCTTCGCGGCTGGTGGATTCGCCAGCGAGTTCCCTGCCGAGTTTCGGGCCGCGCAACCCGCGATCGCCAAGCCGACGACGCACAGGCACACCGACGCAACTGACGCTAGACCAACCTGCCGCATGTTTTCTCGCATGGTGCCGATTCCCTTCTGACGCTTCCAGATGTGAGGCTCGGGGCCTATTCCTGTGCTAAGAAGCGCACAAACCAGTCACGAGTTTTTGGCTTGTGCGCTTCGCAAACCAGACCTCGCGGGCCAGTCATTCGGTCCAGGCCAACGGCGGCGCGCCCGCATATCCCCGAGTGAACTTCGCCGCGTACCCACACGCGACAAACGCGCTCCTGTTCGGTGAGTCCATCGAACCATCGCTGCAATTCTTCCAGTGTCGCAACAGCCATCAGGTTTCCTCCAGAATGACGGGTTAGGGGCGGCTCAGGTCGCGCTCTAGAGGTTCTGCGGCTTCGGTGCAAGAGATCGTGAGCGATACGCCTTCGCTCTGCGCGCCTTGAATTTCCCGGAATAGCTTGTCGAACGTATCCCGCGAGTTCCAAACGGCCCAGTTGCCGTTGGAAAGTGTGGTCTTAGTAGAGCCGACCAGAACGCAACCTTCGGTGTTCTCCACGTAATTGCCCCAATGAATCAGAATGCCTTCGCGGCCCGGCACATCCAGGAGGCGAGGCATTGGCCGCTGGAATCGCGGCGAGTAGCCGATTTGGAGGCAATAAGTTCCCGAGGGAATACAGGGATGCGCCACGCCGAACGTGAGATCCGGCGGCTCCAACGTCACACAGAACGGCTTCTCGTCGAGGAACAGGCTCCCCGTTGTGCCCTTCTTCGATCGTTCGTCACGACGGAGTTCCAGATTCACAGCTTCTCTGTGCGGCCGGGTTCAAAGCCGTAGGGATACCGAATCGTGCCATTCGCCTCGTGGCGGTGGGGCGGGAAGTCTTTTAGAACGGCCATCACACGTAGCGCGACGGGAATTACAGCCCATGCGATTGCACACTGAACCATCAAATCGCCTACGTGAAAGACAACGTCCCAGTTCATTTGATCGACCCTCCACCCGTTGTTTGTCCGGCACTGCTCATAAGCCTTCGCGAACTAGCGCAGCGCGGCACTCCTGCCGCGGTCAGCAACTGAGCCGGCAACCAGCAACGCCTCCGCATCGTCCTCGGCGTATTACAATCCACTTCCACACGACTCCGCCTTCCGCACCTTTGCCATCAGGTCCAGACGGTCCGATGCGGAGGCCTTCATCAGAATGCTCGACACGTGGAATTTCACGGTCCGCATCGCGACGCCCAGCGCGTTGGCTATCTCTTTGTTGGATTTCCCTGTTAGCAACTGCGCCAGCACCTGCCGCTCGCGCTCGCTGAGCTTTTCGCCGATCGCCGCGCGGACGCCGTGCACTTTAACGCGAATAGGAATTCGCAGCGCGACCTCGATCTTCAGGGCGCCGTCTTCAAAAGCCATTACCGCCACGGCATTTCCACGGCCTGCGGGCTTAACCAAGCTCTTGGCGCTCAATTCCCTGCTCCCTTTGCGCGGCGAAGTGAGGGCGGTTGTTCGAAACCACGCCCACACGCTCGTTTATGGTGAAGTTTTAGCGGACGGACAATGGCGGTGCGATCTTGGCGCGCGCTTTTGCCGCGACGCAGTGGATCCAACCGATTAAATCCCCTGCGTGCGAACACGCCGCCTTTGCGGACGCCGGCGGAGCCGACGCGTTTGTCACGGTTTGCGGCTGCTCTTGCACCGCTAGAATCGTGGCGCTCGCGGCGTTTGATGGCGTACTTTCGACTCCGTTGAGAACCGCCGTCACTTCGTAGCAGTAGCTCCCCGGCCCTGGTTGATCGTCGAGATAGATCGTCACAGCAACAGGAGCGGCGTTGATCTTCGCGAACGTGCCGGAACATGAGGCCGCGCGATAAACGTTGTAGGTCAGCGAAGGATTCGCAGCGGCGCTCGCGCTCGCCGCCCAACGCAAGTACGTTGACTGGCTCTGAGCGTTGGCCCGCCGAGGCTGCGCAAAGATCGCCGCGAAGATTGCCGCCGAGATGAAAATAATTTTCATATCCACCCGATCATCTGGCGCGCTGCCCCCAATGGCGGCCGCTTAGAAGGTGTGAGCTTTGCCCGTATCGAGCACTAATCGTGCATTACGGGGTCGTATTGAGGATGCGGCTATCCGAAAAGCGAGGCGATGCCGGAGCCGATTCCGAAGAGTCCTCCGAGCCCGCTTGACGTGCTGCCGGAAGCGCGTTGTCGAACGCTGAGCAGTTCGGAAGGCACTCCCATTGCGCGGCCGAGAAGATTCGTATCGATACCGTAGGTTTGGCCGAGCGCACTGAGGCCGGCGAGGTGCTCGTTGAGCGCCTGATTGGCAAAGGCGATCTGATTCTGCTGGGCTTGGCTCGCGTCGGTCTGAGCCTGCTCGCGGCCAAGTTGTGCGGTTAGGTCACCGAAGCCGGCGGAATTATTTGTGGCTGCGACACGATTCGCGGCGCGCTGGCGCAGAGCGTCAAAGGCGGTGTTTGCCGCGCCCATGCTCTGCTGCGTGATCGCCGACTGTTGCTGAGGCGTGTAGCCGGTGCTGGTGAGCAGGCTTTGGATTGTTGGCATCATCAATGCGCGGTCCTGCTGCCCCTGCTGATTCGACTGCGAGATAAGCTGGTTCTGCTGGGCGAGCTGCTGATCGGTAAGCGCGCGCGTGCTGTGTTGCGCTCCACGTGACATAAAGCCTCCGTATGTGGCTTGAAGAGTTGAATTCCCGAGAAGCCTGCACTGGGCGGTCTAGCTACCGCTATTTAGGCGGCGACAATAGGGTGTCCATGCGTCGTCGCGGACCCAGCCGAGTGCTTCGAGTCGCCGGCCAAAGCGCTTGGCGACCGCTGGGGGAAGCCACGCGTGCGCATCGTCGAGGCCACGCGCGAGCAGATCGCGCTCTCCGGCGGCATGGAGTGCCAGTAACCAGTCGTATCTCTGTCGAGCGGTCACGCGCCGGGTGCTGGATTGTCCCGGCTTGCTTGCTTCTTGCGACCGGTCCATTAGCAGATACATCTCGCACGTGAGCCGCGCGAGCGAAGCCATCACGGGCGTACCGGCATCATCTTCGACGACCAGCTTTGACACGAAGATCGGATCGGCCAGTTCCGGAAATGGATAGTCGAAGCCTTGGCTCGCGTGCATCGCGCGCAAGGCATCCAGATCGGCTTCTGTGTATTCGCGAACGAGCAAGAAATTCTCACCTAAAACCCATCGCTTCTTAGGGGACCCAGCCCCTCCTGCAAAACTCCCGTTGGTCAGAACACGCGGTGGCGGAGGAGCGGGTGAACGCGCACGGCGGCTTCGGCGACATCGAACGTGGTCGCGCTGGAAGCGACGCCCAGCTGCGCGAGAGCGGCTTGCGCCGAGGTGGAAATCTTACGCTGAGCAAGCGGATGCGGCAGCGGGTCGAAGGCCCGATCGCTTTCGAGGGCCAGGTGCGCGCCTTCGTCGGCTTCGACGAGTACCAGAATGCGCGCTGAATCTTGCAGCGCAGCCGCGTCGGAATTGCCGTCCAGAGCCAGCCAGTGCGAATTGGCTAATCGCGCGGCATGGCGCCGCCAATCACCGAGCGTTGTTAGGTAGTAGGCTTTAGCGTTCATCGGAAGGCAAGCGCCCAGCCCAAATGAGGAAATGACCCACTGCTTTCGTGAACTGCAACGCGGTACATGTGGATTGGGCGCGGCAAACTATTCCCGTGCCAGGGCGACCCGAGAGTTTTACCGGGTTTGCAAATAGCCCAGCAAAAGGAGATTCGTGATGTTTGGTACTGTCAAAAACATGAACGAGCTTTTCGAACTCGAACTGCGTTACGCATACGATTGCGAGCAGAAGTTGGTTGAGAAGGGATTGCCGTCGATGATCGAAGCGGCGCAATCTCCCGAACTTCGCAGCGCGTTGCAGCAGCACTTACAGGAAACGAAAGGGCATGTGAGGCGGCTGGAAACCGTCTTCTCAGCGTGCCAGCTGACACCTGACACAAAGAGCAATTCGATCCTAGCGGAGATCATGAGTGCGGCGAAAGATTCCGCGGCCAATATCCCGGCGCGGGAACTCCGCGACGCGGCGTTAATCGCCAACGGCAACATGGTCGAGCACTACGAGATCGCGCTTTACGGCACTCTGGGCGCTTGGGCCCGACAACTTGGTTACGACAATGCCGCGGCACAGCTTGAGCAAACGCTCGATGAAGAGAAAGCAGCGGACGCAAAGCTGACGGAACTGGCGAACACGTCAGCCAATAGGCGCGCGGCGCGCTCGCACACTGCCGGCTAGATGATGCGATTTGTCATCCTGGGCGAAGCGAAGGATCTCTCTGCGGGACAATATGGCACGGGCGAAGAGGGATTCTTCGCGGCGCAACCCCATTGAGAATGACGCGCCGCGCGAACTATCCCGATACTGCTCAGGACGAAAACGTGTAGTTGTGCGTCAGGATCGAGGCGGCGTGGCGGCCGGCGAAGAATTCGTGGGTGGGCTCACAGCTTACCGTCACTTTCTGCCCCGGCTCGACAATCGCCTCGATCTTCTTGAGCGTGACACGGCCAAAGCGTCCCACCAGCACGTCGCACAAGCAGAGCCTCTCCGCGCGTATCGGCGAACCATCGGCCAGCGTAAAAATGTGGTGCGGCGTCACGTCCAGAGATTCGGTGTTCGAAAAGTGCAGGCGGATAAAGGTGTCCGCGTTGCGTATTTCCAGGCGAATAATGCGCGTCCAAGCCTCGCCGCGTGCCTGCGATGGGCAGCGCAAGTGTTCGCCGGGCGTACACGTCTCAATCGCAACGGTGCCGCGCTCTTTCGTCAGCACCATTGTTCCGGAGCGCAGACAGCTTCCGCTGCCGCCCCCTGAACCGCCTCCGGTGCCACTGGTGGTGGTGGCTGCTACCATCGCGCCCTGCGACAGTGGCACGCGCCCTTGTAGCGCTTGCTGCTGCGCCGCAGTGTTTGTTTTAGCTGGCTGCGCGTATGCGGGCGCGCCGGAAGCTCCGGCCACCCAACCGATCGCGCCGGCGACGTCGTCCCAATACGGATAAAAGTAGTAAGTCGTGCCGACCGCGAGTCCGCTGATTGCGACGGAGCCGTCAGGGACCGCCGTGGTGGTTCCGTCCGCGCGAAAAATGCTCAGCCCTGACCAGGACCACGTCAAGCTGGACGTGCTTGAAACGTATGTGAACGCCCCGGACCACGCCGGAGGCACGGAGCCTTTCATCAGCACGCCCGATTTCGATGGGTCGATGTTCCCGGCCGTCAGCGCGCCGGAAACCACGCGCGCGTAATCCGTTCCATCGACGATCTGATCGTCCAGGCTCCAGCCTTGGTTCGGGCCGAGCGAAGCGCCGGCGATGCGCCGCAACGCTTCGTATAGCTGCGGGTTCGCGTTCCGCAGCGCTTCCATTTGAGGGACTGTGAGCATCAGGATGTGGGTGATTTACCTTCTTGAGAGCTTTTACGGGATTTGCTAATTCTCGGTGCATACTGCTCAAACCGAAGAGGAACCATGCAATCCAGTCGCAAGGAAATTTCTGCCGCGATATCGCCGGAATCGTACGCCCACCTGGAGGAAGTGATCGCCTCCGGGCGCGCATCGGATCTCGGCGGTGCCGTTGATCTTGCTGTTGAGGAGATGCGCCGCGCTATCCGTCGCGAGCGCAGCGAACAGGCCGAACCGTATTCAGCGGAGCCAAGTCCTGAAGAAGTAGCCGAGGACCGCGCTACGATGCGCGCCATCCGCGACCGCAACCCCGAACTGCTGTTCGACGAATAGTCCGTTTGCTACCCTCAGTTTCCGCCGCGGACGATGGCGAATGGATCGGGTTTGGCCCAGGGTACAAGCTTTGTGAGCGAGAACCACGATCCTGCCGTGTTGGTCCCGAATTGATAGGAAACGCGCTCCGCCAGGACGTTCGTGAACTGCTCCATGTCCTTCGCGGCCGGAGAAGCAAGGGTCCAAGCGCCCAGAGCAGTCGTGCTCGCATTTCCCGGCAAGCTGGCCGAGAGCGCTAGCGATCCCGCGCCCTGGACGTAGCCAGTGAGGTAGCCAAACAGATTGCGTCCGCTCAGGCCGGTAGCTGCCAAATAGGCCGTCGAATAGTACGAGTTGATCGCCGCGCCGTCGTCCGAATACGCGCCGGGAGTAAGCCCGTAAATCTTTCCGGAGGAATTGTTCGACCCAAAGAAAACCTGCGCTACGCCCGTCGGCCGTTCAACGAGCGCGCACGAATTCGCTTGGATCATCCACTGCGCCCATTTCCTGCCGCGTTCAGGAGCCGTCAGCGCGGCTACGAGTGGATCCGTGAATCCCTCCGCATAGTTGAGCACCAGCACCTGATTGGGCTGAGTGGCGGAACCCATCGGAACGCCGATGTAAATGCGCTTTTCGCGCGTGTCCACTTGGACCCAAAGCAAATGGCCGCACTGCCAATTGATCGCGTCCCATGTCGGCTGAATTTCCTGCGAGAGCTTCACCGGTTGGCTGCCGTCGAACATATACAGACCCGTGCGGCCGGCGATTACCACCCATTCTTCGCCCACTCCTACGCCATGCGCCGAGGGCGTTCCGACCTGATTCGAGACTTCCTCAACCTGCCAGAGCGCCGGTTCATTTACACCGTCAGTGGCCGTCACGTAGAGGCTGCGGTCCTTGACGAAGTAAAGATTATTGCGGAGTGTGAACGCTGCGCGCAACCCCTGGCCGTTGTTCTCCGCGATGCTCATTATCCCCGTAACGCCGTCGTAGGCTTCGGGCTCGTCCGTGCCGGAGGCGCGCACAACCGACGGGTTCTGTGAGGCGTTTGTTGGAAAAATCTCGATGCAATCGACGAGAAACGATTCGCCAGCGGGCGCCGGAAAGCCGTCGCCATAAACGCGCAGCAGCAAATCCGCGGGCAAAGACGCCTGCGCCGGAAAAAGATCAGCTGTGAACTCTTGATAGGCTGTTGTGGCTTGCTGATAACTCACAGTCATCCCGTCGCCGATCTGGCCCGCTGTTGGGCTATAAGCAGCGATTCGCAGCGTTCCCGCGGAAAGGTTCGCGCTTCGCGCGATGCGGGCACGGACGGAATAATCCGTATTGTTGACGCACAATGGATTGCCGGCGGCATCGATCGTGGCGTACTGCTCGATCATTCCGCGGCTGGCGGTGATTCCGTCAGCAGTGATGCGATAGGCGTCGCCCCATACGGAGTCCACCGCTTCACGGCTGCCGCCTGCGCCGAATGAACTATCCAATTGCCATCCCAGCGGCCGGCCATTGCCCGAAGCGTCCCACCCGCCATCGAACGAGAGGTTGCGCCAATTGTCCATATTGGCGCGCTCGCCCCACCAGAAAATGCGCTCCGCGTAAGCTGCAGAGCCAAGCTGCGCGGGCAGTTCGATCTGACCGAACAGGTAATCCATGCTGGTGCCGGAGAGCAGAATCGTGTCGCTAAAATCGACCGTCAGCGACGTTGTAGCGTTGTCGTTGATTACCATCGCTGCGGGCACGTGGTAAAAACTCGCGCCACCCGATGCAGTGAACGCCAACAGCCGCTGAACGACATTCGCCGGGCCGGTAGGGATATTCGTGACGCTGACCTTCAAGTTTCCCGCCGCGGTCCAGGAAACCGGAGGCGAGGGCGCCGTCCAATATCCCTGCCGCGTGACGAACACAACCGCGACTTGATGCACGCCGGGCGACACGCTGCCGGCAGTGCTCGAATCGGCAACCGACGGGCCTTCGCCCGGCCCCAACTGGCTAACGCGATCAAAATTGGCGCCGTCGAACTGGCGCGGAAAATCCTGTCCGAGCAGGCCATCGCCAAACGCCATATATTCGCGGCCAAAGTGCGTCGTCGAAGCGAGATAAAGGTTCGATTTGACCACGCCGGATGCCAGCAGGCTCAGCACGCCCGGCGAAACTTCTTCGTAGATATTGCCGAGCGAATCGAGCACCAGCAAAAACGGTTGCAGGTTGGTGTTGATGTACGACTTTAAGCCGTTGATTTGCGGCGTGCCGCCGAGGCCCGTCATTTCAGACACGAGACCCGGGCGGGTGCGAACACCGCCGGGGAAAAAGTCCACGTCGGCAAGGTTTGGCGACATGCCCGGCGGCACGTCCGAGGGATCGAGCAGCGTGATCCACGAGCCGAAAACGTTGAGCGGTAAGGGCGAAAATGTTTCAATCGACATGTTATCGAGTGTGGTTGCGGGAGCCCATAACCCCCGGAAGGCTGTTAATGTGTATGAACGATTGCTAGGTCTCGAGCGATGGTTCTGATCGCAAGGAAACGAGCATCTCCAATCTCAAGGGCAAGGGCCAAGCTCCGCGCACCCGCTTCCTGCAAGGGGCGCTTGCAAGCAAGAAGGGCAAAGGGCTGTCCTTCGCTCAGATCCGAAAGCCCGCGGCTTCGCCGGGGCGTCGCGGACGCGGCGAGTAAGCGACGACCTTGTCGAAACTAGCGACCGATTCGTCAGAAATCACGAAGTCCAATGCCAAGCCATTTCTAACCGCGGCCTGGCGTGATTTAGTGATGCTCAACTACGAAGTTGACGGCGCACTGCTTGCGTCGTACGCGCCCCGCGGCGTTGAAATAGACTATTGGCGGGGCCATACATACGTGAGCCTGGTCGGCTTTCTGTTTCTGAATACGCGCGTTCGCGGCGTCGCAATTCCCTTCCATCACAATTTCACCGAGGTGAACCTGCGCTTTTACGTACGTCGCGGCGATCGTCGAGGCGTGGTGTTTATCCGGGAAATCGTGCCTCGGCGCGCGATTGCATGGGTTGCGCGCACGCTGTACAGAGAAAATTACGTCCGCCTGCCCATGCGACACAAGGTCGAGCCGGCGCGGGTTGAATACGCCTGGCGCTTCGGCGGGAACTGGAACCATATCAGCGCCGCGGACCTGGAGCCAGCGACGCCCCTCGCGTCCGGATCACACGAAGAATTCATAGCCGAGCACTATTGGGGCTACGCGCGCCGCTCCGTTGATTGCACTGTGGAATACCGCGTGGAGCATCCACCTTGGCAAGTGCGCATCGCCAGAGAAGCGGCTTTTAAAGGCTCCGTCAGCGGGTTATATCCGCCCGAATTCGAATTTCTCGAATCGCGGGCGCCCGATAGCGCCTTTGTGGCAGATGGATCGGCTGTCACTGTCTCGCGCGGTCGGCAACTCGGCCGATGAGCGTGGCTCGATGGCAGCACGAATTGCCGCTACTGCAGCTTGGGGAAAATTCCATAGAACGTGATTGTGTCGCTA
>JASHPG010000156.1 GCA_030038275.1 Candidatus Acidiferrales bacterium | reverse complement strand
GCCGCTTCGTTCGCTGGCAGCCGCGGGCGGCGAACTCGATTCCGCCGAAGAGTCCCGTCTCGCCGCGCACCTTGCCGAATGCGCGGCCTGCTCCGCCGATCTCGCGCGCGAACGCGAAATACTCGCTCGTATCGCTGTGCAGCACGCTGAACCAGACTCTGCGCTGCTCGCCGCTTGCCGCGCCGGATTGCAGGACGCGCTCGACCGCGAGGAAGAAAAGGGCTGGATCGCGCGCTCGTTCGGACTCCTGCTTCCATCCAGTTGGATTTCCCCGCGGCCTGCATGGAGCGCCGCGATTCTGTTGGCGATCGGATTTTCCATCGGGCTTTTCGCGCCGCGCCTTCTGCTCCGGAAGCCCGCGATTCCCGCGCAGCAAGAAAAGCCCGCGCGCACGGCGGCTGCTCGTCCTCCGCTCGTTCTGGCGCAAAATTCGCGCGCGGCCGCAAATAGCGCCGGCGATGCGGCGCCGGCGTCACAATCGAGCGATGCATCTCCCGCTTCGGCCGAATCGCCGCTGCGGGCTCTTGACCTCCATCGCGCCACCGTTGCCGGTATCAACGTCCTCCCGTCGGGCGCTGGCGTGCCGCCGGAAGTTCAGTTGCAATTCGACGCGCAGCAGCCTTACACCTTACAGGGCACGGTTGACGATGGCAACGTCCGCAACGTTCTCCTGTACGTCCTGCGCCATGGCGATCTTTTCGCGCCGGACGTCCGCCTCGGCGCCGTCAACGCGCTTTCGGGCCGCAGCCAAAACCCCGAAGTCCACTCCGCGCTCTCGCACGCCATGCAGCAGGACGCCAGCGCTGCCGTGCGCCTCAAAGCTCTCCAAGCGCTGAACGATCCCGGCCCCGGCGACCTCGTCGGCCGCATGCTGCTGGACGCGCTTTCAAGCGATCAGGATCCTGGCGTTCGCGAACAAGTGATCGACACGCTGCGCGATCTGGCTGACAACGGCCAATTGGTTTCCAGCAGTCACATGCTTTCCGTCTTGCGCGACCACGC
Source organism: Candidatus Acidiferrales bacterium (assembly GCA_030038275.1). Lineage (GTDB taxonomy): Bacteria > Acidobacteriota > Terriglobia > Acidiferrales > UBA7541 > Palsa-295. Next base: position 2,394 of record JASHPG010000156.1, on the reverse strand, counting down.
TCACAGCGATCCGGATCCCTACATCCGCATCCAAAGCGCTGCGGTGGTGCGCGAACTCGTCAGCCAGCAGAGCGGGAATCAATAGAGCCTCATCGACGATGATTCTTCTACACCGCTAACCGGGTAAAAAGTGCAGGTACTGGTACGGTATTCCTGATTTCAATTCGTCGTCGAGCCGCAGTTTACCTCCTTTGTTTGTTGCACTTGCGAACTACCGAACGCGGTACGCCAATTGGAACCGCTCGTGCCCTCTCTTTCGGCGGAGCGCGCGCGGTACCACGTTCACGGACCGCTTGACGCCAGGGCAAGGGGTAGAGGAACATGAACGACTATCGCGAGGAAGAGACCGAAGAAAATAACGAGCAGTCTGAGGGTTCCGGCACTCTGGGCGGTTCGCGGGCAAGCATCTGGCCTGGCGTAGTGATCGTCGCGCTGATTTTGGTGGCTGGCCTGGCCATCGTTTACGCGCACAGCCAAAAATCAGAAATCAACACAATGGCCGCGCGCGATGCTTCGTTAAATGCGAGCGTCGCGCAGTTGCAGAATCAGCTTCAATCGACTACCGCCAAACTCAATGACATCGTCGCGCAGCAGCAAGCCGCCGCGTTGCAAGCTGCCGCGCAAGCGGCGCAAGAGCAGCAGGCCAAGGCGGCAGCCGCCAAGCGTTCGGCTCACACTTACGCGCGCCGCCGTCATGTATTGACGGCTTCCGAAAAGCGCTACGACGCGCTGAAGGCCCGTGTGGATGCGCAGCAGAAGGAGCTCGACCAGGCGAATCAGTCCATCGTCCAAACGCGCTCCGACCTGCAGGCCAACCTCGATTCCACCGCCGCCGGCTTGAATGGCTCGATCGCCAAGAATCACGCGGAGCTTGTGGCCCTCGAAAAGCGCGGCCAGCGTAGCTATTTCGAATTCGATCTTTCGCGCAGCAAGGAGTTCAGCCGCACCGGGCCGATTTCGCTTTCGCTGCGCCATGCGGACACCAAGCACGACCGTTACAATATGATGTTGCTCGTGGACGACAACCGCTTGGAGAAAAAGAACGTAGATCTCTACGAGCCCGTCTGGATCAGCAGTTCCGACGAACCGCAGCCGCTCGAAATCGTGGTTAATAAAATTTCGAGGAATCATATCCACGGCTACATCTCCGCGCCGAAGTACTCGATCGCGGAGCTGAACCCGCCTGCTGGACAGGCGGGTACCGCGAGCGCACCTGCCACTGCGGGCGCGCAGCCCGTTTCAGCCGCTGGCTCCGCCGCATCTGACGCGGCCGGCAGCAGTTCGGCTCCGGCGGGCTCGACCGCCGCGGCTGGCTCCGCGCAACCCAACCAGAGCGCGGCGCAGCCGTCACAACGGGCTCCTGCAACGCAGCCGTAGCCCGCGCGTCGGCCATCTAAACTGCTTCACCTCAGGTGAACAAAAGGCGAACCAGTTAGTGCAATAAAATCACCCTCTTCGAGGGCGATATTTTGCACTTTTACGCTCCGTATAGCGCCAAAACCTGCACCGATTCCGCTGCTTAACCTGCCTTAAATCCTTCATCGCCGCCGCCCGAGAGCGGAACCGGGCCTTGAGCGGACCAGTCCGCCACGAACAAGATTTGCTGAAAACTGGTCAGACAGGTTACGTCACTGCGGGCTATAATCCAGGCGCAAAATGACGCTCAGCTCAGGGACACGCATAGGTCCATACGAGATCACTGGCGCGATTGGCGCTGGTGGCATGGGCGAGGTGTATCGCGCGCGGGATACGAAGCTGGGGCGCGACGTGGCGATTAAGGTTTTGCCCGAGGTGTTTGCGCGCGATGCGGAGCGCATGGCGCGGTTCGAGCGCGAGGCGAAGGTGCTGGCGTCGCTGAATCATCCGAACATCGCGGCGATTTACGGATTTGAGGATTCGGGCACGACTCGCGCGCTGGTGATGGAGTTGGTCGAGGGGCCGACGCTGGCGGAACGCATCAGCAGCGGCGCAGTCGGAAGCAGCCCAACACCTCCCGGGATTGCCGAACACACGTCGGCTGGAACGCGAACAGCGAAGCCCCGTTCGGCTCCCTCGGGGCAAGGCGCCGACCTGAAGGTCGCCGCTACACAAGCAAATCAAGCGCGAGCGATTCCCATCGAGGAGGCGCTGCGGATTGCGCGGCAGATGGCCGACGCGCTCGAATACGCGCACGAGCGCAGCGTGGTTCATCGCGACCTGAAGCCAGCGAACATCAAGATTTCCCGCGAAGACGTGGTGAAGATTCTCGATTTCGGGTTAGCCAAAGCGATCGAAGGCGATGCGTGGTCGATGGACATCGGCAACTCGCCGACGCTGACGCACATGGCCACGCAAGCGGGCGTGCTACTTGGAACCGCTTCCTACATGTCACCGGAGCAGGCGAAAGCAAAGCCG
>JASHPG010000155.1 GCA_030038275.1 Candidatus Acidiferrales bacterium | reverse complement strand
CGAGAAAAGAATCGGCGTCGGCGGCGCGCGGCTTTGACCTTGCGAACCTCGACCGCTCGGTTTCTCCCTGCCAGAATTTCTGGAAATTCGCCGATGGCGGCTGGATGAAATCGCATCCGATTCCGGCGGATCACGCGGGATGGGGTATCTTCAACGAGCTGCAACAACACAATCAGGAAATACTCCACCAAATTCTCGAAGAAGCGTCCACGGACAAGCACCCGCAGCCGGGATCGAATTGGCAGAAGATCGGCGACTACTACGGCAGTTGCATGAATACCAGCGCGATTGACGCGGCCGGGACCAAGCCGCTCCAGCCCGAATTTCAGCGCATCGACGCCATCAGCAACGCGAAGGAACTCGAAGCCGAAATCGCGCGGCTGCAAAGCATGGGCGTGAACGTGGGCTTCCAATTCGGCTCCGAGCAGGACTTGAAAAACAGCTCGGACGTGATCGCCGGAGCGGGCCAGGGCGGATTGGGATTGCCCGACCGCCAGTATTACGTCGATCAGGACGCGAAATCGAAGCAACTGCGCGGCGAGTACACCGCGCACATCGCCAAAATGTTCACGCTGCTCGGCGACTCGCCCGCGAAGGCGCAGAGCGAAGCCGCCACGGTGTTGAGCCTCGAAACCAAGCTCGCGGAAGGCTCGACGAAAGTGGCCGACCTGCGCATCCCCGAGAAAAACTACCATCCGATGACGCTGCGGCAAATGGACGACGTGACGCCGCACTTCTCCTGGCAAGCCTATTTCCGCGAAGTGGGCCAGCCGCGGCTGGCAGGCGCTGACATGGGCCAGCCGAACTTTTTCAAGGCCTTGGACGCGGCGATTGCGTCGGTGCCGCTATCCGATTGGAAAGTGTACTTGCGCTGGCACCTGCTGCACACCGCCGCTCGAGCGCTGCCGCGGAAGTTCGAAGAGGAAAATTTCAATTTTTACGGACGCACGCTGAGAGGCACGCCACGGATGATGCCACGCTGGCAGCGCTGCGTCCAATCGACGGATAACGAGCTGGGCGAGGCGCTCGGGCAGTATTACGTGAAGCGCGCGTTTCCTCCGGAAGCCAAGGCCGCCGCGCTGGCGATGGTGAAAAACATCATGGCCGCGCTGCGCCAGGACCTTTCCACGCTTTCGTGGATGAGCCCCGCGACGCGCAAAGCGGCCATCGCCAAGCTGGACACGATCGCGCTGAAGATCGGCTATCCCGATAAATGGCGCGACTACTCGAAATACGCGGTGACCGGCGGGCCGTACGTCGAAAACCTGCTGCACGGCAACGATTTCGAGTTCGACTGGGACCTGTCGAAGATCGGCAAGCCGCTGGACCGCACGATATGGCAAATGACGCCGCCGACGGTGAACGCCTATTACGATCCGTCGATGAACGAGATCGTGTTTCCCGCGGGCATTTTGCAGCCGCCATTTTTCGATCCGCACGCGGATGACGCTACGAATTACGGCGGAATCGGCTCGATAATGGGCCACGAAATGACCCACGGCTTTGACGATGAAGGCGCAAAGTTCGACGGACACGGCAATCTGAAGAATTGGTGGACGCCGCAGGACTTGAAAAATTTTCAGGCGCGTGGCGAGTGCATCGTGAACGAGCTCGACGCATTCGTGGCTTTCGGGCTGCACGAGCCGGGCAAGCTCGATGAAGGGGAAAGCATCGCCGATCTCGGCGGCATGACCATTTCGTATCGCGCGTTTCAAAACACGCCGGAAGCAAAAGCGGGAAAGAAGATCGACGGGTTCACGCCCGATCAACGGTTCTTCCTGGCGTACGCGCGCAATTGGACGTCGAATTTGCGTCCGCAGATCGCGCATCTTTACATGAAGACCGATCCGCATCCCATGGATGAATTTCGCGCCAATGGGCCGCTCTCGAATACGCCGGCGTTCGCGAAAGCGTTTGGATGCTCCGAGAAATCGCCGATGGTGCGTCCGGCGGGCCAGCGCTGCCAGATTTGGTGACCATGAGACAAGACTGAAGAGCGATCCGTGGTCGTCCGCCGCGGCGGACTTCTCAGGACGACAGCGTTCAACACGTCGGCAGGAGGTCGTCGATGCGCGAGACGTCGCAACAATACATACAGAAGATGTACGGCTATCTCGCCGGGCGCGACCCGGTGAAGTTGCAAGCGGTGGCTCCTGCGAAACTGGCGAAGCTGCTGAAAGGCGTCACGCAGGCGAAGGGGCGCAAGCGGCCCGCGCCGGGAAAATGGTCGATCGCGGAGATCGCGGCGCATCTGGCGGATACGGAATTCGCGCTGGGCTGGCGCATGCGCATGGTGCTGAGCCAGCCGGGCGAGCCGATTCAGCCGTTCGATCAGGACGCGTGGGCCGCAGCCATGCGCTACGAAAAGCGCGACGCGCGAAAATCGCTTGCGCAGTATCGCGGCTTGCGCGAAGCAAACGTCGCGCTGTTGAAATCGCTGGCGCCCGAGGACTGGAAGAAATCGGCCATGCATCCGGAGCGCGGCGAGCAGAGCGTCCGAACCATCGTGGAAATGACCGCCGGCCACGATCTGAATCATTTCGCGCAAATCGAAAGAATCCTTGCAGGCGCGAAATAGGCCTTTTGCAGCCGCAACGCTGATAGTTCTTTCGCGGCCCAAGCCTGCATCACTCCGCCGCGGATGATCGATTATTAAATCCTCAATTCTGGAAACCCCGCGCGGCAAATTCCCGGAGCGCTGGCGCTTGCGACATACAATTTATCTAGGAATTTGCGGGCGCGTCGGCCGCTTGGGAATCACTTTTGTTGGCTGACGGCGCACCGCTGCAAGCAAGCACTCTCAGAGGCAAATATCGTGGCGCTGAAAGCGGCGGAGCCTCGTCCGGCGCAACCGGGCGCGGCGCCAGTCCAAACCACCCCGATCCAGAAACCGGAAGACCAGGAACTCGCGCGGAAGCTCGCCGAGCAGTCGGCGATCGAAAGCGAACTGGCCGACCGCGAGCTGCGCGTCGCCAACTTGCGCGCGGAGCTTTCGGCTTTCGAGCGGCGCTACCTGCACTTCATCGGCGCGCGCTACGCCGAGCTTGACGAATGCAAGGCGCAACTCGCCGAGCGTCTGGCGCGGCAGCAGCCCGGCAACGAACGCGCGCAACAGGCGGCGCGCGAGGCTCGCGCCCGCGCGGACGAGACGAAATCAGCGGCGGGAGAAAAATCCGCGAGCGAGCCGCGCGCGTTCGAAGCAACGCCGGAAATGAAGCGGCTCTATCGCGACGTGGCGAAGCGCATCCATCCCGATCTGACTTCCGACCGCGACGATCGAGCGAAGCGACAACAACTGATGGCCGACGCGAATCGAGCGTACGAAGAAGGCGACGAAGCGCGGCTCGCGAAAATCCTGAACGAATACGAATGCAGCCCGGAAGCGGTGAAGGGCGAGGGACCGGGAGCGGAACTGGTTCGCGTGATCCGTCGGCTGAGCCAGGCGCGCGGGCGGGTGGCGGAGATCGAGGCGGAGCTACAGCAGATGGCGCGGTCCGATCTGTATCAGCTCAAAGAGCGAGTTAGCGAAGCGGAGAAATACGGGCGCGACGTGCTGAAGGAAATGACCGAGAAAGTGGACGCGCAAATCGAACAAGCTCGCGACCGGCTCGAACATCCGGAAACGCCTTCCCTGCCCTTGCGCTGAGCGATTCATGTCACTTCACGAAAAAACCGCGCAGCAAATCGTGCCCGCTCCGGCGCAAGCGCTGGCGGTGCGTTCGGCGGCGCTGGTGGCGCGCGGACTGCGGGACCTTTCGCGTGAATCGAATTGGCTGGTGAAGAAAGTTTTCAGCGGACGCGCGGCGCATTTGGCCATTTCGCCCGCGGGACAAATTTGCGCGGTTTCGCCGCTGGTGCGGCATGGCGCGGAGAGCGTCGCGCTGTACGACATCGAGTTGGGCGTGCCGCTGCTGGCGCTTTCAGTTCCAGGCGCGAGTTCCAATGCGCGGCCAGGGCAACCGGCGGCGTTTGCGTGGTCGCCAACGGGGCGGAATTTGGTGGCGGCATGGAGCGGATGGCCGCGCGAGCTGCACGCGTTTGACTTGAACGCGAAGATGTTTCTGGGAGCGTTCGGCGGATTTGAAGCGTTCCCTTCGGCGCTGAGGTGGTCCGAGGCGGGAAATTATTTTGCGGCAAGTTCGAGCGGCGCGAGCGACGCGCGCGTGCGAATTTGGAAAGCAGCGGCAAAAAATGCTGATGCGCTGCCGTTTGCGGCTGCGCCTTCGAGCGAATTGACGCTCGCGGAATGCTCTGAGTGGATCGAATGGCGAGCAGCGGCGTCGGGCGGCGATGGCGCAGCGAGCGTCTCAGACAACGGCGGCTTCGATGACGATGCAGTGGCGGCGGGATTTGGGCGCGCAGAGTTTAGTCTGGATGAGAGCAGCCTTGCGTGCGTGGTCGAGATTGAAGGCGAGTGGGCGGACGATTCGATTGCGATTTTGGAGGCGCCGTCGCTGCGAAAGCAGAGCGTGTTTCACGCGCAGGGGCACATCACCGATCTTTCGTGGACGTACGACAGCCGGCAAATTATTTTTTGCTCGGCGGGACAAGCAAGCCGATTGGCGGCCGATACGATGGAGCCGGAGCCGCTGCCGTTTGGCGCGGAGCTGTGCGCGTGCCATCCTCAACTGCCAATTTGCGTGTGCTTCAGCTCGTGGCTGAAAAATTCGGCGAAGGGCCGGCTGCTTCTGGTGGATTTGAAGCGGTTGAAGATTTTCGACGAGTACGCCGCCGAGGGAGTGGTCGATCTGCGCTGGTCGGCCGATGGATCGAAAGCGTATGCGGTGACGTCGGACGGGCTAGCGTATCTCTACGAGCCGCCGCTGCTGTAACAGAAATTCTCCGTATCGTATTTCCCGAGTCCTTGAAATCTCGCCACAAAAGCTGCCGCGCTGAAGGACGGCGCTACACGCGGAAAATTCAAACCCTATTCGAGTCAACCGTGGCGGCGCGATTTCACCCGCCCACTTGCGGAATTTGTGGGCTGAGGGCGCAGCATGCCGCGCCCTACGGGTTACTCGCTGCTGCCAGCCGAAAACGGAAGCTGCCACCAGCGCTCAAAACTCTGAGCGTGAGGCACTCTCAAAATCGCGAAATGGGCGCCAATGCCGTGCTTGGTCAGTTTGAATTTTGACCGCTTGTGTCACGATCAAGAAAATTCAAACTGACCAACCACTGCGGGGGTGAGGGGTCAGCATGCTGCGCCCCTACGGGTTAGTCGCTGCTGCTAGGGCGAAAGCAAAAGCTGCCGCGCTGAAGCGCGTGACGAACGCGGGTGCGATTCGCGGGGCTGGAAGCCCCGCGCTTCCACCCAGGCGTGGAATTTGCGTGCGTGCACGCGAGCGAGGAAAATCGGCCGGCGAAAGCCCATCGACTCTTCTCGGGACAAGCCAGCGCTTACAAACAGAAGCAGATCCCTCGTCGTCCCGGCGCGTGCGCGCACCGGGACTCGCTCGGGATGACGATCACCTTTATTTGAGCGCCCACGGTTTCTATTTACCGAGCCGAGGGCGCAGCATGCCGCGCCCTACGAGGCGCGAGATGGGTCAACGAGAGGAATTTGCGGCGGTGGTTTTGCCGGATGGCTTGCGGGAATTGGGGCCGGAATCCGGCGCGGAAGAAAGGCCATCGGAGCCTATTTCGGCGCGCGAAAGCGGCAGGTGGGCAATGACGCGAGTACCTTCATTGGGGCTGGAAACAATTTCCAGAGTGCCGGACAACTGGCGGAGGCGCTCGCGCATTCCCTGGATGCCGACTCCGAGCGCAGCCTTGGGCGATTGCGAATCCGGAACGTCTGAACCGATGCCCTTGCCGAAATCCTTCACCTCGAGAGTGACGCTGGTTTCCATGTGGCGCAGAGTGACGCGGGCGCGAGAGGAACCCGAATACCGGTGAACGTTGGTAAGGCTCTCCTGGACGATGCGGAAGAGAGCGATTTCGACGGCAGGAGACAGGCGCGGAAAATCCGAAGCGGCTTCGACGGAGATTTTAATTCCGCTGCGGGCGGACAGGCCTTCGACGTACCAGGCGATTGCGGGAGCCAGACCGAGTTCCTCGAGCAACGGAGGATGCAGGAGGTAGGAAAGGGTGCGAACCTCGTCCGTGATTCGCTCGTTGAGCAGAGCGCATTCGGATAGAAGCTCCCGGACGTCCGGAGAAAATTGCGACTGCTGCTCCAGCAATTGATTCAGCATCATCGATTGCACGGCGAGCGTTTGGCCGGTTATATCGTGCAAGTCGCGGGCGATGCGGCGACGCTCCTCGTCCTGCAGCGATAACAAACGGGCAGAGAGCTCCTCCAGGCTCGTCTGGCTAGATTTCAAAGCGCTGGTGATTTTCACCATGTCCGTCAATTCGGTGGCAATCACGCAGGCTGTTCCTTCCACGGAGCCTTTCATTTTCAAGGGACTCACGGCAAAGCGAAAAGTGCGCTGAGGCTCGCCATTTGTGCGCAGCACGGTGTCGCCAGAGGAGTTGCCGCCGATCATGCGCGCCAAATCGCCGCTGCCATCCCATGGAAGGCGATCAGCCAGCCGGGCGCCAACGAGTTGCTCTCGCGGAACGCCTAGGATTTCCGCAAAGCGATCATTGGCATATAGAACGTTTCCAGCCGAATCGAGAGTGGCGGCTCCGTCCGAGAGGCTTTCGACGAGGACGCGGTACGGGTGCTCGGAGCCTTCCAACACGAGCACCTGATCACCCTGGTTACCGGAGACAACCAGGGCGTCGATTCCGCCCCGCCGTATGGCGCGTACGATATCTTCGAATTCATCACTGCGTCGCATCGTTTATTTCGTCCTTTTATTTTCGGTTATTTCGCGGCGTATCCCGTCGTTGTTTAGCGCGAAGGGCGATTTTTGGGCGCCTTGTTCGCGCGGGGCGCGGAGGAGGAGCGGATGTCCAAGCCTACGAGCACTTGTTCGGTATCAGACAGATCGCCGATGATTTTGCGCAAGGGGACGGGGACTTGGCGCACGAGCGTGGGAATGGCCAATATCTGGTGGTCCTGGGCAAGGGCCGGGTTTTTTACGAGGTCGATCACTTCAATCTTGTAGCGTCCTTCGAGATATTCAGAGCAGATTTTCTTGAGGTTGGAAATGGCGGCAATCGATTTGGGCGTCTGGCCGGCGATGTACAACCGGAGGAGCACCTGTTGCTTGGAACCGTTACTTTTAGCGGCTTTCAGCATTCGTTTCGCCCTTCCGGTGGGCCTGAGTCCGAGCGCAATTACGCCCCGGCTCCACGGCTCTTAGCCATTTCCTTTCGATCTTCCTGCTCCCTCGACGCGCGCTGCTGTTCCTCTCCAGCGATTGTGCTGGCCAATTCGAGCTGCGACGCGAGGTCGGCCTGCAAGGCCGCGATCTGCGCTTCCAACGCAAGTCGTTTTCGGGCCGCTTCACTCCTTTTAGATTGGATCTGCTGCTCGCGGAGCTTGGCGGCAGCTTGCTCCTTGGCCTGTTGCGCAAGGCGGGCGGATCCCGTGAGAACGCCGCCCTCGCCGATGTATGTTGGAACCAAATCAATCCCGCTACCGGTGATGAGGAACTCGCGGACCTGATTGGAATGAGCCATGCCGCGCGACTTCAAGACGTAGATACAACGATTGCGCTCGCCGTTGAGCTCGATATCGCGAAGCAAAATCCAGGTATCGGCGAGCGAGGAAATTCCGATTTGCGTGCTTTCGAGATTTCCACTAGAGCCGGTCAGATCAACCAATATGGCCGTGATTCCGGCGGACTTTAGGAAATCTATGAGCCTCATGAGCATGGATTTCGCTTCGAGTTCGGCGTTTCCGGTGAGGAGATTCGTTACCGGATCGATGATGACGGCGCGAGGCTTCCATCGCTCAACCAGTTTGTGGATGCGGAGCAGATGCATCTCGAGTCCGAACTGGGTAGGCCGCCAAGCCTCGTGAATCAGAAGTTCCTGTTTCGTCCATTTTTCGAGATCGAGGCCGACCGAGCGAAGATTTCGACTGACCTGCTGCGGCGATTCTTCCAGGCCGATCAGGAGGCACCGCTCGCCATTGCGGCAGACGGAATCAGCAAAAGCGGCAGCGAGGGTTGTCTTGCCCGACCCGGCCGTGCCGCTGACGAGAATGCTGGAGCCGCGATAATAGCCTTTGCCCTCCAGCATTGCATCCAACGCGGGTACGCCTGAAGAGATACGCTCGTTGGATGCCGGATGGCTCAATTGGAGAGAGCTGAGGGGAAGGATCGACATCCCGGATTCATCGATCAAGAAGGGATACTCGTCGAGACCGTGCCGAGTGCCTCTGTATTTCACGATACGGACGCGACGGACGGAAATTTGATCCTTGACGCGATGGTCCAAGAGAATCACGCAGTCGGAGACGTATTCTTCGAGACCTTCGCGCGTGAGGCTGGTGCCGTCGCCTCTTTCGGCCGTAACGACGGTGGTGAGACCTTTCTCCCGGAGCCATCCGAAAAGGCGACGCAACTCCGCGCGGA
>JASHPG010000154.1 GCA_030038275.1 Candidatus Acidiferrales bacterium | reverse complement strand
GCGCGCGGTCAATAGCGGAATTGTGGTGTCCGGTGTCCACACGCTCGATAGCATCATTTCGCGTTCGCTCGCCACTCGCCGTTTCTCGATGATCTTGTTATCGATTTTCGCCGCGCTCGCGCTGCTGCTCTCTTGCATCGGCATCTATGGAGTGATTTCTTACCTGGTCGGCCAGCGAACCCACGAAATCGGCGTGCGCATGGCTCTCGGCGCGCAGCCTTCGCATGTGATGCGCCTGATTCTTACCCAGGCGGCGAAGATGGCTCTTATCGGCGTCGCCTTGGGGCTGGGAGGTTCGTTCGCGCTCACCCGGCTTATTTCCAAAATGCTGTTCGGCGTCAGCGCTTACGACCCGCTCACGTTCGCTGCGGTCGCCTCGCTGTTGATCCTTGTCGCGCTAGTCGCCTGCTATGTTCCAGTGCGCCGAGCCATGCGCGTCGATCCCATGAATGCCCTTCGCTACGAATAGCGCGTTTTTTCGTAGAAAGCGCGTCTTCAGGGAGCTAGGCCTCGCAACTGTGCCGCGTGCGATGCCAACCCTGTTCGTGTGAGACTTTCCGCCTGTTCCGTCGGGAATTGGTGGAGCGAGGGACAGGTCAAATCGCCTGTACCTCAACCGTACTTCTGACCAGGTGGCTTCGCTGTTCAACTCTGCTACGGTCGACCGGTGGTTATGTTTGGCGAGAGCAAAGTCGGGAGCTTGACGGGAACGGTCGCTGTCCGAATACGGCACGATAAGCCGATCCGCAGCGACCCGGTACGATGTCTTCATCGTGGCTTTCCGGAGGCAAGCGAAAACCTAATCGCGAAAATGCCTCGAGTAGAGCGCGATCTAAGCTGCCGAAATTCAACAGCTTGCGTTTTTCTAATAGCGAACCATTCGCCCCTGCGCAGGCGGACACCATTCATGGTCAAGCATTCGCTGTTCGAGCGAATGAAAGGCGCACAGGCATTGTTCGAGATGAATTACGACTTAAGGTGCTCTGTTGGGAAGAAATATTCAGACAGCAGGCGCTTCAGCTCCGCGATGACCGCGTCCCGCGCGGTGGCATCTGGCTGCTCGAACGCGTACGCGAAAAGCCGTTCGCCAGCCTCGATTGCGATGCGCAGCTTCAAATCGAGATTTGCCAGGTCGCTCATCCCGAGCGATTCCATCATGAACCGCTTAACCAGGCCGGCGCCGCTGGCGTTGGGATCCGCCTGTCGCCGCCTGGTGGCCGCACTGATCCGCCCGAAGGCAACGGCGCGAAAATCCGGCCGAGCTTCGAGAAACGCAACAAACGCGTCGATCACCATGGAAAGGAATGCCGGACCGTCGCTGCCATTCAGAGCCGCGAGGTGCGATTCGAATTCCGCGCGAAATTCCTCCATGTGGCGCACGGCGATGGCGTCGATAATCGATTGCTTATCGGGGAAAAATCGGTACAGCGCTCCGATAGAAAGGCCGGCGGCCTGGGCTATGCGGCTCGTCGTAATCTCGTCAATCGGCGCCGACGCAAGCAGTTCGGAAGCCGCACGGAAAACTCTCTGTACAGTCTCATGGCTGCGCTCCTGCACCGGATTGCGCCGTCCGGAACGGTTCTCTCGATCCGCGGAACCTTGCGCCGAGTGCTCGACAGCACTTTCGTTGGAAATAAGGCCCTTAGCCAAGAATGTTCTCGCTTTTAAACTAGAATGCGAAAGAGAGTTCTTGTTCGCGTATCCTATGGTAATATATGCGTTCGCATTTCGAGAAGCGCTTTTTCGGCGGGAGGTCGCTAACGTGGGAGTTTCCGTATCGCAGATGTGGACGGTGGCGGCGTATGTCGTTGGCCAAAAACTCAAAGGGCGGAATCGGTATCCGTTGGTGTTGATGTTGGAGCCGCTTTTCCGCTGCAACCTGGCCTGCGCAGGATGTGGGAAGATTCAATATCCGGCGCACGTGCTGAAGAAGAATCTTTCGCCTGAGGAATGCTTCCGCGCGGTCGAAGAGTGCGGCGCGCCGATGGTTTCGATTCCGGGCGGCGAACCGCTGATGCATCCGCAGATCGACAAAATCGTCGAAGGCCTCGTCGCGCGCAAAAAGTACATCTATCTTTGCACGAACGCCCTGCTGCTGAAAGAAAAGATCGATCTCTTCAAGCCCAGCAAGTATCTGACGTTCTCCGTTCACCTAGACGGCCAGCGCGAGCACCACGATTTTTCCGTCTGCCGGGAAGGCGGATTCGACCAGGCGCTCGAAGGCGTGAAGGAAGCCGTAAGGTGCGGCTTCCGCGTGACCACGAATACCACGCTCTTCGACGGCGCCGATCCGAATTCGGTGCGCGCCTTCTTCGACGAGATGATGGAAATCGGCGTCGAAGGCATGATGCTTTCGCCTGGCTATTCGTACGAAAAAGCGCCCGACCAGCAGCGTTTTCTGGGACGGGAGCGCACGCGCCGTCTTTTTACCGCGATTCTTTCCAACCGGAAGCCGAACTGGCGTTTCAATCAGTCGCCGCTGTTCCTGGAATTTTTAATGGGCAAGCGCAATCACACGTGCACGCCCTGGGGCATGCCGACCTACAACATCTTCGGCTGGCAAAAGCCTTGTTATTTGCTTCAGGATGGCTACGCGGAGACGTTTGCGGAGTTGCTGGATTCCACCGAATGGCCCAATTACGGCACGGAATCCGGCAATCCGAAGTGCGCTAATTGCATGGTGCATAGCGGCTACGAGGCATCGGCAGTGAACGAGACGTTCGGCTCGATTCGCGGATTTCTCTCTACCGTTCGGGCTACCTTCTCGAATCGGTACGCAGATCCGAAGGCGCTCGATCTGCTGCGCGAGCCGGTTCGTCCCGTTCACGCGTACATTCCGCTGGAGCAAGTTCAGAACAGCGCCGCGCGGGAGTTGCCTCAATGAGCGAGACAAGTTCAGCCGATCGTGCCACGCAGGGTGTTGATGGCCGGTCCGCGCAATCGGGAGCACTAAACGCTGGTCCTGTCCCACCCGCGCCCGGAACGGCGCGCGCGCAACTGGAAGGCTGGATGCCGGCCCTCGCGAGTGCGGAGGAAATACACTCGGCGCTTGATACCGCGTTCAGTTATCGTGGCGACGTGACCATCACTCGCAAAAACGGCGACAAAGTCGAAGGCTACGTTTTTGACCGCCGCAAGGGGCCGGGGCTCGAACAATCCTTTGTGCGCGTGATGCCGAAAGATTCGGACGAAAGACTTTCGATCTCGTATTCCGATATCGCCGCGCTAGCCTTTACGGGACGCGATACCGCCGCGGGGAAAAGTTGGGAAGCCTGGGTGCGGAAGTATTGGGAGAAACGCGCCGCGGGGGAAAAAGGCATCGCCTTGCAGCCCGAGTCTCTGGAGTGACCTCCACTCGCGTGCAGACCTCGTAGTGAAGTGCCTTCGACAAAACGGTAGCGTTGAAGGCCGGATCGTGGTCCAAGAGGCGCGGATCGGAAAAGCAAACGCGCCCTCCGCGGATGCTGGCGATTTGATCCACAAAAGGCGCGTTCCTTGTATTCAGCTTTTGGCGTAGCTGTGCGCCGCTGTTGCGATGCCGCTACGCCACAGCGTTCACACCGACCGAACGCCGGTGTTGAAAGCATTCCCTGCAGTAGACGGGCCGCCCTTGCGTGGGCTTGAACGGAACGGTCGTTTCTTTCCCACATTGCGAGCAGACCGCTTTCGTTTCCACGCGCTGAAGGGTTGTTGAACCCGTGTCGTGGCCTTGGCTGCGAACCGTCTTGCAGGCTTTGCAGCGCTTCGGCTCATTTTTGAAGCCTTTGTCGGCGAAGAACATCTGTTCGCCGGCAGTAAACACAAACTCCGCACCGCACTCCGAACACTTCAGGACCTTGTCATGGTATTCCATTCGCCGCTCCCGGCCGGGTTCGCATGGAGGACGAAGACAGAGAGCATGCTACGAGACGGCCGGCAAGTCCCCGCAAAACAGCGCGGGAACCCACCAGCTCCTCTGCCCCGACCCGCACACAACCACGCATCGGGGGCTCCAATCGGAGCGCCGTACCGCTGGGAGAGATGCCTGTTGAATGGCCGCCTAGTCCTGCTCACGCCGCTGCTTTTTACGGAGACGCTTACGCGAGAGGGCTTCCTTGGCACGACGTCTCTCTCCGGGCTTCATGTAGTAGCTGTGTTTTTTGATCTCCTTGATAATGTCCTCAGCCTGGACTTTTCTTTTGAAGCGGCGGAGAGCGTTCTCCAGGGATTCACCCTCTTGGATAACAACTTCTGCCACGCGTATTCACCCCCGTTCCCCTGTTGTGAAATGTCGA
Source organism: Candidatus Acidiferrales bacterium (assembly GCA_030038275.1). Lineage (GTDB taxonomy): Bacteria > Acidobacteriota > Terriglobia > Acidiferrales > UBA7541 > Palsa-295. The sequence continues at coordinate 35,901 of JASHPG010000154.1, read as the reverse complement.
TCGGATCGTTGCCTTAATTCTATCCGGATCGTTGCGAACCGGCAAATTCTTCCCCTTTCCTATCGGAGCCTATTGCATAAGTCAAGGCTTTATTATTGACACTGTTTTAGGGGCGGAGAAGATGACGGGTTGGTAAGATGCGAGACGCCGCGGGCTATCTGGCCGAGGTTTCGCAGGCAATCTTGGCACTTGCCGCTGGCGGCTGGCAAAACCGCAACGGTAATATAGAATGGGTCGGCAATTTTAGCGGTGTGGCGGGACCAGACCAATGCCCGTGATGAGGAAAGCGATCGGAGTGTTGCTGGCCGGCGGCCAGGGGGAGCGGCTGTGGCCGTTGACGCGCGACCGCGCGAAGCCAGCGGTGCCATTCGGTGGAGTTTACCGGATCATTGACGTTACGTTATCGAATTGCCTCAATAGCCTGCTGAATCGCGTATTCGTCCTAACCCAGTACAAAGCCCTGAGCTTGAACCGGCACATCCGAAGGGGATGGTCGCCGCTGATGGGATATGGCGACTTCATCGAGGTGCTGCCTCCGCAGATGCGCGTTTCGCAGCAGTGGTATCAAGGAACAGCCGATGCGGTGTATCAAAACATTTATTCCATCGGCAGCGAGCAATCGAGCTACGTCTTCATCCTTTCGGGCGATCACATCTATAAGATGAATTACCAGACGATGCTGGAGCAGCACGTAGCCGCCGGCGCGGATGTGACCGTGGCGACGGTGGAGACGGACCGCGCTGCCGCGGCGCGTCAATTCGGCATCATTGAGACGGACGCGCAGTGGCGGATTATAGGTTTCGAGGAGAAGCCCGCGAATCCGAAGCCGTCGGCGGCGCATTCGGACAAGTGCAACGTCTCGATGGGCGTCTATCTGTTTAACACGCAACTGCTGGTTCCCATTCTGATTGCTGACGCGGAGATGCCTTCGTCTTCACACGATTTTGGCCGCGATATTTTGCCGCGCATGATCGACAAATATCGCGTGTTCGCCTACAACTTCCGAGACGAAAATAAGAAGGAGTACGCATACTGGCGCGACGTGGGTACCGTGGATGCCTATCACGAAGCGAACATGGACCTCGTCTCGGTGAGCCCGGTGTTCAACTTGTACGACAAAAGCTGGCCGATCTACACCTGGCAGCATCAATATCCGTCGGCGAAGTTTGTGTTTGCCGATCCGGGCCGCATGGGCGTGGCGCTTGATTCGATGGTGGCGGGCGGATCGATTATTTCGGGCGGGCGCGTGGAGCGTTCGATTTTAGGATACGACGTGCGCGTGAATAGTTACGCGGAGGTCGAGGACTCGATCATCTTCAATCACGTGAACATTGGGCGGCACTGCCGCATCAGACGGGCCATCATCGATCGCCACGTGGATTTGCCGACCGGCACCGTGATCGGCCACGATCCCGAAGCCGATCGCGCGCGCTACGCCGTATCTGATAATGGCGTGACCGTGGTCGTCCGGCCCGAATCGATGATCGAAGAACCGGAGTAGCGACTTGGCGGGATAGCTGGAGTTCCCGTACACTTCTTTTTTCGCCTGTCGCCGCCGCAAATTTCGCGGTTGGTAGCAACGAATCCGCGCCGGAGCCGCTCCAGCCCATTCTGCGCCACAATCCAGGAGGGAAAATGTCCACGAAAATTGTCTCGGTACATGGAAGAGAAATCCTCGATTCGCGCGGAAATCCGACGGTGGAGGCGGATGTAAGGCTGGAGGGCGGCGCGTTTGGACGCGCGGCGGTACCTTCGGGTGCGTCAACGGGAGAGAACGAGGCGATCGAGTTGCGCGACGGCGACAAAACTCACTATTTGGGCAAAGGTGTGCTGAAAGCGGTGGGGCATGTGAATGGCGAGATTGCAAAGCTCGTCAAGGGCCTGGACGCCACGGATCAGGGCGCGCTGGATCGGAAGATGATTGAGGCGGATGGAACGCCGAATAAGTCTAAATTCGGCGCGAACGCGATTCTGGCTGTATCGATGGCAACTGCGCGCGCCGCGGCAGCCGCGGCTGGGCTGCCACTGTATAAATATCTGGCGCAGCATTCGGCGGGAGCGCCAGCAGGCGTGCTGCCGGTGCCGATGATGAACATCCTGAACGGCGGGGCGCACGCGGACAATTCCGTGGATGTGCAGGAGTTCATGGTGATGCCGCTGGGCGCGCCTAGTTTCCACGAGGCGCTGCGGTGGGGAGTGGAAGTGTTCCACAATCTGAAAGCCGTGCTCAAAAAGAACGGTTATTCGACCGCCGTCGGCGACGAAGGCGGATTCGCGCCTAATCTGAAATCGAACGAAGAAGCGCTGGAACGAGTACTGGAGGCGATCACGGCGGCGGGTTACACGCCGGGAGACCAGGTTGCCATCGCCATCGATCCGGCCGCGAGTGAATTCTACGATCGCACATCAAAAAAATACGTCTTCAAAAAATCAGATGAGTCCGCGCGCACGCCCGAGCAGATGGTGGAGTTCTGGACCAACTGGGTGCGGCAGTATCCGATCGTTTCCCTTGAGGACGGCATGGCGGAAGACGACTGGGAAGGATGGAAACTGCTGACAAAAAAAAAATGGGCGCCAGATTGCAATTAGTAGGCGACGACAATTTTGTAACGAACCCCACCATTTTCAAGCGCGGTATTTCCGAAGGAGTCGCAAACGCTATTTTGATCAAACTGAATCAGATCGGAAGCGTGACGGAAACCATCGAAGCGGTCGAGATGGCGCGCAAATCGAACTATGCGGCGATCATCTCGCACCGCTCCGGCGAGACCGAGGACGCGTTCATCGCCGATTTTGCCGTGGCGATGGGCACGGGGCAGATCAAGACCGGCTCCGCCTCGCGTACGGACCGCATCGCCAAATACAATCAGTTACTGCGCATCGAGGAGGAGCTTGGCTCCGCGGCGAAATTCCTGGGCCGGACGGCGCTTTCGGTAACACCTAGTGAACCGCAATCCTTTAACTGAAGGCCACAAAAGCCATAAGCACACCGCGAAGGTACCGCCTGGTTGGAAACTAGGCGAAACGCTTTTGGATCGCCTGCGGCCGCACCTGACGGAGTGGCTCAAGGCTAATCCCGGCATGTTCGATACTGTGTTCTGGGTTGGACCTGTCGCCCAAATGCCTAAACGGGCGGGAGCGTCTGTGCCTGAATCTCCGTCCGAAACCTATTGGGACCGTTGGTCCAAACCATACATTGAGATTACGTCCTCATTGGATCGAATGAATCAATCCCTAGTCTACCTCAGCGAGTTCCCAGCCCTGCCCCAGTACAGGTTTCACCGAATCTCGGAGGCGGATTGGACCCAATATCACATCGAGATGTACTTGCACGAAACATATATTTTACACTCCAGACTTCTCACATTAGTTCGGAAGGTCGGTAAGTTGACACGTTGCAAGTGCGATGCCAAAGCGACATCCAAAATGCAGGCGCTGGAAGATGTGATCGAATCTGCTTTCCACAATGCCATCGACACGCGAGGACAACACGTGCATCAAGCTCGATGGAGCGATGATCGGATTCGCGACATAGGGGCGCTAGCATTTATCGGCCCTCTCATCGACGCTCGCTCATTCCGAACATTGAGAGGAATTAAATACTCGGAGGTGCTAGTGACCTGGAAAAAGAGCCTAGCCGGCAGCATCCGTTCGGCGGTCGCGCTCGTAAACCACGTATGTGAACAGGTCGAACGATGCTTGCGGAAGCATGAACCTATAAGATAGTTTGACCGGGACTTATTTCATTAGGGTGATTTCGAATCCAAGGGCGCTTTCGCGATTTCGTATGTCTGCCAGCCACATTCGGAGATGAAATTCTCGAATTGCTCGCGCGTGTAGGCGCGCTTCAAAAGCATGCAGCGAAAAGTCCACTTGATTCTATGGGCGCCTGCTTGACACGATTTCCACTGGACGTTACGCTGCGATCCTCCATCGAAATTTGCGAGGCCGATTGGCACCCTTTCGAAAATTGTTGCGCAACTTGCCCATTTATGGCGCGTATAAAGCGCTCGGACATTATCCCGACTACTGGTATTGGAAACTGCGCGGTCAGCCAGTCCGCTCGCCGCATCTGGTGAAGCAGCGCGCCGTTCGCGAATACGCCCGGCGCTACGGTCTCCGCACAATGATCGAAACCGGCACGTATTACGGCGAGATGGTTGCCGCAGTGAAAAACGATTTCGATCGCATCTATTCCATCGAATTCGATACGGAACTGGCGCGCCGCGCCGCGCACCGTTTCTCGGGCGACCCGCGGATTCACGTGTTAGAGGGCGACAGCCAAAGGGTTTTGCCCGAGTTACTTAAGTCGATTTCTGATCCTGCTCTTTTCTGGTTGGACGCGGGTTATTGGGGATGGGGCACTCTGGCACGCGACCCAGAGAGGCTTTCGTCTGAGGTAGAAGCGGCGCTCTCGCATCCTGCCAAGGGCAATGTGGTGCTGATGGACGATGCGCGAATGCTCGATGGCCGAAACGGCGCACCCACTTTTGATGAGCTTCGCTCACGCATAGCCGCGCGCTTCCCCGGCTGGAAGGTCGAGTTGCTGCACGACATCATACGCATCACCCGCTCCTGAAAACATCAGCGAATCATCATGCAGTGGAGGGTTTTTGCGCAAACCGTGTAAGCGGTACGTTTTAACGCTTTCGCGCATCATACTACGAAGGCGTAGCGCGGGAATGGACGTGCCCGGAGGTGGCGGTGTCCACTACTGATTTCTTATCCAGATACACTGATGCTGTCTCGCAGATGGCTAATTCGCTCGCTCTCAAATTGATTAGGAATGTGTGCAGAACCTCAACTCATGCAAATGAGTTCTTCCACTCGCTTGATCGCAGGCGCAAATTTAAATACGGGGTCTGCCTAGCTCTTTGGCCTGTTTTCATCGCACTCGTTTTCCCATCTGAATACTTCAACCGCTTGCCGCTGGATATTTCTGCGTGATAGCGCTGGTGTCCGAGGCCGGAGCCGCATTGCTGTTTTTATTGACGCGTCGACGGTCGATACACCAGCCGCACGACCAACTAACGTCGTGGTCTCTTGCCGGTGCGGCTGCAGCGGGCACTTGTATGCTGGCTTTCTTAGTCGCCGCGCTGGCCAACGTAATCCGAGCTTGGTAATCGGTCCTCCACCTGCCTAAACCTTTTTCTGCCGCGCGATGGCGCTGCGCGACTCAACCCGGGGCAAGTTCACAAGCTGATCGAATTTCTTATGCCCGTGTGCCAACATGGGCTTGCAAGGCGCGCGCCGACTCGGCTAACTTGGGCTGGCTATGTTTGGAAAGAGCGAAGCCCGATCGGATAGCCACTCAGAGATGTTCGAGTAGAAATGGGTATCTCGTGACGGTACATGCCGATGAGTAAGCGGCCGCGTCCAATTGTGCTGACGGTCCTGGACGGCTGGGGCTATCGGCCTGAGACTCAGGGCAATGCCATCGCATTGGCGCGCAAGCCCAACTACGATCACCTGCTGAAGGAGTTTCCGAACACGCTCATACATAGCTCCGGGCCATGGGTCGGATTGCCGGAAGGGCAGATGGGCAATAGCGAAGTGGGCCACCTGAACATCGGCGCCGGCCGCATCGTGCAGATGGATATCACGCGCGTGGATCAGTTAATTACGAGCGGAGAGTTTCTGCGCCACCCACTGCTGTTAGAGGCCATGAAGCGCGGGCGCGAGCGTCAATTGCACTTGATGGGCCTGGTAAGCGACGGCGGCGTTCATTCGCATATCGAACACCTTTACGCGCTGTTGCGCATGGCCCGCGAAAATAGGGTGGAGCGCGTTTTCGTTCATTCCTTCATGGACGGCCGTGACACTCCGCCCGAAAGCGGTATCGATTTCCTGCGCGCGTTGGAACAGAAGATGCGCGAATATGGCTTGGGGCGGATCGCGAGCGTCAGCGGCCGCTATTATGCGATGGACCGCGACAATCGATGGGAACGCATCGAGCGCGCGTACCGCGCCATGGTTCATGGCGAATCGGACGCGAAATTCAGCGATCCGATCGCGGCGATGCGCGCGAGCTACGAAAAAGGAATTACGGACGAATTCGTCGAGCCGGTGGTGATTACCGCGGCCGCGGCACCCGGCAAGCCAGGCGTGCCGCGCGCGACCATCCGCGACGATGACGCGGTGATCTTCTTCAACTTTCGCGCGGACCGGGCACGGCAGATGACGCGAGCGCTGATCGAGCCGGGATTCGATAAGTTCGCTGACCCGAAGCGGCCGAAGAATTTGTGCTTCGTGGCTATGTCGCAATACGAAAAAACCTGGCCGTGGCTGCGCTACCTGCTTGCGCCTGAAAAGCTGGAGCACATTCTGGCGAATGTCTTCGCCGAGCTGAACTACAAGAATTTGCGCGTGGCCGAGACCGAAAAGTACGCGCATGTGACCTATTTTTTTAATGGCGGCATCGAAAAACCTTACCCTGGCGAAGAACGACTATTGGTGCCGTCTCCGAAGGTGCCCACGTACGACCTGAAGCCGGAGATGTCCGCGGTCGGCATCACCGACGCGGTAATCCACGCCGTTGAAAAAGGCGAATTCGACGCCATCATCATGAATTTCGCCAACGCCGATATGGTGGGACATTCCGGCAAGCTCGAAGCCACGATTAAGGCGTGCGAGACGATCGACGAATGTCTTGGCCGGATGTATCAGGCGCTGAAACCGCGCGGCGGCGCATGGATCATCACCGCCGATCACGGCAATGCGGAAACCATGATCGACCCAGCGACCGGCGGCCCGCACACTTATCACACCACGAACCCCGTGCCGTTCGTGCTCGTCACTGACGACGGGAAAACTCCTCTGAAATCCGGTGGCTCGTTGCGCGATATCGCTCCTACCGTTCTTGGCTTGGTGGGCGCTACCGAACCGCGCGAAATGACCGGTGACGACCTTCGCAACGCCGGGGTGCGGCGTTAATGCCGCTGTCCGAGAACTTCTCCCAATTCCTTTCCGCAAAGTTTGTATCTTTCTCGATTCAACAATTCCAGAGATGCCCCTTTCGCCTGCCAATCCATCTGATAACGGGGAGGATCTGACATGCCCACGCCCATAACCGGCGAAATGAGTGTTTTTGAGTCGGCGGAAGCTCGTTTTGAGATCGCCGCTCGCAAGCTTGGCCTCGAGCCTGGACTGTACCAGTACATGAAATATCCGGAACGCGAGATCACCGTGTACATTCCGGTGGCGCTCGACAATGGACAGATGCAGATTTTTACGGGATATCGCGTGCTGCACTCCACGGTACGCGGGCCGGGAAAAGGCGGCATCCGCTTCGCACCAGACGTAAGCCTGGACGAAGTGCGGGCGCTTGCGGCGTGGATGACTTGGAAATGCGGCGTGGTAAATATTCCGTTCGGTGGCGCGAAGGGTGGAGTGATCTGCGATCCGGAAAAACTCTCCAAGTCTGAACTGGAGCGCTTGACCCGTCGTTATACCGCGCAATTAGTCGATTGGTTCGGTCCCGAACGGGACGTGCCGGCCCCCGATATTGGGACAAACGATCAAACGATGGCCTGGGTTATGGACACTTATGCTATGCACGTCCGCTCGGCTACCACTGCCGTTGTGACGGGCAAGCCGCTTGACCTGGGCGGGTCGCAAGGCCGCCGCGAAGCCACGGGCCGCGGCGTGATGATCTGCTGCGATAAAGCGGTCGCGAAATTCAAGATGAAGCGCGAGAAGTGCCGCGTGATCGTGCAGGGTTTCGGAAACGTTGGTTCGAACGTTGCGATGCTAATGCACGAAGCTGGCTACAAAATCATCGGCATCGCTGACATCCATGGGGGCCTGTACAACGAGAACGGCTTCGATATTCCGAAAGTGCACGAATGGGTATACGGACAGAGCAAAAAGCTGCCGGACTTTCCCGCAGGCGGTGAAAAAATGGGCGCACAGGAGCTGCTTTTCCGTCCTTGTGACATTTTAATTCCTGCGGCGACGGAAAATCAGATTACCGCAGCCAACGCGCACCGCGTCGATTGCCGCATACTGTGCGAGGGCGCTAACGGCCCCACTACATCGCATGCGGATTCCACGATTGGCCAGAAAGGGATTTTCATCCTGCCTGACATTCTGGCAAATGCCGGTGGCGTGACCGTAAGCTACTTCGAGTGGGTACAGGACCGGCAGGGCTTCTTCTGGCGCGAGCGCGAAGTGAACGAGCGGCTACAAGACGTGATGGAACAGAGCTTCGATCAAGTAGTTCACTACGCGGAAACACACAGAGTAGACAATCGGATTGCAGCCTATATTTTGGCAATCGACCGCGTTGCGCGAGCGCTGAAACTGCGCGGGTTCTACGCGTAGCTTCGATCTGCGGATGTGGGTTGTGATGCGGACGTAAATTGCTCGCGCCGCGCGCGGCAAGTGTGAACCGCGCTTTTCACGTGGCGCCTTGCAATCTTGCCTACGAGGATTTGACAGGTCAGCTACGCTAATCAATAATCGCACGACATGATTGGCCTGCTGCGCGGCAAGCTCATCGATAAACGTCCGAACCAAGTGCTCATCGATGTCGGCGGCGTTGGGTATCAGGTGCAGATTCCGCTTTCCACGTTTGCCGAACTGGGCGCGCTCCATCAGGAAACGACTCTGTTGATCTACACGCACGTGCGCGAGGATCAGCTCGCCCTCTACGGATTCCTGACCGCTCGCGAAAAGCAATGCTTCGAACTGTTGATTTCCGCCTCTGGCGTTGGACCGTCACTCGCGCTGAAAATACTGTCTGGCATGGGCGTGGAAGAGCTAGTTCCCGCGATTCGCAAGGGCGACCTCGCACAATTAGTGCGGATCCCGGGCGTGGGCAAGAAAACAGCGGAGCGCATCGTGGTGGAGTTGCGCGATAAGCTTACAGCCGTAGATGTGCCGGAGAGTGGGAAGCCCGCGACTCGCTCGCAAGTGGAATCTGATGTGGCATCCGCCCTGACGAACCTGGGTTACGACGATCGTTCCGTTGAACGAGCTATCGAACAATCGCGCGGCGATGGCGCTCGAGATTTTGAAAAGCTGTTGCGAGCTTCCTTGCAAATCCTGGGCGGTTCGGCCATGCAGAAAAGCGCGCGTTCCGGTTAGCCATCCTCGAACGCGTACAGATGTGAGCTACTTTGCCGCGTCCATCCGCGATGATACGCTCATTTTGATGCGCCCTGACGCAAGCCCGAAGCCTCGCATTGGTCTTCCGTATCGCACGCGAAAAGAAGAACTTGCTGGCGAATTCGCCAAGCTGGAACCGTACACGGGGGCGCTGCGCGCGGCGGGCGCCGAGCCGGTCGTTTTGTCGCTCGGGCTTTCCGCTGGCCACTTGGAGAAGATCGCGGCAACGCTTGATGGAGTATTGCTGACCGGCAGTCCGGCGGATGTGGATCCTTCGCGGTTTAGCGCGCCGCGACATTCGGCGACGTCCGATCCTGATCCATACCGTGAGAGCACAGATTGGGCGTTGCTCGGACACTGTTTCGCAGAGCACAAGCCGGTGCTGGCAATCTGCTACGGCATCCAAAGTCTGAACGTTTTTCGTCGGGGTACGCTGGTGCAAGACATTCGAACCGAGCTTGAAACGTCGATCGATCACCAGACCATCGACCAGAAGCTCGCGCCAGAGGTTTTCCACGCGGTGGCCGTTGCCGCTGATTCGAAGCTTGCGAACATAACCGGAACCGCCGGCGAGGTTCGCGTAAACAGTTCTCATCACCAGTCCATTCAGGAACCCGGCCGCGGATTGCGTGTGGTGGCGCGAGCGCCGGACGGGGTCATCGAAGCAGTCGAGTGGACTGACGATCCGAACTGGATTGTCGGGGTTCAGTGGCATCCCGAGCGCCTGGGAGCAACCGATGCCCTGGGTCAGCCACTTTTTCGAGCATTGGTGCGGGCGGCGCGCCATGTTCCGGCAGGAGCGTGATTCCGCAGTTCGTGGAGTACGGGCAAAGTTGCGTGGTTCGAGTGGCGGCAACGCGTTTTCGTAGACCGTGTTGCAACCGAAATAGCGTTCAACGACATCTTGTTAAATGCATTGCCCAACGATGGAAAAGACAGTGTCGAAGCGATTCCCCAGGTGCCGTAGCTTCCATGATTGCCGTTTTTAGCAGCAGCAACAGAGGAGCCGTTCCGTGCGAATGACACGCTCGCTCATTCTCAGCTTGGTGTTTTGCGTTTCCGTGGCGGTGGCCGTTTCCTCTCGCGCGTTCGCGCAGGACGACGAAGTCTTGATGCCAGATCAAAGCGCGGCCAGGGCCAAGCAGATTTTGCAGGCGGGCATCGACGCACTCGGTGGTCCAACTTACCTGAACGTCCACGACGTCACTTGTAGCGGTAACGATAGCCAGTTCGACCACTCCGGCGACGTGACAGGTTTCGGACGCTTCATCGATTATTCGATTCCGCCCGATAAGGAGCGCCAGGAAAACTTGCCCAAGCGCAACATCATTCAGGTGTACAACGGCAAACAAGGCTGGGTGCTCGATCGCGGCGGCGTTTCGGACGCTCCGCCTTCCGATCTGGAACAATTTCAGCAGGACAATTTGAACGATATCGACAATATCCTGCGCCGTCGCATCCACGAGCCGGGCATGATTTTCCGCTATGCCGGTCCGGATATTGTCCAACTGAAACAGGTTGATTGGGTTGAGCTGGTGGACAGCGATAATCGCACGATTCGGATCGCGTTCGCCCAGGCCACTCATCTGCCGATTCAGGAAACGATCGAAACTCGCGATCCGAAAACGCAGCTGGCCAGACAGGAAACCGATTTTTTCTCCGATTACCATCAGGTTCAGGGCATACAAACCGCTTTCCAGCTCGAACGCGACCGCAACAACATGAAAGTTTTTCAGGTTTTCTTCGCCAAATGCGATTACAACACCGACCTCGCGAATTCGCTCTTCACCAAACAATCCCTCGAAGATCGCTGGGCCAAAGTTGGAAAGAAGGAACGCAAGAAAGAGGCTAAAGAGGATAAGAAAGACAAGGATAAGAATCAGAACCAGAACCAGAATAGCAGCTCGAATAACGGCGGCTCTAATTCCAGCAAAAATCCATCGTCAAATCCAGACTGGTAGCGATCTTAGCTTCGCCAGTTCGGTTTGTCTTCGTACGCTTTTCTTTCGCGAGCGTGTTCACCTCCGCGCCGGATTTTTGCATTCGCGAGCCGCGGAGTATAATCACTTGATGCAAACTAGCCGCGAAGCCCAGCAGATGCACGGCACGACTGTCCTCTGCGTGCGCAAGGACAACAAAGTTGTATTGGCCGCTGATGGGCAGGTCACCTTGGGCGATGCAGTGATCAAGCATAGCGCCAAGAAGATACGTCGCCTTTACAACGACAAGATCGTCGCCGGTTTCGCCGGCAGTACCGCCGACGCGCTCTCGCTCTTCTCGCGTTTTGAAAATAAGCTTCAGGAATTTCACGGCAACCTTCCGCGGGCCGCCGTCGAACTGGCAAAGGAATGGCGCACCGACCGTTCGCTGCGCCACCTCGATGCGTTGCTGCTCGTCGCTGACCCGAAAAATACGTTCCTGCTATCGGGCAACGGCGACGTCATCGAGCCGGACGACGGCGTCTGTGCCATCGGTTCCGGCGGCAATTACGCGGTCGCCGCTGCGCGCGCCTTGGCAAAAAACTCCAAGTTGAGCGCCAAGGACATCGCTCAGGAAGCGATGCGCATCGCTGCCGATATTTGCATCTACACGAACGCGAACTTCAGCATCGAAGAAGTGTGAGCGGCAAGCCGGAGAAAGACATGGTGATCTACTTGTCCGGAGAACAGCAAGCAGCCGAGCCCGAACCGATGCCGTCATTCGACGAACTCACCCCACGCGAGATCGTCGCCGAGCTCGATAAATACATCGTCGGCCAGCAGGCCGCGAAGAAAGCCGTAGCGATCGCGCTTCGCAATCGCGTGCGCCGACAGAAATTGCCTACCGAGATGGCGGAAGACGTCCTGCCGAAGAACATTTTGATGATCGGTCCCACTGGCGTTGGCAAAACGGAAATCGCCCGTCGTCTCGCTCGTCTGGCAGGCTGTCCGTTCGTGAAAGTCGAAGCTTCCAAATACACCGAAGTCGGCTACGTCGGTCGCGACGTGGAATCCATGGTCCGCGACCTTGTGGAGACGGCCATCGATATGGTCCGGGAAGAAAAACTTGACGAAGTGGCCGAACGCGCCGAACAGTCAGCGGAAGAGCGCCTACTCGAGCTGCTACTGCCTTCTTCCCCTCCGACTGCTGAGCCGAACGGCCCCACCGAAGCGCAGCGCCGCGAGCAGACGCAGCGCACTCGCGAAAAACTCCGCGCCCAGCTTCGCGAAGGCAAGCTCGATCAGCGTCTCGTGGAAGTGGAGGTCCGCGAACGCGCCATGCCGGCGCTCGAGATAATCACGAATCAGGGTGTCGAGGAGATGGACATCAACGTCAAGGACATGCTTTCCGGCATGTTCGGGCAGCAAAAGAAAAAGCGCAAGATGACCGTGTCCGAAGCCTTCGATTACCTTATTCAGGAAGAGGAGAATCGCCTGATTGATATGGATCAGGTCACGCGCGTGGCCGTCGATCGCGTGGAGCAGATGGGAATTTTGTTTATCGACGAGATCGACAAAATCGCCGGCCGCGAGTCCGGCCACGGCCCGGACGTTTCGCGCGAGGGCGTGCAGCGCGACATTCTACCGATCGTCGAAGGGACCACGGTCAACACGCGCTACGGCATGGTGCGCACCGATCACATTCTGTTCATCGCCGCTGGCGCGTTCCATACCTCGAAACCCTCGGAGCTGATTCCGGAGCTGCAAGGCCGCTTTCCGATTCGCGTTGAGCTGAGTTCGCTCACTGAGGCTGATTTCATCCGCATTCTCACCGAGCCGAAAAACGCGCTCATCAAGCAGTACACCGCTCTGCTAGATACCGAGGGGCTAAAGCTGACGTTCACGGACGATTCCATCGCTACAGTCGCTCGGTTCGCGGCCACGGTCAACGAGCAGACCGAAAATATCGGTGCGCGCCGCCTGCACACTATTCTTGAGCGAGTGCTCGAAGAAATCTCCTTCGACGCGCCCGAACTGAAGAAGAAAACAGTCAAAGTGGACGCCGCGTACGTGCAAAAGCAGCTCGCGAATATCGTAAAGGACCAGGACCTAAGCCGCTACATCCTCTAAAGGCGCAGACGTCGACGATGGTAACGCGACATTCGGAACCCCCTCGCCATTCGTCGCTGATTTTTTCGAACTCCTACATCTCGATGGCTGTAGCGGCAACCGCCCTGCTCGTTCTTGGGCTATTTGCTTTCGGTTGCGCTTCGCCCGGCGAGCCATCCGCGCGCAAACCTCTCGTTCCGGAAACTATTTCGGATTTGGCCGCCTCGCAATCCGGAAACGGCGCGCTGCTTACTTTCACCGTGCCGAAAGATTCCCTAGAAGGGGCGCCGCTCGAACACTCTCCGACCGTCGAGATTTACCGCGATTTTGAGGCCGTTCCGGCCGCGAACGAACTACATCCGATCTCACCAAAGCGGCCGACTCTTCTGACCACGATTCCATCCGGTCTTGTGGCGCAATACACAATAGGTGGGCAGTTCCGCTATCTCGACAGACTCGACGTAGCGGATTTCACGGCGCATCCTAGTAGCATCATTCTTTATTCAGTGCGTACGCGCATTTCAGCAAAGAAAACCTCCTCGCCGTCAAATATCGCGGCCCTGCGAGTTTATCCGGCACCTGAACCTATTTCCGACGTGCAGGGCAAAGTAACTCCCACGGCCGTTGCGCTCGCGTGGACCGCGCCCCAGCGCACGCCGGTCGGTCCCATCCCGCCGCCGGCGGGCTACAGAATCTATCGCGGCGAAGCGCAATCAAGTCCGCCGGCCGCAAATGAAGGTTCATCTTCTTCGCCGTCCGGTTCTTTACCAGGAGCTGTACCATCCCGTCCGGCACTGCAAACTCCGCTCATGAAAATAGGCGAATCCACTTTCCCTAGTTTCAGCGACACGCACGCCGAGTTCGGAAAAACGTACGTGTACTCGGTACGAAGCGTCATCGATTACTCCGGTTTCGCCGTCGAATCCGCCAACTCAAACTTTTTAACCATCACTGCGCGCGATATTTTTCCTCCGGCTGCTCCCACAGGGCTGATTGGTATCTTTGTTCCCGCGGCGCCTGGCGCCGCTGCGCACGTCGACCTTTCCTGGGCTGTTAGCTCTGAAACCGATTTGGCTGGGTACCACGTCTATCGAAGTGAGCGGGCGGGTATTCTTGGAACACTCATGGATACCGAACTGTTGCCTACGCCTGCGTTCCGGGATATGAATGTAGCTCCGGGTCAACGGTACTTTTACGCTGTGACTGCTGTGGATCGCTCGGGCAATGAAAGTCAGCCCAGCACTGCGATGTCCGTGAATGTACCGGCTGCGACCCAAACCCAGCCATGACTGAAGACGTCCCGCGGGCACGCGGCGGCCGTTCAATGGATACTCGGCCGTCCAGCCCGGCCCTAAAATTCGGGCTTTACACCGGCATCGCGATGGTCGTCGAAATGGCGATCGCGCTGGTCGTGATCAATCGCATTCCGGCCCTCGAATCGTACGCGTTCGAACGAAACGCCTTCTTTATCGGCTGCTTCTTCCTGCTGACTCTGGCACCGGTCTGCCGCTTTCTTTCCGAGCCGGTGCGAATGTTCTCCTCCGCGATGACTGCGTGGGTTATATTTGTCGTCGGCTATTACCTCGCGGGATTCTGTTTCGAACGCCTCTTTGACGCGCTGCACCGGGGGCCGGTGGTCCTGCTCGTCGAAGGCGCGGTGCTCTACGGCATTGCTGCTGTGGGGTCCTGGGTGATCGAAATGGTCGTCCATGCGTGCCGGCATTCCATTTCGCCCGGGCGTCGCGCTGCGCGTGCCGCCGCCCGGCACGCCCGGTGACTTGATGAAGCTTTGCCGCTTTCAACTGAAGGAATATGCAACTCAGCACCCTAATCTGACGCCGCGCCAAGCCTACGAAGCATCCCGCCCCGGCATCCTCGAAGGCGGCGCTGTTCATGAAATTTCAGGCGAGTTGTGGGGCGCGCGCGCGCGCACTGGCCGCCACTGGCCGATGGATCAAATCCAGTTCCTTACGCCGTCTTGGCCTTCCAAAATCATTTGCATGGCCCGCAACTACTTGGATCACGCGAACGAAATGGGCTCCGATCCGCCCAAGCAGCCCGTAATCTTCTCCAAGCCTCCGTCGGCGATTATCGCGCCTGGTGACGCGATCGTCCTCGCGCGGATCTCTAAGCGCGTGGACTTTGAAGGCGAACTCGCGTTTATCGTCGGCCGCCGCTGCTATCATCCGAAAGCGTCAGAACCCGTCGGCCCGTACATTGCTGGGTACACTTGCCTTAACGATGTGACCGCTCGGGACCTGCAGAGGCTTGACGGTCAGTACACTCGTGGCAAAGGTTTCGACACGTTCTGCCCCTTCGGCCCGGTTCTCGAAACTGACGCACCTACGCCGGACACGTCGATCGAAACCTACGTCAACGGAACCCGAAAGCAATCGGCGCACGTTTCCGATCTGGTCTTCTCTGTTGACGTGATTTTCCGCTGGATCGCTGAAGCCATGACACTTGAGCCCGGCGACGTCGTTGCTACCGGTACTCCGGCTGGAGTCGGTTCACTTGCCGCCGGAGAGGTGGTTGAAGTCCGCATTGGCGGTATCGGTTCGCTCAGTAATCCTGTCATCGCTCCGCGCGATTGATACTTTCCGCCGCCACGCGCACGATGTGGCGATACCCCGTTGATTTTTTGGATGCGTAGCTCGTGCACACTCTCGTTTTTCCGTTCACGTCGATTTAATATCTCTTGCAGAGACATTGCCGTTGAACGAGTTTCTCAGGGATTGGCGCAACTTAGTTCCTCTCGTGGGACTGGCCGTTCTGGCCGGTGCGGGCGTATTTTTCGCGTTCCGTACCAGGGACGAGGACATTGATGAAATCGAGCGCCGCCGCCGCGCGTATTTAAACCGCGTCGGGCGAATCGTCGAAGGCCACATTCTCGAATTCGCCGAGCACGACCCCGCGGCGTTCAATGGCGGGCCAAGATCTTCGGTTTCCGCGAAAGCCCCGCTTGGGTCGGAACCCGCCCGAACTGGTTCATTCTTCTCGCGGCGCGGCGGTAACGATGCCGTTAGCGCCACTCGCAAGCTGCTTCACTACACCTACGCTATCTCGGGAGTTTCCTACGAGACCGCGCAGGATGTCACGGGGCTTGAAGAACGCCTGCATCTCGTGCGTGTTGCCGCTGGCCAGGTCGCCAGCGTGAAGTACGATCCATCGAATCCCAGCAACTCAATTCTCCTCGCCGACGATTGGTCCGGCCTCCACTGACCCGCTTTCGTTGCGACCGTTCTGCACCCATTCGCGCGCTGTCCAACGTGTTTGCTAAGAAACTGGCGCTGGATTTCACTCGCCGATTCGAGTAGCATTTCCCCGTCATCCTCACACCCCATCCAATGGCGTTTTGGGGGAACGGAATAGGCGCATGTACGGGAAGCTAAAGGAATCGCGTCCAAAGTGTTTGTTGGAATCGCTGGACGCGCTGATTGAAGACCATCATCTGCTGAAGCACCCGTTCTACCGGGCTTGGGGCGAAGGGAGCCTGTCGAGGGAATCTTTACAGCTTTACGCGGAGCAGTATTACCACCACGTTCGCGCGTTTCCCGAAAACCTCAAGAAAGTAGCTGAACGTGCTCCTCTGCCGCTCGCTGCGATCGTACGCGAAAATCTCGCCCATGAGCTGGATTCGGCCGCGCCCCATCCGATGCTCTGGCGGCAGTTCGCGCAGTCTTTCGGCGTGAGCGAAAGCTCGATTCGTGCGGCGCGCCCGCTGCCGGCGATCGCAGCCCTGCTCGATACTTTTGATGAAGTCGCCACGCATGGAACCATGGCTGAAGCGGCTGCGGCGTTCTACGCATATGAGGCGCAAGTACCGGAGCTTTCGGCGGCGAAGATTGTCGGCCTGCGGAGATTTTATGATGTTGACGAGCCGCGGGCGGCGACATACTTCCTCGCGTACCGGGAAACGGACGCTCGTAACCGCGCCGCGTGGCGCTCGTGGCTCGTGACTAGGCCAGAAAGCGACGCCTTCAGCGCAATCTGTTCCGCCGAGAGAACCCTGAAGGCGTTGTGGGGCGCGCTCGATGCTGTCTATCCACAAGATTGGGTGATCGCTGGCGGAAACTGAAGGCGATTTGGTTATTGGAAACGGTAATCCTGGCGGAGCTGCGGAGAATCTTTCCCGCTAATGGATTCGCGTTGGAAGCCAGGCTCCGATGTGCCTGGTCCTGCCATTCAGTTTCCAGATCTTATGTAGGTTTTCAGGCCTTCTCGCCCTGCAACAATTGCTTCGCTGGCGTAGCCAAGAAAAAGTCCGTGCTCGATTACTCCCACGACGTGATCGAGTTGATGCGCAACTTCTTTTGGTTCGGCTATTGGACCAAATGCGCAATCCATAATGAAATTCCCGCCGTCTGTCACGTAAGGCGTCTCGTCATTACCTAATCGCAGAGACGGATTGCCTCCAATTTTCGCAAGGTTTCGAGCGGTAGCCTGCCACCCGAATCGCACCACTTCGACCGGCACGGAAACCAGTGAGCCGAGCCGGTCCACGAGCTTGGTTTCATCCGCGATCACGACCATTCGTTGGCTCGCCGCCGCGACGATTTTCTCACGAAGCAGGGCGCCACCGCGGCCCTTGATCAGGCAGACCGTGCCGCGCTCGATCTCGTCTGCGCCGTCCACCGTGAGGTCAATCTGCGCGTTTTCAGCAAAGCTGCTAAGCGGAATTCCCAAACTGCGCGCGAGGTCTTCCGTATTGCTGGAGGTTGGGATGCCCTTGATGCGCAGTCCATCCGCGGCAAGCCTGCGGCTGAGGGCTTGGATGAAAAGAGCTGCCGTCGAGCCGGTGCCCAGGCCGAGAATCATTCCGTCCTGCACGAGAGCTGCGGCAGATTCCGCGGCAGCTCTCTTCAACTGATTTTGTTCGGCAAGGTTCATGCTTCGCGCGACTCGTCGGCTGCTCGCCGTGTCTTGAATCAGAGACTCCGCTAGTACGGCGACCCGCCTGCAAGCCAGGTTTTCCCTCTCGCGTAGAGTTTCTGTACATCTGGCCCCCTCAGGCCGGGCATGTCCGGCTTCACCTTGAATCCGTTCTGCGACTGAAGATATGCAAGGTGGCAGTAGCCCTCGGGGAATTTCTTAAGCAGCTCGCCATCGAGCCGGAGCGTCGCTGCGGGATCAACCGGGTCGATTCTATCTTTTTCATAAATAGGCTGGCGCAGAACGAGCAGCCATTTGCCGCCGCGCTTTTCAAAGAAATCGAAGAATCGGCCTACGCAGGTCACGTCGCAAACGATATCGTGCACCTTGGCGCGCTGCAATATCGACATTTTGATTTGCGAAATGGCGCGGTTTTTAGCTACCTCGATGGAGCACGCGCCCAACGTATGCAGGATGTTTACGCCCTTCTCGAAACCTTCCTTGCTGACGCGAACGAACTCCTCTCCCGTGCCTTGAAACCAGGTAGCCATCATGCGGCCATCGTCCGCCCAAACGGTTCTAAACTGTTCCCAGTCGCCCGCATCTCGCCAGACGACCCAATTCTCCTGCGCCTCCCGAATCGCTAGCTTTTCCGACATCTCCTCGTTCATGATTGCCTCCGATCAATGCCGCGACAGTTGCATTAATTGCGTCTGGCGCGGACTGAATTTTCGCGGGGCTGGCGCAAAATTGCAAATCTAATTTGAATCGGGAAGCTTGCCGGCGGATTCCAGAATTTCGCGCGCAAGGTAATTGGTCACATGCGCCTCGTCGCGCGCTTCCGTTAGATAGGCGGAGCGCAAAAGCTGCTCTTTTCGCGTGCGCAGCGCGTTGCGAATTGTTTGCTGAACCTGCGGGTCGGAAAGCTGCCGGTTGCCGGCCGGTTCGATCGCGATTACTTTCAGAATCGTGTAGCCGCCGTCCTTGGTATGAACCGGCTGGCTGAACTGCCCGGGCTTGAGCGACAGCACCGCTTTTTTGAGCGCTGGATCGGAGCGGTTCAGCGATGATTCCGGAATGAAGCCAATATCACCGCCGGTGGATGCGCTGGGATCCTCGGAATAATCCATGGCAAGGTCGGTGAAGTCCGCCCCGGCGCCGAGCTTCTGAATCAACATGGCCGCTTTCCGGCCGGCATCCGCTTCGTTATCGGCTTTGCTGTTTTTGCGATTGTGAACCGTCGGGTCGGGATGCGGAGTAACGACGATTTCTGCGATGTGATATTGCGGCTCGGCCACGTCGAACTGCGACTTGTTTTTGTTGTAGAAGTCCGTGATGTCCTGATTCGTGATGGCGATCTTCGCCACCACTTCGCGATTCAGCAGCTTATCGATAGATAGCTGCCGCCGGATGTCGCTTTTCAGGTCGTCGATGGTCAGGCCGCTGGATTGAAGTCTCTGCTGGAATTCTTGTTCGGTGTAGGGCGCCTTCGACTGCGTGAAATGGTCTTCCACCTCCTCATCGCTGGCGACAACATTCATCTTCTCGGCGCGGTCGAGAAGTATCTGGCTGTTGATGAGTTCGTCGAGAATACTGAGTTTAAGCGAAAGCGCTTCCTCATGGGAGGGCGCTGGAGCTTCGGAATTCACTCGGGAGCGGTACACGCGCTCAACGTCTTCGCGGAGAATCTGCTTGCCATTCACAACGGCCCAGACGTTCGGGCCAGGCGCTATTTCCTTCCGGCATCCGACGGCAACCGCGCAAACCGCCAACGCCGTCGCGATGACCAGAGTTTTCGGCTTCAATCCCAACTCCTCACCCAATTCTCTGGGGCGCAGGTCTCAGGCAGCTTTCTTGACGCGGCCCGAACGGATGCAGGAGGTGCAGACGCGCACCTGCTTGCGCACACCGTTTACGACGGCGCGGACGCGGCGCAGATTGGGATTCCAGCGACGCCGCGTGACGTTATGCGCGTGGCTGATGGAGTTGCCGTAATGAGGCTTTTTGCCGCAGATTTCACATGCTAATGCCATGATTCGATTGCTCCACAGTAAAAATGAAAGTAATTGGCAACATTTGATGCTATCAGAGTTCACGGCGCGCGGAAAGCAGTTCCGGAAGCTTAATAGCTAGTGGCTGGGGGAGCTTAAAACGCTAAAACGAACTGTGTTGCGAATTCTGTGCCGGCGGCCTGCAGCTTGCGAATTTTGCGGGTATTCCCCCGTGGCATAGTGCATCGGATAGGGACGAACTCAGAGGAAGCGATTGAAATTGCGGACAGTGGTTGGTGGACGTGGCCGGGATCGAACCGGCGACCCCCTGCTTGCAAATGAGAACCGAGAATACTATGTGGCTGTCTTTTCTTGCCTTTACCTATGTCGTGATAGACGGTTTTTGACGGTATTTGGCACTACTTGTTCCCAAGTTGTTCCCAAATTCATGATCCCCTACCTGGGATCGATTATTCCGGGTCGTTTTCGTGACTTTTGAGGAACAACTTGGGAACAACGCCTCGGCCAAATAAGCCTGAGCGCCAACTAGGCGCGGAACGAACTGCACAGTTTTTAGGGCCGAAACAATTCGAGTCGCGCCACTCTTCAATGTCTTCCTCGGAAGCATCTGGCACAATAAGCGCGGTGTAAATGAACTGCCATGAGCTTCGCACCACGATTCACGATTACACATGCTATCACAGCGGCGCTGACAAGGATTGAGCGCGCCCGTGGATTTCTGGATGCGGCCAAACTGATGGAAGACTGGATTGGCAAAATGCAGAAGCGCGCCCTCGTGCTTGAAGGCCACTGCAATATTGCCAGCCGCTACTGTGACAAGCTGTGACAGGTTACTGTGACAGGCAACATGACCGGCTTGATGCGTCCAATGTTCGACTGATCTTAGCTGCGACATTGTGTTTCCGATGCTGCCAGTCAAGATGTCGCTGGCCGCCGATTCGTGCTAAATTGTGTGGATGGAAATCACGGTCAAGATACCCGACGAAATCGCTGCCCGAGCCAAAGCGCGCGGGTTGAGGGTCGAGGCATACATCGAAGAGATTCTGGCGCAGCAAGTGGAAGCGCAGCCGTCGGAAACTCATCGGCCACAAACCGCAGCCGAGATACGGACATGGCTGGACTCGCTCGCACAGTTCTCCGACAAGATTCCGCCTTTGCCAGAGACAATCTCCCGCGAATGGATATATCAGGAACACAACTAAATGGCGATTGCTTCGTGTCTGGTCGATACGAACATTCTGCTGCGCATCACACGCCGCTCTGATCCTCAGCACAAGTTGGTTGATACCGCCCTCGCACGTCTCGCAGGACAGGGCACAACGCTCCACTACACACACCAGAACATCGCAGAATTCTGGAATGCGATGACTCGGCCCGTCGAACGCAATGGCCTCGGTTTGTCAGTAGGCGAGAGCGAGCGCGAAGTGCGCGCGATAGAAACCGGGATGAGTCTGCTGCCAGATAATGAGGCGGTTTACCGCGAGTGGCGAAGGATTGTGCTAAAGCACAGCGTTTCTGGAGTTCAGGTTTACGATGCGCGCCTAGCAGCGGCCATGTACATCCACGGAGTGAGCCATATCCTCACACTGAACGTGGCGGATTTTGGCCGTTTTGATGGTGTCGCAGCCTTGCATCCTGACAGCGTCAAAGCTTGAGCCTAGCCTCCGCCTTCGGGAGGCAGGGGCTTGTCTGCGGTAATCGCTGCGATAATTTCCGTAGCCGTGCGCTGCACGAGTTCGAGGCTCTCAAGAAGCACAGCGGCGTCACCATTCCACAGCGAGATGTAATCCACGCTCGCCGTTCCGGTCTCAAGGCCGATGGCTTGGCAAACCACAAAAGCGACGGCCTCGGCTTCCGTCTCGCGGAGGCGCTTCGTTGTGCTCGCGCGGCGCTCAGTGCGGTGAAGCCGCTCGTGGGCTAGCTCGTGTACCAGCGTCGCCACGGTTTCAGCCGGGGACTGGTCGGGTAGCAGCTTGATTGTCCCGCCTTCTGAGACGCCCTTCGCAGGCGCGATATCAGCCGAATATTCTAGTGCGATGCCCTGGTCCCGAACGAACTGTTCGAGCCGCTCGCGATGCGCGCCTGGATCGCCGTTGACGCAGCCGATTTGGGGCAAAGGATTTCCTCCAGTCATGCTCTCGTCGAAAACATAAACGGCACGGAAGCCCGTCAGTGTCCGGGAGTCGCTGGAATCCAAGCTGGCATTGTCCGCTTCATTGCTTTCGTTTGTGCGGCGACGAAAGAGAGGAGCAAGGATCATAATCCCTTTTTCGCCCTTCTTGACGTAGCGTCCGAGCGATTTCCACGTCTGATATCCGGCCACGTGCGTTGCATTGGGGCAAGCGCGCACGATGAGCATGACGTTGAAAAAGCTGTAACGGTGGAATCGGCCCATCGCTGCGAGATAATTCGTCAAGGCTTCACTGCTACCGGCCTTGAGCGCCGCGACTAGCTCCTCGATTGCCTGGCTTGTGATTTGTCTGATTTGTTCTGATTTCATTTTCTTGTCCTTTCGGTGAGTTGAGATTCGGTCCCTTCAACCAGGCACAGGGACCGAATCGAAACGCACTCACCGGAAGGGCAAAAAGGAAGTGACTCGCAGTTTGCGGCTGGAGCGGGTCGCAGCGGGCGTGACAGAACGCCGTTTATCTGGCGCGAACGTTGATAGCGGAAGCCGGGCGGGACAAGCGTTTGAAAATCAATTCTGGATCGCTATCGAATTGCCTACTTATCGAGAGTCACCACGAGACAGCCTGCCAAACAGAGCGGGACACCGTGGTAGAATGCCCGAGACTCACCGGCAGATTTTGTGCCATGTTTCGTGGCATTTGAAACAAATGTGAGGGAGTATGCTGACTCGCCGTGTGCGATTACGCGTATTTCCGTTGCGCATTGACTATCGCATAGGAGTGCCGGTGAGTCGCCCTATCGTGACGCATGTCCAGACTCGTCACTCTGAAGCTGCAAAATCGCTGAGTGATGTGGCGAAGTTGCTGGATTTCAAGCCGAAGGCTGTTTCATATATTTTGTATAAGCAGCCTGAGACGACGAAGTACAAGACATTCCAAATTCCCAAACGGAACGGCGACCAACGAACGATCAAGGCACCTATTGATGCCTTGAAGCTCCTACAGCGCAAATTATCCGAACTCCTGCAAGACTGCGTTGAAGAAATAAATACTGCGAAGCAGCGTAAAGATCGGACGGCCCACGGATTCAAGCGCAAGCGGTCTATCATTACAAACGCTCGCCAGCACCGCCATCGCCGATGGGTCTTCAATCTCGATCTAGAGGACTTCTTCCCATCAATCAATTTCGGCAGGGTGCGCGGTTTTCTGCTGAAAAACCGAGACTTTGAGTTGCACGAAGAAGCCGCGACTGTGATTGCGCAGATCGCGTGTCACGAAAATTCGCTGCCGCAAGGAAGCCCCTGCTCGCCCGTGATCTCTAATCTGGTCGCTCATTTGCTCGACATGCGACTGGTGAGGTTGGCGTCAGAGTCCGGGTGCACGTATTCCCGATATGCTGACGATCTGACGTTCTCGACCAACAAGAAGGACTTTCCGGCGGATATCGCCGTGCCGTCGGGTATTGACGGCGCTGCCTCCCATTTGTGGTTGCCCGGTGAAGCGTTGCAGAAGGTCATCGGGCGCACCGGCTTTCGCATCAACGCGACAAAGACGCACCAGATGTACAGAACGTCGCGACAGAATGTAACTGGCCTCGTCGTCAATAAGAAGATCAATGTTCGATGGGAGTACCGTCACAACGTACGCGCGATGGTCCGCAGCCTCGTTAAGACGGGCACATTCCAAATCCTTGGGGTGACGCACAAAGACGGACAAGCGGTCTTGGAAAAACATCCAGGTACGCTAAACGAGCTTCACGGAATGTTGGGTTTCATCGATAGCATCGAGGTTTACAACAAGATTCACACATCGGATGCGCTGCCCAACGAGAGGTCGTCCAATGAGAAGGTCTACAGGGAGTTCTTGATCTATAGCACGTTCTACGCAGCTCAAGCTCCCGTAGTTATCTGCGAGGGGGAAACCGACAACGTCTACCTCACGCATGCGATTCGAAGCCTTGCGACGGAATTCCCTGTGCTAGCTGAAGTCATGTCGGACAAAAAGATTCGTCTAAAACTCAGGCTCTACAAATATCCCAAATCGAGCACAGCGCGACTCCTTGATCTCAAGGACGGCGGCAGCAGCGTGCTGAGCAATTTCATCGGAGCATACAAGCGAGAGACCAAAGAGTTCACGGGTCCTGGACTAACGAACCCGGTGGTCATTTTGTATGACAACGACGACGGCGCTAAGACCATCAGGAAAACGATAAAGGATGTCTCCAAGGTGGTTGTCAGCGGCACGGAGCCTTTTGTCCACATCATCAAGAATCTGTACGCCGTGCCAACGCCACTTGGAGCTGGCGGAATCGCGTCGAGGATCGAGGACCTCTTCGATGCTTCAAGCAAGTCCACGGCAATTGACGGCAAGACATTCAATCCGGGCGATGGCTTCGATAAGGACAAGCATTACAGCAAAAAGATTTTCGCCCATAAGGTTGTGCGACCGAAGGCTGATACGATTGACTTTTCTGCTTTTCGTCCGCTCCTGACAAATCTGACTGCCGCTCTTAACAAGCATAAAGCGTCAGTTATTCCGTAGCCTGGGCCTGCCGAACGCTTCGCATGCGCCTTCTGCTCCCAAACTTGCTCCCAACCACTGCCCGCCAGAATTCTTAAGAGGTCTTCATCGCCGTTTTGCCAACATTCTGACCGTGACGGCATTTGCATGGCCTGGGCCTGCTTCGCGTTCATCATAAGCGTCGAATTCAAATGATTTCTCCAATGTCTGCCTCAGTTCGCTGGCTTTGGGCAATTCCAGATAATTGCCGCCTCTATTGGAGATCGTTTCAATGAGGAGATACCCACCTGTGATCAGGGATCGTTGGAAAAACCGAAAGAGCGAACGATCAAGAAAATCCACCAACACGATTCCCCCGATCATCCGCTCTTGAAACGGCCAAGGGTCAGCGAGCAAATCCATTTCTATGAGCGTTAAACGCTTGGAGAGTTCCGGATGCACCAAGTTTTGCCGAAGAGTGCTCAGGTCCCGATCTATGCAGATGACGGTGCAGCCCAGATATGCTAGATAAAATGCATTGCGACCCGCCCCGCACGCAACATCAATAACTGGATACCCTGAGGACGCCTCCACAATTGCTGTCCCACATTTTCTTAAGAACGCAGAGGGCTGCCAAAGAGAGCCGCCCAGCGGCCCGGTATCAGACGAATGGCGTGATGTACGCACTGTGTTTGTACATCTTGGAAGAGGAAAAGAACCCGCCACATTCGCCTTTGCGGGTGCACGGAGCACATTTTTCTAAATACTCATTCTTCCAATCGCTGATCGATTTGCGGTAATTGCGTTCGACATCTCTGTTCACAACGCACAATTGGTGATTGTAGACAGATGCATTCATGCCATACGAGTTCAAAACGTGCATGGCCTCGCTCAAGGCATCCCTATATTCGTAGGGATCGATCCACAACAGGTCCAGATTTGGTCTGGTGAATCCGGTGATCTCAAGCCCCATCAGGGCGACGTGATCGACGAATAGGAGATTCCGGCAGATAAATTCACACGTGTTTACGATCCGATTAATTGTTTGCTTATGAATAACGATTCTGATCTCCACCTTCTGACCATAGCGTTTGAGATTAAGAATGCCCCGCATCGTTTCATCAAAAGCGCCTCGCGCCTGCACTACGTAATCGTGGCGAACGGGATCATCAGAATAGATTGGTATCCCTAGCATGCAGTCCGGGTGATCGACTTCTGCAAATCGTGCGGCAAAATCCTTATTCCCAAACCTTCGACCATTGGTTAGTAGCCCGATGGATGTATTCGGGAGCTGAAGTTTCGCCTGCCTAATAAGCTCGATCAAAGCCTCGCCATATAACGTTGGCTCGCCACCCGTGAAACCGATGCTTCGCGTGTCCGTGGGAATCATCTTTATGAGTTCGGAGGTCCGTCGAAGCAAATAAGAATCGTCGGTTTTCTTGGGCGGCTGGGAGCACATCAGGCAATAGTGATTGCATTGCTCCGTTAGTAAGATCGAATTGTGACGTGATTCCCTTCGGAAAAGGGTGCGCAGGAAATGTCGTTTGTTGTCGATAAATACGATATCGCCGGGCCGCAAATAATTGAAGTGAACCGGTAAGCGATAAATCCTCACATTGGGCCTCGGAGCCTCGTCATCTTTGCCGCCGTTGTTCGTTACCAACTGTACGCCATAACCCGGAGCATCCAGCGAGTCTTCCGTCAGCAATGCGAAACGATTCCTAATAGATTTAGGCAGAAATGGATCAGCCGTTATGGTGAAGAGAGCGTCGCCGTACTCACCTGCTTGAGTCAGCGGATCGATATTGCCACCGAGTTTCAACATCTGTTCGCCCACCTAAGAAACAACTGCTTAACCAAAAGGTCGCCTTCCATCAGTTCAATCAAATGCTGAAAGATTGCCATATTTCGGCGGCAGAACTCAGATTCCGGCTTTCGTCCAACGTAATCTTTGTACATGGCCCAGTGGAACACGGGATCAGCACCGCAATAGGGTTCGAAAGCGCAGTCGTGACACATCGGGTTGCTGAACGCGAACGATTCTTCAATTGGTTTCAGCAACTTCGGTGAGAGGAAGATTTCATTATACGAGTTCTGCCGGACATGCCCGAGCCGAAAATGTTGGTCTCCCATCTCGGCCAACATGCGGCTTTCATCTGACGGATAAACGTACCCATCATAGTTGTAGACGACAGCGGCGATTCCTATTCCCGAAGGGCTCATCAAATCCACAAAGCCAGGATCGGAGCTAGTCAACATTTTCGCCAATATTGTGCTCGCATAAAATTCTCTGAATTCAATTCCTTGCTTGTTAAGTTGGATTATGTACTCGAGGCCCTGCTTATAGAATTCTAGCCATCGATCCGTGTTGTACCGCATGTATGATTTCGTTCTGATAGCGAAACCATAGGGTGATAGTGGTCGCAGGAAAATGCCTTTGAATTCTTGGGCCAGATACTCGTCAATGATATCTTTCACCCGACCCAAGCTGGCTTCCGTTGTGGTCATCAACGCTGAAACCTTATTTTTACCAAGGGCGGCGCGCACCTGCCGAATGCCATTGATGGTCTTCTCGTAACTGTCGTTTCCCGGTCGAGGCCGATTTCGATCGTGCAAATCTCGGGGACCGTCCAGGGAGGTTGAAATCTTGATGTCGTGCTTGTAGCAGAAGTCAAGGAATGTTGCATCAATCAGAGCCAGATTAGTTGCAATCACAAATTCAATCTGCTTGGCGGGCTTTCTCTGTTCGGCTTCGCAAACGATATGGCGGATGAGGTCGCGATTGAGTAGAGGTTCTCCTCCCTGAAACTCGATCTTTATATAGGGAGCAGGAGATCGGAACGTAAGGTCAAGAGCGGCATCCGCATCCGCCAGTGACATATCGAACTGCCGCTTATCGTCAGATTGTCGAGAAACTTGGCAATACTGGCAGCTATGTTCACACCGAAGGGTAACGACAAACATATGCAAGCTCGTGAAGTTGGCCAAACGCTCATATCGAGTTCTCAATTTGATTGCCAGCAGATCCGGAGCAATCGCTGTTGCGCTGTCCATTAAAAAATGGCGCGCCCGCAACTCTATGTAGGCGCGATCATCAGTCGATAGTTGATGGTTTACGAGCCTGGGAACAATATCCTTCGAGACGATCAGATATTCGCCTGCAATATTCGTTAGCACGTACTTCTCGTCGTTCAATTCAGTAAGCCGGAATGGCAGGAGTTGGTACTTAGGAGACTGGGGTTCGTACGAGGCGATTTGGTGGAATTCAGTCATCACGGATCAATCCGGTCTTTGAAAAAGCGTGAGCGAGGATCAAGTTACGTATCGGCTCCGTTTCAGTCTTCAGCTTGAGACGTAAATCCTGATCGAGGACCTCCTTCTTGAGGTTTTCTATATACGATTCGGCTGTTGAACGCGCCAATTTGTCATCGAACTGCAGACGGCAAACGATTTTTCCGTGATCGAATTCGATGTCTGGGGAAAAGCGATCAACGAATTTGTAGCAAGCCGCTTTAACGGCATCCATGGAATAAACTGCCGAATCAAAGGTGACCTCAAGATTCATAATCCGCCAAAATCGTGAGCGCAGTGTGTCTGAAACCGCATTGGGACCGAATTGTTCGCGGCACGAATCGAATCGAGGTTACGTTGATGATTGATGAGAAGAGTGAGAGGCGTGCGATGAATGCGAATCATGGGATGAATGCGAATCGTGCTGCGCATAAAGAATGCCTTCATCGGATAAGCGCATGAGGAGAGCATGTTCTTCGCCGTTCTGTACGTATTTTTGGCGGAACGCCTCTTTTTCGACAGGACTGGCGGCAATCTCTTTTGACTTCGGCGCTTCGGTCTTTGCATCCGCCTTAGCTGCGCTTCCACCGAGGGCGGCGGCGGCAACACTAATAGGAATTAGGAACTTGTATGATTTCATGGCTGGGTGCTCTCCTTAAGGTGAATTCCCAAGGGATGTAACATTTATACACGGAATTAATGCAATTGTCACCATTAGACTTGTAATCCGCGCGAGGGAGCGTGCCTCTTTGACGGTGGCGAGAGCGCGAAGAATTTTAGTCGGCAAGGGAGTACAATACGTTGTGCATCCCCATATCCCTCAGTGGAAGCTGGGAGCGAAGCCGACCTTTTGGGCCGTCTTCAGTGTCACAACCCCCGACAAATACCAGTCTCGCGCGCCTAACGCACCGTGGGTCACCTACTCATTCCGTGACTTGCAGCCTGCGTGTGCTCTTGGCCCTGTCTTCCACCAGGGGAACTCTCCGTGTGATTCGCCGTTGGCCTGAACCCGTGCGTTGCTTCGATAGCAGATCGGTGCGATACATCGCGCGAGAGTTGCTCGGCGAGATGGGATTTGTCGCCGGTGTAGATTTGCGCATCGTAGCGGCCACGCGACACCGCCACGTAAGCCAAGCGCCGATTGATGAGTTTCTCGCCCACCTGCTCGGTGTCCACGTACACCAGAACGCGGTCGGCGGTTTGTCCCTGGCTGCTGTGGCTTGTCACCGCGTATCCGTGATCGAGATGTGGATTTTCTTTTACGTTGAACGCGACTGCGCGACCTGAGTCGAGACGCACCTGCACGTTCCCGCGCGCGTCGATCTTCGCGACAGTGCCTAGCTCGCGGTTGGCGATGTGCCGCTCTCGATCTGGCGCGGTGAACTGCACGCGGTCTCCTTCGGCAAAGCTGCGCTCGGTTTCCTGGTAGAGCGTCACGCCGTGCAGGCGGCGCGGATCGTAACTCACCTGCTCGCCGTTCTCCTGCTCCACCGTTACGCGGTTCTCTTTCTGATCCACGCTTCGCACACGTGCATATTCTCCCGCTTCGATGCCATACGCTTTGCTGCCTCGCGTGTACCGGACCACGGTGCCCCGCTCGTATTGGGTGGCCCATTGCCGATCCGCTCCGGTGATCTCTTGTCGCGCTACCAACACCCGGAATTTGTGTTCTTCGTTTTTGACCTGACCTTCGCTCTGCATCGTGTGACGGATCGCTTCGTTGATCTCCCGGCGCGATTGATTGTCGGGCGACACCACCAGCGTTCCTTCCGGCTGCCGTGCGTACTCCCGCGCGATTTCTTTTAGCCGCTCGTCGCGGTCGAAGATTTCGTGCACGCGGCCCTGCGCGTCGAGTTTCTCCATCGCCTCGCGCACGTGGCCGTGCGAGAATTTCTCAACTACTGCCTTGAGCGCCGGGTCCCTTTGCCGCACAATTTCGTCGAGCCTTGCGGTTTGGATTCCAGCTTCCTGTAGCTGCTGATATGGGGTACCGGCTTCGACGGCTTGGTGTTGGCGTGTGTCGCCTACCAATAGGACACGGTCATTCTCTTTTAGCCTGTGGAGGAATCCGTTCATCTGCTTCGTACTTGCCAAGCTGGATTCATCCAAAACGTAGAGCCGCTTTTGTCCGCTATGCTCTTTGTCGGTCCATGCAAGATGCCGCTGCAAGGTGTTCGACTCGATCCCGGCCTCGGCAAGCTTCTGCGCTGCACGCGACGTTGGCGCAAAGCCTTCTACTGTGAAACCTTCGCGCTCTGCTGCTTCTCGAATTGCCGTGAGGGAAGTAGTCTTGCCCGACCCAGCGACACCTTCCAGTGCTGTGACCTGATCCCGGCTCGCGAGGATTTGCTCGACAGCTCGCCGTTGGCTTTCGTTTAGATGCGGATGGCCCGTCTCGACTCTTCTGCGGGTATCCGCACTAACAATCGCCGGATGTTTGTTTTGTCCCTCGCGCATGACTTGGATCGTGTCCTGCTCGTAATCAATCATCTCCTGAGTTGTGTATGCACGGCATGGTGCGTCGAGTTTCTTTTCTACTCCGATGAATTCGCCGGCCTTGATGCGTTTCTCGAATTCGGCGCGGACCTCAGTCAGTGTTGCCTCTCCCATCGAGCGCCTCAACGCATCCCGCAATAACTCGCGCTCCTCGACTACAGCTTCCCGTTCTAGATTTCTCTCTTTCGAGAATGTCACCGCAGACCGCGCCGTTGTGTGTGGAGCTTCGTGTTCAACACGGCTTGCCTTCTCCGTGGCTGCGGCCCTCACACGTTCCGGTTGATCTCCGAACGCCTTCGCCATCTCCCGATGATGCAGTTTCACTTCTTCATGGGAGAGAGTGAGCTTGGCTTGACGTGTTTTGTGCGCGGCGATTTGCGCCGCGTCAGCTCCTCGCTGATTCTCCTTAGCCAGATGCTCTTCGATCTGCTGACGACGTGGGCTTGATGCGGCGAGGTATTCTTCGGAATAACCTTTGATTTCAGGCTGTCCACTCTTTCCGCGCTCGACCTCGTATCCTAATCCCTTGAGCCTCATGGCCAGTTCGGAGCGGTACACTGCCGTCGCGTATTGCTGCGTCCTGTAAAGTTCTCTGGGCTGTAGCGCGTAGGCTTTCCCGCCTTCCGTTTCAGTAAGATTGAAGAAAACCACATGGGTATGCAGTTGAGGCGCCGCGTAGCCGTCCACGGGCCTCGCGGTGTCATGCTCAAACTTTGCCGCTACCCATTTGCCGGTTGTTTCCGCTGGCAGATTTCCGCCGATTCGAGCTTGGACGTATCGTTCCAGTTCATCGAGTGCGACGGCTACGCTTTCTTGATGCGCTGCACGCACCCGTTCGTCCCCGCCCACCAGAGCAGTGAGCGACACGCTCTTCGGTGCGGAGAACGTGGCATCCCAACCCGCGCGGTGCTCCATCGTCCGTACTTTCTGGCCGTGTTCGTTCACGTATTCCCGTGCGGCTTTGTGGCGGACGAGCTGCTCGACCGTGACCGGGTGCTGGCCTTCGGAGAGCCGCTGAAAGTGCTCCTCACGCACTTCACCCTTGAGACCCCACTGCTCAGCAAGTCTCCCGTGCCACTCGCCCTGTATCTGGTCGCCTTGCGTGTAATAGTTCTCGCGGGCGTTGCTGAACTCTTCGGCGTGATACGCCTGGGCTTGGCTTGCGCTCAAGGGATTCGAGATGGTCAGCACGGATCGGCCCTATTCGAAGAAGTGCTCTTGTGTCGGGCCGGTTCGAGCCAATTGATGTTCACGGTCTTGCTTTACTTCACTCAGGGTGATTTTCTGCTCGGGCATCTCGTTCGCTCCAACGACTACCGCTCCCGCTCGCGGCGGCTCCTCGGCCCGTTTTCTCATTGGCCGCTCAATGTACTTCGCATGCTTGCTCGGCAATTTGATGAACGGGAAGTTCATCCGCACGACAAGATTTCCTTTCTTGAGATAGCCGCACAGGTCGGCAAGCCCGCCGATCTCCGACGCCATTACAAGTGGTTCGACCTGGCGTTCCAAGTTGTAGCTCTTGGTGTTCCGCTGCCGACCCGACTGTCCGCTCGAACGACTCTCGCGCAGTCTCTCGATTTCAACGTCGCCAATCGTTTTTGAAATCCACTCGGCTGCACGGCACTCGCTCGTGCGCAAGAAGATTTTTGTCGCGGGCTGCGACAGCATTGCTTCCGCCTCATGCCCGTAGCGCGTTTCAAGCTGGCTGCGTCCCTGAAAGCCGAGCACAACCGGATTGTTCGACTTGCGGTTTTCCGTGATGGCGGTATGCAATTGTGGCAATCGCTGGAGGCTCGCGAGTTCGTCCAGAACGAACCAAGTCTTTTGACTGTTGGTCTGCCCTTGATTCATCAACCGCAATACAAGCGTATCGAGCCACAAGCTCGTTAAGGGGATAAGCCGTTTGCGCGTTTCTGGTGTGCTCGTGAGGAAAAGCCAACCCTTCCTCTGTTTTGACCATTCCGCCGCGCTCCATCGCGCCGTAGTTTCTTTCTCTGAGGGAAGCAGCTTGAGGGTGTCGGCGATCATGTTCAGGGATGCCAGCACACCGCTCCGCTGCGCCGGAGCCTGACGGTCGATCATCGCGGCATACTCGCTGCCTTTCACCCTCCGGTCGATTTCATCCTCATGACACATCCACCAAGCGAGTTCGTCCGGTGTCGGTCTGAACGTGAGAAGATGCGCGAAGATTTTTCTCGGGCCTTCAACGAAGAACGGGTTCTCATTGTGCCGGTCGGGGAAAAGAGACGCAGCTAAGGTGAGCGCTTCGGCATCATTTCTCAGCTCTTCGCCGGGACTCCAATAGGGCATCCGGGCATCGAGCGGATTCAGGATCGCGTCGCCACGCTCAGGCGAGTAGAACTCCGGCGTGTAATCGAGTGCCGGGTCGTAGACAATGGCCGTCTCGCCACGCTCCTCGATCTGCAACAAGATTCTTCGGATGAGGGTGCTCTTGCCGGTCCCCGTATCACCCATGATGAGGATGTGGCTTGGCTCAATGGCGCGAGGGAGCCTTAGAGTGGGAACCCTTCCGAACGTTTTCTGTAAGAAACTCTGTTTCTGTTCGAACCGGATGCCATCTGATCGGTTTCTGCGATTGAAGTCGCGCACGGTCACAAGTTCCGGCCCTTTGAGTCTGCGCCCCTCTTTCCGTGCGCGGGCGCGCGCAGCGTCCTTGGGTATGGCTACCAGCAAGCCTACAAAGAACACTCCCAGCCCACCCCAAAGGGCTGGCCTCAAAAAGTCCGTGAAGCTTTGGTCGCGGTAAATCCAGTGACCTAAGAACGCATGCAGCTTGGCGTTGTCATATTGTCCCTGCTGGAAAACCAGCCGTTGGTCTCCCATTCTGACTGCTTCATCCGTAAGGGAAAACGTCGCCTCTCCCGTGACACTTGCTACCGGCGCTACTTCTTCGTTGAGTGCCAGCCTGCTGCCTCGTCGGTCCACAACATTTAGCAGCACATAGCGGTCAGTTTTCGAGACACCAATTTCGGTACGGAGTCCACTGCGGATGTACGGCCTCAAATAGAACCGCTGCAACGGTGTCAGAACGTAGGAATAACGATATGCACAAATCGCGGCCATGCTTGCCGCTGCGAAAAGCAATGCGGCAAGCGTCCAAGCGGCCTTCGGATTCGGCCACTCACCTGCGTACTGGTTTCGGCCCCATTCCTGGTTCATTTCGCACCTCCAGTAGCAGCCGCCGCAAGGCGCTCCTGCGCCTTGCGGAATTTGTCCTGGTCTGCCCGCTCAATGAGTTTTTGCATTTCCTCGGGTGTGAGCGCCTCTCCATGGGCCAGTTTGTAGTGCGCATTCAAGAGGATTGTCCGCAACGCGATAATCTCTGCCAGCACCGCCTCTTCCAACGCGCGCGGTTTTTGCACACCCGCTTGTTGCAAGAGTGCCTCGCGGCACCATTCGCTGAGCGTCAAACCGTCGCGCTCAGCCACGGCAACTAGTCGCTCACATTCGGCCTCGGTCATCTTGCAACCTACGGTTCTGCTCCGCAGTTGATCGGCAGACATAGGAGGAACCTCCCTGAGGAACTTCAAAACCTGTTCGCTACTTCGGCTAGCAAAATCAATGAGTTAACCGGAAGCGCCGAAGGTTAACCGTCAGCGCCGCGATTTTGTTAAGCTGCGCTGCGAGAACACGTTAACCAAAAGCGCCGCGCGGCGCTTTGCAGCACCCAATTTGGGGTGGCGTGTCCGCAAACTCCCGCTGCGAAGCAGCGCATCCTCACAGCTCTCCATATTCGAGCGCCAGTTCATCCCAGGCCATACGTACCTCGGGGATTTCCCAGGCGCGGCGAAATAACGTCTGTACCGACTTCCACTCCTTCTCCGAGAAACCGAACGTGATCGCATTGGCGTGGCCGCGGAACCAAACATCTTCCTTCCCCTTACCCTCCTCCGATGGCGCGGTATACCCGAGGAAGTACTCGCGGTTCCAACGCCGTTCTCCTTCTGGTCCCAACGTCGCAAGCATCGCGCGAAACTCAGTGATCTTCGGATATCCCTCAATCGGATACATAGGCCCGCGAGGACCTGGGAAGCTCAGAAGAAGAGAGAACTCGCTGCCCTCTCCACGGGCAAACGAAAGCGAATATTCGCCCTCCTTAACGGACGGGATGGGAGGCTGATAGAAAGAATCCTTGGGAGTCGATGCTGGGCGGAGAGGCTGCTGCTTCACGAAGTAGTGGCCTCGTGCCGCTAGCCGCCAGAGAATCAGCCAGCAGGGACGGAGGACGCGGTCTAGTGCTTCGGCCCCGGAGAGCTTCTCTTCTTCCAGAATCACATACAGATTTCGAGCGGCCAGCAATGGCTCCCACTTCGTTGCCGGATCGCTCAATCGTTTGCGAGTCTCCAGCACCGTCCGGCGCACGATTTCGGGAGTCACTTGCTCGCCTGTGTCTTTCGCTTTGGCAGGTCGGCACTCGGTAGGTAGATTGCCAAGGTAATACTCGTCGAGCTTCGAGGTGCGTTCCTTCCGCAGTTCAAACACCGAGACAAACGCATCTAAAACGCCGATCAGGGATTCGCGCGAAACAGGGTTAGGGGTCCGGTCGGAAAAGGCTTCCAAACCCTGCTGTACGAAGTAGGCAAGGACCGTCCATTCCGCGCGCGACAGAACGTGCTGCGCTTCGCCCTTCCTCCGAATTTGAAGAAGCGTTTCCGTCGGCTGGGCCAGCAGGTCCACAACTTCCAGACGGTCCTCCCTAGCCGATTCGAGGAATTGCTTGGCGACATCGGAAGTCGTCACTGCCTCGCCGGTCTTCGAGGATATAAGCTCCTTGGCCCGCTCCAATCGAGTACGCAACGCGTCGCTGATCCGAAGAGACAGGGTTTGCTGTTGCAAGGGCCTTTCTTCGTTCTCGGGCTTCTTCGGCATCCGGCGAGCCTCCCTTTCGCAGCGTCAGATGCAACCCGGTGGAATATGGTTGCATCCGCTCTGTATGTATGCAAACATATAGGCGCGCATACAGAAAGTCAAGCCTAAACGGAGACCGACAGATAACCCAAGAAAAACGCCAATGCAATCCCGCACAACTCAATTCGGCCCGCGCAAGAACCCAGCGCCACCTCGGCAGCATGGCTCGCGCCTCATAGCAAATGATTCATGCTCGCCTGATGCGCAGACTCGCGAGCTTCACGCGGAGGGATCGTCTTCGCGAATTTCCTCGGCAAGCGGGAGATTAAGTTTTGGAGAGAGTGACCGCGCGAACGGAACCACAGTGGAAGCAGAACGAGAGATGGACCAGTTGCTCACGGTTCATGAAGTCGCAGGTCTCCTCCACGTGCCGGTCTCTTGGGTTTACGGACGGATGCGCAAACGATCTCAAGAGCGTTTGCCAGCTTATCGGCTGGGAAAATACTGGCGTTTCCGCGAGGCCGAAGTATTGGCATGGGTCGAGTCTCAACGCGGGGACTGGCATGGTGCCTGAGTTCCGGTTTACACTCGGACGCG
>JASHPG010000153.1 GCA_030038275.1 Candidatus Acidiferrales bacterium | reverse complement strand
ACTCAAAGAATTCCATTCAGTACCGCTCGCGCATCGCGCCACGGTCGGCCTCGACCGTCGGGACGCCGCCGGGGAGTGAGCAAGGGCCGGAGAACTTGCCACTGCGCCTCGGTCAAGTCCATGCTCTCGATTTACGCTAGTTCGCATAAGTCACAAGCCGAGAATGGCTTGAATGTGTTTATGAGATAACTTCTAGTTCTTTAAGATGGGCGTGTGCCCACACTTCACCGAAGCCTCTCGGAGCGCTTATTTCAAACAGGTAGAGAGAGAGATTTCTGTTGATGTACTCATCCCGTAGCTCAAGGTACTCGTCGAGAGTGAACTTATCGGCAGCCAAGAGATGGGAAATGATGTACTCATACTCATTGAATGGGTACACCGACGTGAGGTCTGCGAGGGCAGCCTTCAGCTGCTCCGGGTTCGCCAACCGGCCCATCAAAGCTTCTAATTGTTCTCGAAGCCTTTCCAAGGATCACGCCGTCGCGAAGAGACTTTGCTGCGTTTCGTTTTGGACGGCCGCCTTGAATAACTCGGACAGTTCAGGGTCCGTCGCGATTTCGGTCTCGAAGGGATTCCCATTCTGCCAACCTCGTTTTCCTGTTGCCCTAAGTTGCTCTAGTCGTCGGATAGATATTTCGCAGTAAAGCGGATCAATTTCCATCGTGAAGCATCGCCTTCCAAGGGACTCAGCGGCCAATAGGGTCGAGCCTGAATGTGAGAACCAGTCGATGACGATGTCGCCTGGATTCGAACTCGCGAGCAAGATGCGTTCGCATGCCTTCAGAGGCTTTTGTGCAGCTCCTGTCTTACGGCCATCCAGTTCTTTGGGGTTCCGTATCCCCTTTGGTTCCTCATCGTGATGAAGCTGCGGGCTTTGAAGCCGGTAGCCCTCATCATGAGCATGAAATCCGGGAGGGGCTGGAAACCGTCCGTTTGATCGGCTCCAAGCCAGACGTACAAGGAGGCGTCATCTGAAAGCGCCTCGTAGCTATTCCTTACCCATTTTTCGCACCAACTGACATACTCAGCCAATCTCCGCTCCTCAAACGCGACTTGGTTGTAGGGCGGATCATGCACGGCCAGCGCTGCCGTCGCGCCGCCCATCAGCAAGCCCACATCGGTAGCTTGGGCCGCATCGAAGCAGCCAACCCGGTGTCTGCCGCTCGGATCCTCCCATTTTTCCCCTCTGTTTAGGCGACAGTACTTGCCGAGTTTTTCCCTCAGAAGAGGTTCTCTGTCGAGCCGTGGAATGGGAAGGTTTTTCACTGCCTCATACTAATATCAGGAATTTTCTGAATTCTCCAGCCGAATACCCGCAGGGGAACTAAGAGTTAGAGTCCAGCGCAGAAATCTGGGCCTGCCTGGGATGCGGAAGTGTGGAGGCGTCTACGTCTCGACACGTGCGGTCGCTCTTACCGGAAGCGGCCCAATCGTTGAGCAAGAGAAAAAACGTGCGCAGGGCGAGCAAATCATCAGAAGAGATGCACTTCTCCCCTGTGGTCCCTTGGGCTGTTAGGAGGCCAGACAAACTGGTGCTGTCGGCGGTAGAGGGCATAGCGGTCTGGAATTCTGAGGAGATTGGAGGCATGACTTGGCGGAGTGCCCTCTATTTATACTAATGGGCAAGAACTCGGAAAAACCTGTCAAAGAAAAAATACGCGCCTGATTTCAGAAATGTTGTGGTTTCGTTTTCTCGCTTCCGAAACTCGGACGAAACGCCCGGCGCATGCAAGAACAAATTTGGGCGGGAGCGACCCGGTGAGCACGTTTGGGCGGCAAAACCGCACAAACACCCGGGTCCTCCCGCCCAAATCGCGCTTTTCGTCCGCGGTCTCCTTGCAGGGCCGATTTCCGCAGCGTGTTGTTCGACCGAACCTTGCCGGCGGGACCCAGGTGAACGGAACGCCCATGTTTAGGGGTGAACACTGCGTGTGTTCCTGTGTTCACCCGCGTCGGCGCATCACAGAACGTGAAGCAGCAATTGAGGGTCAAAATCCCGACTCAACGGAGTGACGAGAGCTCCCCAATGTGCGGAATTCCGGCGACGATCTGACCCAGCGGAAGAGTTCTAAGATCGTCAACTAGGGCCCACCAGCCTTCGCCCCCGTATTGTCAAAGGCTACGACGCATCCTAAATATCATCTTCAAACTTTCCTCGGTGAGCCATTCGAGGAAAGCGAATGCATATCGTCTTGACTCCGCGAAAAACCCGTTCGCGAAAAGTGCGTATCATTCGGGATCGGGCCACTGGACTGCGGGCTGTGACTACCCTTCCTAAGGCTCCCAAGCTGCCCAGCGCGGAGGTGCGCGAAATCTTCGCCCGACTTCCCATGAGATATCTATGGACTTGAATGCTCTGGCTGGCCACGTTGGACCGCCTAATCCGTCGAGCGTTCATTATCCTTGCGGGCTAGGCATAAAGGCGTGCTGACAGCTCCAATTGGACACAAAGTGTCGTTTCCTGCGCCGATGATTGTCAGTTGGAAACAGTCCGTCCAAGGGGCGTTTTTCCCGGGTAAATGGCTATGCTATAAGTAATGTGCTGCCTCCGACCGGGGTCCCAACGCGCGGCTTCGGTGCGCCGGGGCCGAAAACGCCGAGGAATTTGTGCCATTTATCAATTTCCCCGCACGGGAAATCAACTGCAAACTTGTCTATTACGGTCCCGGCCTCGGCGGGAAAACCGCTAATTTGCAATGGATTTACGAGCACACCGGTACGGCGCAAAAGGGCAAGATGGTATCCCTTGCCACTGAAACGGACCGCACGCTCTTTTTCGACTTCCTTCCCCTCGATTTGGGAACCGTTCGCGGGTTTAAGACTCGTTTCCACCTCTATACCGTTCCCGGACAGGTATTTTACGAGGGGAGCCGGCGCTTAATCCTAAAGGGCGCGGATGGCGTGGTTTTTGTGGCTGATTCGCAGGAGGAGAGGCTCGACGCCAACATCGAGACACTCGAAAACCTTCGCGAGCATCTGAAAGACCACAACCTCGATTTCACTACCATCCCTTACGTCCTGCAGCTCAACAAGCGCGACCTGCCGAACATCTTGCCCGTGGCCGAGCTCCAAAAGCAGCTGTCCGTGAAAGGCGAACCGGCCCTGGAGGCGGTAGCCGTCACAGGGCACGGGGTTTTCGACACACTGAAAGAGCTTGCCAAGTTGGTTCTCGCCGAGCTAAAGAAAAACGCCTGATTGGATCGGATTCAGCCCGGAGTGTCGTACAAAACTCTGCTGAAAATAAAAACGGGAGGCAAAAGCCTAACGGCTCCTACCTCCCGGGGTGGGTGGGGTTTGTTGCCAGACACCCAGCAGGAATTTTGGTGTTCCGCGCCTGGGCATCCTAGCAAACCGGCTTTCAGCCGGTGCCACGTATGAACCACAATTACCACGCGGCGAGTCGAGGTGTCAACTCTTATCGTCTGCTGTAGGTCGTAGTCAGTGGCCCGAGGACTTGCGGCCTGATTTCAGATCGGGTACTAGCTCCTTGCGACGGTCGAGCGCCTCCCGCACGCGGCCTGCGAGGTCACGCGGCGAGTACGGCTTTTGCAGGAGAGTCCATCCACGTTCCCGAATACCGCCCAACCGAGGCGTATCGCCGGCATGGCCTGCGGATAGGATCACGGGCAGTTCCGAATTTTGTTCGCGTATGCGCTCAATCACATCCATACCGGTGAGCTTGGGCAGCATCATGTCGAGCAGTGCAAGATCGATGCGCTCGCGGTCGTGGGTGAACTGGCGGATAGCCTCCTCGCCGTCGGCGGCCAAAATCACCCGGTAACCCAAAGCGACGAGCGTTTCGTTCGCCACTTGGCGCAGCGCTTCGTGGGCCTCTGCGATCAGGATGGTTTCCGATCCACGCTGCATCGGGCCGGAATCGCGCTCCGCCTCCGCCTTAGCGGTTTCCGTGCTGACCGGAAAATATGCGCGAAACGTGCTGCCGCTGCCCAATTCGCTTTGAACCTGTATGAACCCGCCATGCTGCGTCACGATTCCGTATACCGTCGCGAGTCCGAGCCCGGTTCCTTTCCCAACCTCTTTGGTGGTGAAAAACGGCTCG
The DNA here is from genome assembly GCA_030038275.1 of Candidatus Acidiferrales bacterium. GTDB lineage: Bacteria > Acidobacteriota > Terriglobia > Acidiferrales > UBA7541 > Palsa-295. The sequence goes on along the minus strand of JASHPG010000153.1, from coordinate 8,967 downwards.
AAGATGCGGTCGAGAGTGGCTCGATCCATTCCCGTGCCGGTGTCGGTCACGGAAAGAACCGCATAGTCTCCTGGGTGCGCCTGCGGCTGAACGGTGCAGAACTCCTGGTCAAGGGTGCTGTTGCAGGTTTGTACCGCCAGCAATCCGCCCTTCGGCATTGCGTCCCGCGCGTTGATGCACAAATTCATGAGCACCTGCTCGATTTGCACGGGATCGGCGCGGATGACCGCTAGATCTTGCGCTAGCGAAGCCTTGATTTCGATGTTTCTCCCAATCACATTTTCAAGCAGGCTGAGCGTCTCGACCGTTACTTGATTCAAGTCGATCGTGCGTGGCTCCAGAACTTGCCGGCGAGCCGATGCGAGCAACTGCTTCGTCAACGCGGCGGCGCGGTTGGCCTGCTGGCGTACTTTTTCGAAATGGCGGTGAACGCGCGAGCTGCCGTCGGTCTCGTCAATGCCGAGATCGGCCCATCCTATGATTGCGCCGATCATGTTGTTGAAATCGTGCGCGATGCCGCCCGCCAATTGCCCGATGGCCTCGAACTTCTGCGCCTGCACCAGCTGCTTCTCCAGCTTTAGGCGCTCCGTCACGTCCTCCACGATAATTTCCACGCAAGGGTGTTCGCGGCCGGGATCCTTCACCCGACGGCCATTCAAGCGCACGGAGATCAGCCTGCCGTCCCTCCGGCGCCACTCCACGACCGCATCGACCCGGCCGTTCTCGGATTCGCTGTGCACGCGGTCGCAGGCGGCGGAATCCGCGTAAAACTCACGAGAGTTCTTGACCGTGAGCATATCTTGCTCGGAGTCGTAGCCCAGCATATGCACGAGCGCGGGATTCACGAAAAGAAGCTCGCCGTTCCCGGCCACCCAATAAATGCCATAGGTCGCGTTGTCAACCAGCCCGCGGTAGCGCGCTTCGCTCTCGCGCAATGCCGCGATAGCTTGCGTTTCCGCTGCGCGCAGTTCCGTTTCTTCGCGTGCCCGCTGAAGCGCCGCCGGTAGCCGGGCCATATTCTCCTTAAGGATGTAGTCCGTAACGCCGAGCTTCAAACACTGGACGGCCAGCTCGTCACCCAGCGTTCCAGTGAGCAGGATCACCGGGATATCCGGCGCGTTTTCGTGGACGGTCGTCAGAGCGTCCATTCCGGTCCATCCCTTCATTCGATAGTCGGAAATCACCACGTCGAAGTGGGATTCGCCGAGCTTCCGAACGAATTCATCGCGCGTCGTCACCGTTTCCGCCTCAAAGCGGATTCCGGACTTCCTAAGCCCACGAAGGCACAGCTCCAAATCATTGGGGTCGTCTTCCGCGATAAGAAGACGAAATGTTTTTGCATCGCCGGCGTTGTTGCTGGAAAGAAGTTCAGGCATGGAAATCCGGTTTCCTTAGTGACGTTTGAATGACGTGCAGCCGTATCGAACCGGGAGTCCGTAGGCAACAAATTCCATGAGCCACGTTGTGACCTCCTCGGGCGCGCTGCCGCCGCTTCAAAAGCGAATTGACTATCGTCGCGGAAGGAGAGGACTTCGCACGGGCTAAATCGTCCGCAAAACGCGCGGATAGGCACAAATTAGGAAGGGAATTCTATTTTGAGCGCACTGGAATGAAAGTCAAGCGGCCGTCGCCGATGGGTAAACGTCCCACCAAGCGTCTGTGGTCCGCTAACCGCGCCTATCCGGAGGGATGTAGCTGCGCAAATCGTGCCCTAGATAAATTTGGCGCGGGCGAGCGATTTTCTGCTCGGAATCGAGGAGCATCTCCTGCCATTGCGCGATCCAGCCGGAAGTCCGCGGAATCGCGAACAGCACCGGGAACATCGTCATCGGGAAACCCATCGCCTGATAGATCAGGCCCGTGTAGAAATCCACGTTGGGATAAAGGCGCCGGGAGACGAAATAATCATCTTCCAGGGCGATGCGCTCGCACTCCAGGGCGATGTCGATCAGCGGATTGCGCCCCAGTACGTCGAACACTTCGTACGCGATGCGCTTCACAATCTTGGCGCGAGGATCGTAGTTCTTGTACACGCGGTGCCCGAAGCCCATCAGCAGCTTTTCGCCGGCCTTCACGCGCTTGATGTAGGCAGCCACGTTGTTCACGGACCCAATCTCGACCAGCATGCGCAGTACTTGCTCGTTTGCGCCGCCGTGCAGCGGTCCGTAGAGCGCCGCCGTAGCCGCCGCCGTCGCGGAATACGGATCGACGTGCGAGCTTCCCACCCCTCGCATCGCTGTGGAAGAGCAGTTCTGCTCGTGGTCCGCGTGCAGGATGAACAGAACGTCCAACGCGCGTTCCAGCGTCGGATTCGGGTGGTACTGCAATTCCGTCGTCCGGAACAACATGTTCAGGAAATTGCCGCAGTAGCTTAAGTCGTTGTCCGGGTAGATGAACGGCATCCCCAGGCTGTGCCGGTACGCAAACGCCGCGAGCGTCGGCATTTTTCCCAGCAGCCGGTACGTCTGTTTGCGCCGCGACTCTGGATTGAAAATATCTTTCGCGTCGGGATAGAACGTCGATAGCGCCGCGACCGTCGAAATCAGCATGCCCATCGGGTGCGCGTCGTAGTGGAATCCGTCCAGAAACTTCTTGATGCTCTCGTGAATGAAGGTGTGATGCGTGACGTGGTACGTCCACTCCTTCAACTGCGCCTCGTTCGGAAGCTCGCCATGCAAAATTAGATAGGCCGTTTCAAGGTACGTGCTCTTTTCCGCCAACTCTTCGATCGAGTATCCGCGATACCGCAGGATTCCCTTGTCTCCGTCTATGAACGTGATCTTGCTGATACACGACGCGGTATTCGTAAACGCCGGATCGTAGCTCATCATCCCGAAATCGGATTCGTGCACCTTCATCTGACGCAGGTCGATAGCGCGGATCGTGTCGTGTTTAATCGGCACCTCGTACTGTCGTCCGTTGCGATTATCGATAATTGTCAACGTTTCTCTACCCGTTGCAGCGGGCGCGCTGCTACTGGCAGCCGTTCCCGATTTCGTGGAGCTCATTGGCCGGCCCTTTCCGGAAGTTGCGATGGGGCAACCGCACGAACATACGCATATCACTGTACACCAAAAATTGCTTGAGGCGTATGAGTTTACGCCGAATGCTCGCGCTCGAAATTGTCCGCCGTCCATACGGTTACGTATGGCCGATTCGTCTCGCGCCGAAGCCATCGCGCCAGATCGCTACTGTCGCAAAATTTGCTTCGGTCCACGTTTTGAGCTGTGTTTTATGGGTTCGCGGAGATTCGTTCCGTGCCTTCCGCCGCGGCTTCCATCGCCCTTGCGCCCGGCATCGTGGCCGATTCCGAACGATTGCGCCCAAGGGCCTTCGCTCGATACAAAGCTTCGTCCGCCAGTTTCAGTAACCCGCTGGCGGAAAAATTTTCGGCGGAATTGTTGCTGGCAACGCCGCAACTGGCTGTCACCCTCACCGGCCCCGCTTCCGTCTCTATGGGCGACGCCTCAATGGACTGCCGCACTCGCTCCGCCAACGCTAGAGCGCCTGCCCCATCCGTAGTCGGCGCCACCACCAAAAATTCCTCGCCGCCATATCGCCCCACGGTGTCGTACGTGCGGATGCTCGCGGCGATTCGGTGAGCGGCCTCGCGCAGCACCCGGTCTCCACAAAGGTGCCCGTACGTGTCGTTGATGCTCTTGAAATGGTCGAGATCGAGAATGATCACGCTGAAAGGCCCGCCCTCGCGCACCTGTCGCGAACACTCGCGTTCCGTCGCGTCCAACACCGCGGCGCGATTGGGTATCCCGGTCAGCAGGTCGTGCGTCGCGCGGAAGCGTAGTTCCTCGCGCGCCACGATCAAATTGCGCTCCAACTCCAGGATCCGCTCGCCCACTCGCAATCGGGCGCGGAGCTCGTGCGAATCGAAGGGCTTCGTCAAATAGTCGTCCGCCCCGGACGCCAGCCCGCGCAATATGTCGTCCTTTTGCCCGCGAGCCGTGAGCAGCAGGATATACGTGTATGGACGGTCGCTCAGTTGCCTAACCTTTTGGCAGACCTGCGGTCCCTCCAGCCCAGGCATCATCCAATCCAAAATAGCGAGCTGCGGCGCGTTTGCCTGTTCGAGCGCCGCCAGCGCTTCAGCGCCATCAGCAGCCGTCTCAACCTCGTATCCCCATTTCGCAAGGAACGCCCGCAACATGCGCAGCGATATCGCATCGTCTTCCGCGATCAATATCCTGTTGTGAGACGCAACTTGTTCGCTCATCAATAAGCAACTCTCTCCGCGTCGAATGATCGCGGCACATTCAATGGGCGACTTTCCGAGTCAGTGAGTCGAGCTCCGGCAGCGCTCGGTCCAGCTCCGCCTGTAGAGAATCCATCAAATCGCTGGCGTTTTCTAAAGCCCCCGATCGCGCCCTCATCTCCAATACCAGCGCCGCTTCCGAAACGCGGTTGGCTCCTAGGCTGGCCGACGATCCCTTCATCGTGTGCGCCAGCCGGTCGAGTCGATGGGCGTCCCGCTCGCTGAGGGCTCCGCGCATTTCTTGGATCGCTGAGGGGCTGCCCTCAATGAAAAGCCGCGCCAGTTCTTCGAGCAGTTCGCGGTCGCCTTCTACCCGCTCCAGCGCCGCGGCCAAATCCAGCACCTCACCGCCGTGTTTCAATCCGGATGCCGGCACAGCCTGCCCGGCCCCTCCAGCTTTCGTCACGCGCTCCATGGCGGCAAAAAGCTCCGTCGTGCGGATCGGTTTCGTGACGTAATCGTCTGCGCCAGCTTCTAGGCATCGCTCGCGGTCTCCCTGCATTGCATGCGCCGTCAAAGCAATAATCGGCAAATGCCCTCCTTCGCGTGATTCCTTCGCGCGGATCGCCCGGATGGCTTCGAATCCGTCCATCACCGGCATCTGCAAATCCATCAGAACCACGTCGGGCGTTTTGGTCTCGAGAACCCCCAGCGCTTCCCGGCCGTTCTCCGCCACCAGGACGGTGTGGCCCCGCTTTGCGAGCAGCGCCACTGCAAGCCTCCGGTTCACGGGGTTATCTTCTGTGAGCAAGACTTGCATGTCTGATTTCCTTTCTGCCGGTGTGCGCGCTTCCGCCTCTCGATGAGAGGCGGCCACTGGCGCCAGAGCCTGTAGCATGGCCTCGCGCAGCTCTCTTGGCTGCACCGGCTTCATCAGATACGCGGCAATGCCGAGTTCGCGTGCTTCGGCTGCTTCCTGCGGCTGCACGCCAGAGCTGAGCAAAATCGTCGGAAGCTCGCGGAACGCTCCGCTGCGCCGTACTCTCGCCAGCAATTCCAAACCATCCATTTCGGGCATCTGCATATCTGTCAGCAACAGCCGGAACGGCTGCCCCTGTTTGTCGGCCGCTTCGAGTGCATCCAGAGCCGCCGCTCCTGAGTCCACAGCTTCCGGCCGCACGCCCCATCGCAAAAGCATCTCCGCCAACCCGAGGCGGTTCGTCCGGTTGTCGTCCACCACCAGCACCGGCGCGCCAGCGACGGCGCTCAAGTCGTCGCGCGACATCTCCGGTTCGCTCTTTTCCGCGAATCCGAATCTCGCCGTGAAATGAAACGTGCTGCCTCGCCCCGGCTCGCTCTCCACCCAGATTCGCCCGCCCATCAGGTTTATCAGGCGGGTTGTGATCGCCAAACCCAGTCCGGTGCCTCCGTACTTGCGCGATGCCGAACTGTCTGCCTGCGTGAACGCCTCGAAAACAATCGCCTGCTTTTCCTTCGCGATGCCGATGCCGGTGTCGCGTACTCGGAAGTGCATCATCAGTTCGCGGCCGTCCTCCGCCTCCTTCTCCACCTCCACCGTGATTTCGCCGCGCTCCGTGAACTTCACCGCGTTACCGATCAAATTCACAAGCACCTGCCGCAACCGGTTTTCGTCGCCGTTCACCCATTCCGGGATTTCCGGCGCCACGCGCCACGCCAGCTCCAGCCCTTTCTGGTGGGCGCGCATCGACAGCACTTTCACGGTTTCTCCAAGCATCTGCGACAGCGAAAAATCGATTTGCTCGATCTCCAGCTTTCCGGCCTCGATCTTGGAAAAATCCAAGATGTCGTTGATGAGCGTCAGCAGGGAATCCGCGGAGGATTTCACCATCGTCAGGTATTCACGCTGCTCGCCATTCAAGCCTGTATCCAGAGCCAGCTCCGTCATGCCGATGATGCCGTTCATCGGCGTGCGTATCTCGTGGCTCATGTTGGCCAGGAACTCGCTTTTGGCGCGGTTCGCTGCCTCAGCCGCCTCTTTCGCGCGTAGCAGCGCCTCCTCCGCGCGCTTTCGCTCGGTAATGTCCTGATAAAGAACCACGGCTCCCGTCGCGTGCCCGTTGATGATCAGCGGCACGGAATATCCGTCCACGTCCACCAGGGTTCCATCGCTCCGCCTGCGCTGCGTTACCACATGCGTGATTTGCCCCCGCGCCAGCCTGTTTCGGCTCAGCTGCACCTCTGGATCCACGTTTGGCGCGGAGAGTAAGTCGAATAGTCTCCGGCCTTGGATATCTTTCTGCCGGTACCGGAACAACTTCTCAAAGGCCGGATTGCACATTTGCACCGCGTCATTGTCATCGATCGCCACAATGCCTACGGGCGTGTTCTTGATGAGCGAGTCGAGAAACGCGGTTCTTTCTTCCAGCGCCTTCTCGGTTTGCCGCCGCTCGGCCACTTCTTTCTGGAGTTCTTGCGTGCGCTCCTCAACGCGCACCTCAAGGTCGTCGCGGGCCTTTTGCAACGCCGCCTCGCGCGCTTCGATCTGGTCCAGCATCTCGTTGAAGCGGTCAACTAGCGACCCTATCTCGTCGTCACTCCTTTTCGTGGCGCGGATTGCGAGGTCCTTTTGGATGGAGCGCGCAAACGCCACGCGGGCTAATTCCAGGATGGGTTCCGAAATCGACCGCTGCAGTCTGGATGCCAAAAAATAAGCCGTTATGAACGACGCGCACAGAACCATTAACACGATTTCCGCCGAGTGCTGCGCGCGGTCGTAAAGCGGCTTGAGATCGGATTCCACGTAGATCGTTCCGATCCTCTCGCCGTTGAGATCCACCGGCTCGAAGACTGCCACGTTCCCGAGCGTGGAGTGCAGGCCGTCCGATCCAGGCGCGGGAGGCGCTGATGCCGGGGCGTTTCCGCGCGAATAGGCGACGAAAACTGTGCCATCAGCCTTGTAAACGCAAGCGCTGATCACGCTCGGCTGCGCCTTCAACGAGCTCAGCACTTCCCGCACCGCTCGAGGATCGAGGAACGAAAGTCCGGCGCTCGTATTCGGCGCCATCGTCTGAGCCGTCTGAACCAGGCTGTTGGCCAGTTGCTGCCTTGCGGAAATGGCCTCGTAAACAGCCAACACTCCGAAAGCCATCAGGATCGTCGCGCCGGACGTCACCACCACGATCCGCGTCAGCTTCTGCCGTATTGAATGCGCGCCGGTCACAATCGCTCAGCCTTTGCCGGTTTCGCTGGCGTCGTGGACTATCGTTGCCAACGACAGAAGCTTCGAGCTGACGTGCAGGCCGGCGCGTTCTGCGGCTTCAGGATTGATGGAGAACCGAACGCGCTTATCGTCCATCTGAAACTCAATCGCTCCGCCCGCCTGCGCGAATCCCGGTGTCTCGCCTACCAGCAGCACGTTCGCCCCTCGAACGCTTTGCAAGATTTCAGGCAGGCGGTCCTTCTCCGACGCGCTGATGAACGCAATCTGGCAGCCACGCAGTCGCGCCGCGTCGTGCACGCGTTCCACTGCTATCGGACGGTCGGCGACGCGTTGGTTTCGCAACATTTCGTTGATCTCGGGGCCGAACGGATCGGCGCCCAGTATGCAAATGGAGAACGGCGCCTGGGGATTCGCGAAACTGCTCCGTGGCCAGTCGATGAATTTCGCGAAATTGAAAAGAAACGCCGCTTTCAACTGGTACTCAGTGGGCGGATTCTGAGCCGCGGTGCGCCTGCCGCAAAAGGCCGGAACCATCACCATCATCACAAAGACCGCCACATACCGGCGCGCCCCGCGACGGGATGGCGCGGTCCTTCGTGCGGGTTCCGAATTGTGATTCCAGTTCATTTCTTGGCAGGCGTCAAAGCCATCAGCTCTTAAAACCGAGCTGTGAACTTCACCCGTGCGCGGCACGCTCTCCGCTCGCCTTCACGCGCCCCCTCCCGGCGTATCGGCATTTGCTGCCGCCCTATGCACGTTTGTTGGCCTCGTGATGCCCGAAATAGCACCGCCCAGGCCAAAACCTATGCGTGCCGATAAACGCTAAGCACATGGATATGCGCCGTTTACACGTTCCTCGACCGTCAGTTCTTTAAGGGCGTGATCCATTCGTGTTTCAAATTTGATGGTTCGTTCCGGAGTGAAACACCGCGTGCGGGCAGGCCATATTACGGCGCGCGTTAAAAACCGCACGTAGGCCGTTCTCGTGAAAAACGGTCAAAAAATCTAAACTGAGCCGCTGATCCTGAGCGCATCGCCATTCGCGTGAGAGCGCGCGGCGAGCTATACTCAGGGCGTGGGGTGAAAAATTAGCGGCTCGCACCGCCGCAGGCTTGCCTTCGCTGCCAATTAGCAGGTCTTGACGCGGCCCGGCTTCTTCCGCAAACTGTCTCTTTTGATTTGGGTGGGGCGGCCTTTCTTGAAAGCGGCAGGCTCAAGAGGCGGTGAGAGTAAGTCGCACTTTTAGCGCGGCGAGCCTGCGGTTAACAACGCGAACTCTATCGACCGAGGTGTACTTATGACCGAACAAGCGACCAGTGAATCCAACATCGCCGCGCTGTTGCGCGGCTATTCCGTGGAAATCAGCCCCACCAACGAGAAAATCGTCGATAGCGCCGTTGAGCGCCTCGACCCTGAAACCGAAGTGTACTTGACCTGGATCCCGGGCGAGGATCCTTTCAAAGCCGTCGCGCCCGCCGGCAAGCTTCGCCGCGCCGGGCTATACCCAGTTCCACATATGGGCGCACGCCACTTGGAAAGCGCCGCGCAGCTCGACGAT
>JASHPG010000152.1 GCA_030038275.1 Candidatus Acidiferrales bacterium | reverse complement strand
AATTCGCCAGGTTCGCTTACGCGTCCGCGAACCAGGCATTTCCGGCCGGAGATCATGGTGAGTTCGCCGGTAAATTCGCCGGGACCGTGCGTGGCCACCAGGCGTTCGCCATCGAGGCCCGGCTGGACGATCTCCATTGCGCCGGAAAGGAGCACGAAGAACGGGACGTTGGTATCGCCCGGCTCGAAAAGCACTTCAGACGCAACCACTCTGCGCAATTTCGCGATCTGGCGGATGCGGTCGATTTGCGCGGATGTAAGCGTGGGAAACGCCTGCGTGTGCGGGTCAAGAATGCTGGTTGCGGGAACGGAAGCCATAAATCACCTCTGCCGGAACGAAATCAGGTAAGCAGGATTAGATTCCCGAAGTTCGATTTGGGTGCAAGCATGAGATGGCCGACGCATCCCCTATCTAAGGGCGCTGCCGTGTCAAATTCAGTTGCATTAAGGCTCGATCGTTGTGACGTTCGCTCGAATGTTGACGCGATCAGGCAAATCAAAGCTCGCGTTGACGATTACCGGGGCATTCGAGGAACCGCCCGATGGCGGTAACGACTCATCAAGGCTATAGACGTAAGTAATTGTCTCGACGTAGGGAGCGCTCAGCGGTTTAGTGAATGTCCAGTGACGAAGATTTTCAGTCGCGCTCTGGTCGAGAATCTTGTTTGGCTTGCTCTTTACTGCTGCTTGCGTGATCGAGCCATCCGCGCCAATTGTGACACGAAGCACGACAGCTCCAGTGATATGCGCGATGCGGGCAATCTGCGGGTAGGTCGGAGATTCAATATGTCGAGGGCAGAGAGCTGGGGAGCTTTGCGCGAAGCAGATGCCAGCCAGCACAAGAACGGCAAGGGCAACTGCAACTGTGCCGTAGGGTTTCATTTTCCCTCCTCGCGGTTGGCCGAGTTTACGCCCTTTTTTTACGCGGAGTGGAAAAGATTAGGAAGCAACTCGCCGGCTTTGCCCCAATAGCAGTCGGTGAAGGCGAAGGTGTTGGCTGGCTCTTCGGGTCCGACGTAGATCGTGCGGGCGGCGCCGCGAACACGGGCGACGAAGCTGGCGGCGGGTTGCACCAGCCCGGACGTGCCGATGGCGATGAAGACGGTGCAATCATCAAGGGCGGTCGCGATTTTATCGAGATCGTACGGGATTTCGCCGAACCAGCAGATGTGCGGACGGATTTTCCCGCCGCAATGGCAGCGCGGAATCGGGCGCGGAGGCTCGTAGGCAGCGGAATCGTCGAAGGGAGCGCGGTCGCAGCGATCGCAGCGGCTTTTGAAAAGTTCGCCATGCATGTGAACCACGCGCACGGAGCCGGCCTGTTCGTGAAGATCGTCCACATTTTGTGTGCAGAGAAAAAGCCGGTCCTGGAGGGACTGTTCGAGGCGGGCGAGGGCCTCGTGGCCGGGATTGGGCTTCGCGGTTGTGGCAACGCGCCGGCGCATCGAGTAAAAGTCCCAAACCATCCGGGGATCGCGCTGCCACGCCTCAGCCGATGCGACTTCTTCGACGCGACGATTGCGCCAGAGCCCTCCTACGCCACGGAAAGTTGGAATGCCGCTTTCGGCGCTGATGCCCGCTCCGGTGAGGATGAAAACGCGGTCGGTGGGAGAAATACGAATCACTATTAAATTGTACGCCGCCGCTGGCCGCCGCGATGGGGAAAGGAAACTAGCGACAGATTCATTTCGCGAAGAGGTTGCGGGCGACGAACCAGAGGTTGGCAGGACGTTCGGCAAGGCGGCGCATGTACCAGGGAAACCAATACGAGCCGTAAGAGATGAGGACGCAACTGCGGTAGCCTGCGCGCGCGAGGCGGAGCTGTTCGGCGCGCTGGATGCCATAGAGCATGCCGAATTCGATCCGATCGTTCGCGACACCCTGCCCAGCAGCCCAATCGGAAATGCGCGCGATCAGGCCGCGGTCGTGCGTGCCAAGGACGGCGCGAACTCCTGCGCGGCGGCCCTCGGGCGAGAGAAGCTGTTGCGCGAGGCGGAGGAAATTTTCATCCACGTCGGATTTTTTCTCAAAAGCGATTTCGGGCGGCTCGCTATAGGCGCCTTTCACGAGGCGAACGCTTGCGCCCATGGCGACCAGAGACTCGAGGTCTTTGGCGGTGCGGCGAAGATAGGATTGCACGCAGACGCCGACGTTAGGATGCTGCTCGCGGGCGCGACGATGAAGATCGAGAGTGGCGTCCACGTAAGCGCTTTGCTCCATATCGATCCAGACGGATTTTGGCGCGGAAGAATCGACGGCGGAGGCTTCGATGAGCCGGATCAGATTGGTTAGGCAGAAATCGCCGTCAATATCGAGGCCAAGCTGCGTGAGCTTGACGGATATTTCGGCGGGCAGCGTGGCAGCACGGATGCGTTCGAGGATGCCGAGATAATCGCGCGTGACCGCCTCGGCTTCAGCGCGATCACGGACGTTTTCGCCAAGATGAGTGATCAGCGAGGAGACGCCGCTTCCGGCGAGCCGCCGGGCAGCGGAGAGCGCGTCATCCAGATGTTCCCCGGGCAAGAAGCGCTGGGAAGCGCGCTGCACGAAGCGAAGGCGCGGGGCGC
>JASHPG010000151.1 GCA_030038275.1 Candidatus Acidiferrales bacterium | reverse complement strand
TGCCCCGAGGGAGCCGAACGGGGCTTCGCTGTTCGCGTTCCAGCCGACGTGTGTTCGGCAATCCCGGCGCCTGAGATGGGTCGTGTAGCGCCGGGCCTTGGCCCGGCAGGTGTTGGGCTGATTCCCACTGCGCCGCGGCTGATGCGTTCCGCCAGCGTCGGCCCCTCGACCAACTCCATCACCAGCGCGCGTACGCTGCCCGAATCCTCGAATCCGTAAATCGCCGCAATGTTCGGATGATTGAGCGAAGCGAGGACTTTCGCCTCGCGCTCGAACCGCGCCATGCGCTCGGCATCGCGCGCGAACGCCTCGGGCAAAACCTTAATCGCCACGTCGCGCCCCAGCTTCGTATCCCGCGCGCGATAGACCTCTCCCATCCCACCAGCGCCAATCGCGCCAGTAATCTCGTACGCCCCGATTCTTGTCCCTGCGTCTAGCATCTCACCTCGTCATCTACCCACTACCCACATGAATACGTGTGGAGTGCGGGAGCTTGCTCCCGCTCTGCTTTCTCCAACCTTGCCGTGCCGTTCAGCGATCTGCTTTCGCTCAAACTTACATCCCGGCGAACGCTATAGGCCGACGCGGCTCCGGTCATCGCCGATCGTGCGGTGATCTCGTACCCCGATTTTCGTTCCCGTCGCGAATACTCATTTCAGCATTGCTCGCATTAAGATCGCGCTAACGGCCGCATCTGCCGCCCAATCGCTCGCCGCGCCGAAGCTCGCTGATCGTGCGAGCGAAGTCGGTCATTGCTGTTGCCTCAGCGCCGCCTGCCAGTTCAGCACCACGTTGAACGGTGCCTCCGCCTGGCCGCTTTGCTCCGCCGGCGCAAGGAAGAAAAACTGCTTGCCATTTATCGTGTAGGTGCCAGTCGGGTCTCCGAGTTGCTGCGGTGCTTGAAAGAGAAGCTTAGGAGTTCCGGCCTGAAAGGTCGGGCTGGTCGCGACGTTAACCTCCATGACTTTTGACCCGAGCGTCAGGTAATACAATTCTTTCCCGTCCGCGCTCCACTGCGGCTCGTGGCCGCCACCCTCTGATACTTGCCATTTGGCCCCTGCACCGGAGACGTTCTCCGCAGTCGGATCCGGCGAGAAGGGACGTACGTACACTTCATAGCGGCCAGACTCGTCCGAGGCGTAGGCTACCCAACGCCCGTCTGGAGAGAAATGCGCATCCGTTTCGTTGAAGTTCGTCCTTAGGAATGGGAACGGCTTCCGATCTCCCTGGAGCGGGAGCGCCCAAATGTCGTAGCTCGTTTTCGGATCCAGCGAGTTGTACAGCAAGAAGTGCCCGTCGCGCGACGCATCCGTAGGAAATTTAGACTGGTTCGATCCCAGCAGCAACTCCTCTCCTCCCGCTCCGCTGGATTGTTTCTGGTACAGATCGTATTTGCCGTTGGGGTCCGAAGCGAAAAAGATCCGCGTTCCATCCGGAGACCAGATGGGTTGCAGAGCATCGGAGGAACCGAACGTGAATCGCGTGCTGGTGCCACGGGAGAAGTCCACAATCCAAAGAGCGTAGTTCCCCGTAGAAGTAGTGCGGGCGACGGCAGCTCTGCTCCCGTCTTGGGAGGGAGCCATGTCGATGTAACTGGCTGGCTCTCCTATGGTGGCCAACACTTTGCCTTCCCGGTCATAGCGCGCGAGCTGATAGGTGCCTTCGCCACGCGCCCGATACGCCAGAACGCCGTTGGCCGAAGCCGAGAAGAGACCAGTGCTGCCGTTTGCGCCAACCTGCTGCGCCACCCGAACCGGCTCGCCCGTGAATTTCAGCCGGCGAGCATCGAACCGCTGCGCCACCAGCGTCCCATCATCGGTCAAAAAAAGCAGATGCCCCGCATCCGCATTGGAAGGGTGCACGTACTCCGCGGACGAGGGACTGGCCAGGAGCCGCTTCAAATCTTGCTTCTCGGGCGCGACATCGAGCGACCCGACGTAAACACCAGTGTTTGCTGGATTCGTCGAGTTGCGAAAGTAAATGAAGTGGCGTCCGTCGGGAAGAAAAGACGGGTACATGTGCGCAATCTCACCTCCTGAAGAATCGAGTGACGTTACGGGCGTGGGAATGCCGCCGCTCGCGGAAACTCGCATCAGTCCCCCCGGATACTGCCCGAAAAGAATCACGCCGTCGCGATTCCACGAAGCACCAGCTATGATCGCCGCCGTGCTACACAAGGTTTCTGTTACGCCGCTGGCGAGATCTATCGTGTCGAGTTTTTGGCCGGCTGAAAACGCGATGCTCCGGCTGTCGGGAGACCACCATAGGCCCGGGTAGCTGCCGCTGGATTCCGTTCCGGGCAGGGAGCGCGCCTCGAAAGAATCCAGCGCACGAAGGTAGATGCGCGTTGCGCTGTCCGAACCCGTTGCAAAAAACGCCAGTTGCTGGCCGTCTGGAGACATCTGGAAAGCGCCGTCCTGCGCCAAAGTCGCATTCCTCGGCACCGGAATTTCGAAGCGCACCAGCTTGGCTGGCGCTGCCGGTTTGCTGCCGGCGCGAAGCAAGGCGAATGCAGTCAATGCAATCGCTAGAGCGATGCTAACAGCCCACGGCAGCGCACGGCTCCGCAGCGGTGAGGAACTTGGCGCGCCAGCAAGAGCAGAAGAGGAAGGCTCCGGCCTATCCGATGCGGTGGGAGCACCCGCAACTACTTCGTCGAGCGTGATGCGTGCCTCGCCGATGGCTTGCAATCGCTGCTTCACGTCTTTTTGCAGGCAGCGCTGCAAAAGCGCGCGAATTCGCGCTGGCGTGTTCGCTGGAAGCAGCGACCAGTCGGGATCTTTCATCACCACCGCTGCCAATGTGTCCGTGACGGTCTCGCCGTGAAAAGCCATTTTTCCGGTGAGCATCTCGTACAGCACGCAGCCGAACGCCCAAATATCCGCGCGCCGGTCCACCGGCTTTGCTTTCGCCTGCTCCGGTGACATGTAGGAAGCGGTTCCAAGTAGCACGCCCGCTTGCGTGGCCATGTGCGTCAGCGTCGGCGAGTTGCCGATGTCCATCGACCACGCATCGCCTTCGATCGCTTTGGCTAACCCGAAATCGAGAATCTTCACCACGTCTTCGCGGGAAATCTTGATGTTCGCTGGCTTCA
>JASHPG010000150.1 GCA_030038275.1 Candidatus Acidiferrales bacterium | reverse complement strand
ATGCCGAAATGCCGGCAGGTGAAAGCCGCGTTACGCCCGTGCTGGAGATAGTGGGTCATCCACTGCAAGCGAAGCTGGGCCGGCCGGCTCAGCGCGTACCCAAAGCGCGAGAGCTCTCGCGCTTTGGGTACCTTCCCCCATCGAATTTGCATGGTGACACTCTACCGAGTGTCACCAATCATTCTGAACGAGAACAGCGTTCGGCAGTCTCGGAACATCGCGACGTACTCCTGGCCCCAGAAGCTGCCTAAACCGAACTAACGCTTCGGCCATCGGATACGCCGCCAGAGTTTTGCCTGCGGGAATCGACACAGCGTACACATCAAAATAGCCCCACGTTCGGCCGCAATCTGTTATTTCAGGGGTCTGTGCCATAAGAAATGCGGTTCGTGAATCAGCGCTCCAACCCAGGCCAACAACATTTGGGTTATCGGCACATTCTAATCTTCTGTGAGAGGATTCAAAACGCTTCTTAATAGGCTTGGCAATGTTCGGAGTCTGACGAGAGTGTTCGTTGGCGTAGTCGATTTCCGCATACCCTGGACCCGCTCCGCCAAACCAAGAGGTGATGATCGCGGCTCGTCCATCGGGTGACCGAATAAATTCCTCGGCACCGCCGACTAAGAACTGCTCGCCAACGGGTCGTCCCCGCACGTAAAACTGCCCATGATACCCATCGACTACGTAGCTGATTTCGGGGTTGGGAGATACAAGACGTAAGTGGCGTTTGTCCGTGTCCGGATCCTGGAAGCACAGCTGAACTCCTTTCGTTGAATCTATCCCCGGCTGACCACCGACGGGACAATTCGTCGCCTTCGCTCCAACTGTCAAGAGGTTCAAAAGCAGCCGAAACATATGCATATCTGAAAGGCCACGATGCACTATTTCGGACAAGGAAAATTCTGCAAGCAGGCGCTAAAAAGCTAGAGCGTATTGCACAACTCGCTAAGTTGTTGATTCTATTGGGCCGAAAGCCGGTTATGCAACAGCTTCTAATCAGCTATCTGAGCCGGCGGACGGCACGATCCCCGCGCCAGCGACGGCCACATTGTCCCGAGTCGAGTTCTTCACCAGGTACATGGCTTCGTCGGCTAGGTGCAGCAGCTCGGCTTTCGTCCGCGAATCGCTTGGATACGATGCGATGCCCACGCTGGCGGTTAAACGCACGTTCAGCCCCGTGTCCTTCAGCCACACCGTCTCCCCAATCAGATCGTGCAGGCGATGCGCCACGCCGATGGCGTTGTCCTTTGAGGTTTGTGGCAGCAGCACCACGAATTCGTCTCCACCGTAGCGGAACGCTAAATCGATCAGCCGACAATGCTCCTTGATCGCCGTGCCAATTTCATTGAGCAGCTTCGAGCCCATCAGGTGTCCGTGCGTATCATTGACGCTCTTGAAGTGGTCGAGATCGATAAAGATCAGCGAAAATTCAAAAGCGTAGCGGTGCGAACGGTAAATTTCTGTGTCCAGCATGAAATTCAAGTGCCGCGCGTTATAGAGGCTGGTGCAGTCGTCCGTGATGGTCAGCTCGTGGATGCGCTGTACGTGTCGCGCGTTCTCGATGGCGATCGCCGCGTAATCCGCGAGCGCTTCCAGCAGCGCCAAATCGCGCTGGCTGAATCCCTCTGGTCCTATGCAATTGATCAGCTCGATCACTCCGAGGCATTGGTCGCGGAATCTCACCGGCACCGCAACAATGGACTTCGTCGCCAGGTGCGTCCGCTCGTCCACTTGTCCGAAAAACCGCGAATCCTTGCTCGTATCCGGAACGACCACGGCTTCGCCCGATTCCGCCACCCAGCCAGCCAGTCCTTGCCCAACCTTTATGCGCACGTCCTTGAGCGCATCCGCGCCCTTGCCAGTCGCGATCTGGAAATAGAGCTCCTGCTTGTCCTGATCCATGAGCAACAACGACCACGTATCCGGCCGCAGCACCTCATTGATTTTCTCCATGATGGTGCGCAGCACTTGGTCCAGTTGCAGCGACGAGGTCAGCGCCTTGCCAAGCTCATGAAATACCGTGACTTCACTTTTGTCAGTGATCTCTAAAGGTGCCGGTGTTGGCTCGTGCCGGCGCCGCTCCACGCCGGGGAAAGGCCGGTCCGAGGATCGTCGAGCAGGCTCAGCTGCCGCAGCATGCTTCGCGTCTTTTGATTCGGAAGGCAACATCGGGATTATAGTGAAGCGTTTTCTAAAACTGCAACGCCCATTCCAGCGCTATTGCCGAAAGTCCAATCCCCCGCGCCGCGTCCAGTCCATGACTCGAGCGGGCGCTGCGCCCTGGTCGCCTCTGGATGTCGTCGCAATCGGTTCTTCAGTTCGCTGGAATGGGCACTCAGCGCTACGAGGAGGTGCAGCCCCGGCCTCACGCCGCCGGATGGGAGCCAAGACTCTTCCGCGTCTGTAATGCAGATTGACACTCCTCTGGCTCCCGCCTATATTTTTTCCAGGTCCTTGATGTCCTCAACTCCTTTCGGCGAGCATCTCAAGCGCGAACGCGAGATGCGCGGCGTCTCCCTCGAAGAGATCGCCGCCGCCACCCGCATCAACACGCGCTTCCTCGAAGCCATCGAAAGTGAACGATGGGACCAATTGCCTGGCGGCGTTTTCAACCGCGGATTCATCCGCTCCATCGCGCGATTTTTAGGCATGGACGAAGACAGTCTCGTCGCCGAATACGATCTCGACGTGAAAGGCAATGGCCATTCGCATTACGCAGTCGTGCTCCCTGCCGAAAAAATGGCGTCGCGGAATTGGCGGCCTGCCGCCGTCGCCTTCGCCGCTCTTGTGATTCTGATCGCCGGCGGCGCGTTCGCCATCCGCTACCGGACCAAAATCGCCGGCGGAATGCACCAAGGCATTGCCGCCGTCGCCGCACGAGTCAATCGGCTTCAAGAGAATCCAAACGCCAACCTTAACGCCGCGAACTCATCCGCAACCGGCGCGTCCTCCGCTTCTGCTCGCTCGAATTCGCCGGCCGCCGCATCGGCTGTCCCGGCCGCAAGCTCTGCTCCACTCACGCTGCAACTCGAAGCCGGCAAGCCGGCCACCATAAAAGTGATCGCTGACGGAAGCGTAGTTTTCCAAGGCCTGGTTCAGGCGAACGACGTGAAACAGTTCCAGGCGCGTGATAAATTTGAAGTATCCTCCAGCGAATCGAGCGCCTTACTGCTCGAACTCAATGGCCAGACCGTTCCGCCCATCGGTACGCCGGGCCAGCCTGGATCCGTAACGCTAACGCGAGGAGACCTGGCTGCCTCTTCGGGGGATTCTCATTAGCAGCGAACTTCGCTCCCATATCTGCTCGGGGCGCGCTCGGCCGGAGCAGAAGCTGGCCATCTGCGCGGGCAGCATCCCACTCGCTCCCGAAGATCGCGTCGAGTTGCTCGCCGTTCTTGCTTTCGATGCGGACTCAAATATCTCCGAGCGCGCGCAGGGCGTGCTGCTCACCCAGTCGTTGCAGCATTTCCTCACGGCGCTCGCACGGCCGGAAATCGATCCGCACTTCAGCGCCTATTGTTCGGATAACCTTGGCGAAAAACCGGGCATTGCCGACGCGCTAGCGAAAAACCCCTCCTGCCCCACGTCGGACGTGACCCGCGTCGCTCCCTTTCTCACTGCGGCCGGAATTCAGGCCCTTCTCGACAACCTCGACCGCTTCATCAACGATCCGCAGCTGGTGATGGCTGTGCACAAATCCAAAGCGCCCACCACTGAGCAGCGCGATCTGCTCAACGAAATGCAAAAGGGCGCCATCTCAATGAACGAAATCGAGGAAGTGGCCGCGGAAATCGAGCCGGACAAGGTCAAACGCGAAACGCTGCAGCAGAAGGTGGCGCACATGAACGTCGTCCAGCGCCTTACACTGGCGCTGAAAGGCGGCCGCTCCGAGCGCATGTTCTTGATTCGCGACCCCAATAAGCTAGTGCAGCGCTGCGTTCTTCAATCACCTCGCCTGACGGACACGGAGGTGGAAAGCTTCGCTTCCATGACCAGTCTTCCCGCGGAAACCTTGCGCGCCATCTCCCTCACACGCTCCTTCATGAAGAGCTACTCCGTTGTGCGCAATTTGGTGAACAATTCCAAAACGCCGCTCGACGTTTCGCTCCACTTGTTTCCGCGTCTGACTGCGACCGATCTCGCCAAGCTTTGCAGCAACAAAAATGTCCCGGAAACTCTGCGCTCCTCCGCAATCAAACTGCATCGCAAACGCAAGATGGGCGGCAGTGGCGATTAGTACGTAGGAGGCAGTTTGAATTTTCTTGATCGGGACCCAGCGCTCAAAGTGAAACGTGTTCCGTTACGGATCAATCGAGGTTTTGAAATACGGCGGTGAAGTAGTACTATTCCCGCCGCCTTGCCACAGCGTACCGAACAGACCGAATCCGCGAGTACGAGCGGGACTGAGGTTCTAGGACAGGTTCTCACCAATTATCATCCATCACTCCAAGGACGGAAGGTTCCTGTGCATCCGTTTTGCGCTCTCGAATCCCGCGACCCGAATGCCGGTTACCGTTGCCTTCGGCGCCTTCGGCTGATCTGGCTGCTTGTCATTGGCATTCTTCTGTCTGCTCCGACTGGTCCGTCAGCCTCCGCGAAGCCCCTATTCCGCTCGCAACGCACTCTGACTGTAGAGCGCATCTACACGGCTCCGAGCCTCAGCGGCGAACTCACAAACGGCATTGAGTGGGAGCCAGACAGCCGCGCCATTTCCTATTTCGATTCAGACGATTACGGTGACGATATCGTCACCCTTGACGTGAAAACCGGCCATCGCAAGGTTCTGGTCAGGTCCAGCGTCCTAGACTCCGCCATGCCGCCCATCATTCCGTCCCCGATCCAATCCACTGGCCTTGGACGCATCGAACCACCTCGCTATCTATGGTCTCCGCTGGGCAATGCCCTGCTTCTCATCGGCACCGATAAGCTGGTTCTGCTGAATCTGGATACGATGACGCCGAAGATTCTCGTTGATAGCTCAACCGCAACCACACAGGCCGGCGGCGATACTCTTGCCGATCGACAATCGCCTGAAATCGACGACCCCAAATTTTCGCCCGATGGCAAATGGGTCAGCTTTGTGCGTCGATGGAATCTCTGGCTCGCCAACACCTCAACAGGCGGTCTGCTCCAGATCACCACCGGAGGCAGCGAAGCGCTCCGAATGGGCGATCTCGACTGGCTTTACCCGGAAGAGCTCGATTGCACCACCGCCTATTGGTGGTCTCCCGACTCTTCGAAGATTGCCTATTACGAAATGGACGAGCGTCCGGTCGCGCGCTTTCCTATCGTGAACATGAGTTCCTCTGCCGGTTCGATCATTTACACACGATTCCCGGAGGCAGGCACGCCGAATCCGATCGTCCGCGTGGGCGTTGTTTCCGTCGATGGCGGGGCAATGCAGTGGATGAACACTGGTAAGGATACAAACGTTTACCTTCCGCGCGTCGTCTGGCTTCCAGATAGCCGCCGCGTGGCCGTCGAGCGACTCAATCGCGCTCAGAATCGCCTCGATCTGCTCTTTTGCGATGCCGCCACTGGTGCGTCGCAAACCATTCTTACCGAGACGGATCCCTACTGGATCAATGTCTCTGATGATCTGTACTTCTTTTCAGACGGCAAGCGATTTCTCTGGTCCAGCGAACGCTCTGGCTACCGCCATTACTATCTCTATGGAATTTCCGGCAAGCTGCTTCAACAGTTGACCGCAGGCGATTGGCAGATCACAGGCAATGGCGGCTTCGGCCCAGGTGCGGCCAGTCATCCCGCGGTGGATGAAGCGCACGGCTACATCTACTTCACGTCCAACAGGGACAACTTCCTCGGCAACCAGCTCTTTCGTCTCTCGCTCGCTGACGATTCCATCGCACGCATCACTCGCGAGCCCGGCGTTCACGATCCGGTCATGGCACCGAATGAGTCTGCCTTTGTGGACACGTATTCGAACGCGATGACGCCTCCGCGCCAGGATTTGTATCGCATTGATGCCACGCGCGCCGCTGTAATCAACAAGAACGAAGTCTCCGATCTCACTGCCTATCACCTCTCGCGCGTCGAGTTTCTTACGGTACCGGCTGACGATGGCACCAAACTCGACGCGGAACTGATTCGCCCCTCCAATTTCAACGCGGCAAAAAAATATCCGGTGCTTATTGACGTGTATGGCGGACCTCAGGAACAACACGTCCGCAACGAATGGGGCTACTCAGCGTTCCTCTGGGACGAAATGATGGCTGAAAAAGGATATGCGATCTTCAGCCTCGATAATCGCGGCTCCTGGGGGCGGGGCCACGTCTTCGAAACTCCCATCTATCATCATTTCGGCAAAATTGAGCTTGAAGACCAGCTCGCCGGAGTGAAGTATCTGAAGTCTCTTTCCTGGGTGGATCCGTCGCGCATCGGGATTTGGGGCTGGAGTTACGGCGGTACGATGACGCTCGAAGCGCTCTTCAACGCGGCGGACATCTTCAAGGCTGGCGCTGCGGTCGCTCCGGTCACTGACTGGCGCCTCTACGATACAGCCTACACCGAGCGCTACATGGGCCTCCCACAGGACAATCCCACCGGCTATTACGAAAGTTCGCCGATTAACCAAGCCGCGAATCTACAAGGCAAGCTATTCATCGCTCACGGCACGGGCGACGACAACGTCCACTTCGCCAACACCGCCGAGCTTCTGAACCGGTTCATCGCCATTGGCCGCTATCCCGACGGCCTGTTCATCGTGCCCGGACGCGGCCATTCCATGAACGACCGTGCCGCTCGCATCGAGCTCTTTCGCGAAATGACTAGGTTCTTCGAGGATAACCTCTAGGGCAAACTACTGTCATACAACGATTCCAAGGGCTATGGCCTCTGATAAGATTGGTGTCGCTTCAGGTGTGAATGCTGCGCGTACCCCTGGCGCGCGTTGAGCCGTGACGACGCAAAACAGCAGATTAGAAACGCACACAGGAAGAAACCGTGTCGAACGTCGTAGCATCGCCGTCGTTGGTTTCGCGTGTGGATCGAGGCGCCGTCCTCACGGCGGCTTCGTGCCTCGGTGCTGCAATTGTGATCTTCTTGTGTTGCTCTCCCCAGGTCCGCGCTGCGCGCAATAACGTCCAGCCGCTCACTTCCGGCAGCGTATCCTCCGCCAAAGTCGATTCGCCGCTTCTGGATTCCGGATTCAGTGATCTCTACGAATTGGATTTCGCCGACGCGCGTGCCGAATTCCTTACTTATCAGCGCCAACATCCGGGTGATCCCATCGGCAAGGCGGCCGAAGCCGCCAGCTACCTTTACCAGGAATTCGACGCGAAGGGCATCTTTACTTCCAACTTTTTCCTGAACGACGACGAGTTACTCAACGGCGCCGACGGCACTCCCGCCGAAAATCGAAACGCGCCATTCCTCCGTGCTGATCGCCAAGCGCGCGAGACGGCGCGGCAAATCCTGAAATCGCAGCCGGATAGCGTTCGCGCGCTACTCGCTCTCACTCTCGCCGACGGTATGGAATCCGATTACGACGCTTTGATCGTGAAGAAGCAGGCTGCCAGCCTCGCGCTGATGCGTCAGGCCGAGCGGGAGGCCAACGCTCTGCTTGCCATCGATCCTTCGCAGGAGGATGCCTATGTTGCGCTCGGCGCCAGCGATTACGTGATCGGCTGTATGCCGAGCTATAAACGCGCCTTCCTTTGGCTCGGCGGGATCCACGGCGACCGTGCCCGCGGCATGAGGGAAATGCAACGTGCCGCCGACCATGGCCGTTACTTGCGGCCTTTCGCGCAGATTTTATTGTCTCTGGCCTATGAACGCGAACACCAGCCCGAACGCGCTCGCGAACTCCTCTCAAAGCTCACCACCGAATTCCCGTCCAACAAGCGTTTTGCCCGCGAACTAGCTCTGCTCAACGCCCGCGATCCGGGCGATTAATTCTCATTGCGAATCGCGAATTTGCCCTGCCGCACTGTCAACTGCCACGCAACTCTAATCGTCTGCGCTGCCTTGGCGCCGGTCCATCAAGGGCTGTCTCGACTCTAGCGAAGTTCCCATCCAGCGCCGCCTTCGTCGCGTGACACCTGAGCACATAGTAAAGGTGTGAGCTTCCGCGGCCGATATTCAAGTCTGGAGGCGAGCTTGTTGTTCCAACCTGGAACGGGAGATCGTTTCGGAACAAGCGAACGCCAGCCAGTCTCATGCTCCCCGGAAATCCAGGGATCTTGAGCAATGCTACTGAGCCACGATAATAACGAGTATTCGTTCACATGGCCTCATTCGTAGCACAACAACCTGATCTCGTCCGCGCGAGTTTCCGTAAAACCGAGCGCAGGGAATGGTGGCTCTGGGCGGTCGCATTCGCGGTTACCACTCTTTTGTTGGTGGCTTTGTTTTCCTTTGTGCTGCCAGGCCGGCAGAACTACATGAGCCAGCGCGCGGGAGACGTTTCTCCGATTGTGATGCGAGGTTTGATCGGACTCGTATTCCTGTTCGACTTGTACACCATCTATCAGCACCTGCTGATCCATCGCATTCGCAAACAGCTCCTCGAACGCGAGGAACTTTTCCATCTGATCAGCGAGAACGCCGCCGACATGATCGCGGTGGTGGATCTCGAGGGCCACCGCCTTTTCAACAGCATGTCTTACCAGAAGGTTCTCGGATATTCTCCGGAGGAACTCGCGGCTTCCTCCGCGTACGAACAAATTCATCCCGCCGATCGGGAACGCGTGCAGAAATCGGCCGAAGATGCTCGGATCAGCGGGATCGGGCAGACGCTTGATTATCGCTTTCGCCACAAGAACGGTTCCTGGTTGGTTCTGGAGTCCACTTCGAGCGTCATCCGCAACGAAAAAGGTCAGGCGGAAAAACTGGTTCTGGTGAATCGCGACGTTACCAACCGCAAGGAAACGGAAGAGGCGCTGTGGCGTTCAGAAGCGGATTTTCGTTCCGTCGTTGAATATGCTCCCTACGGCATATTCCGGGCGACTATCGAAGGACGCTTGCTGCAGGTAAACCCGGCGCTCCGCAAGATGCTCGGATACGATTCCGCCGAGGATCTTGCCGGCAAACACCTCGCTACGGACGTCTTCCGTTACGCCGCCGAATACCAGCGGCTTGCCGATCTGCTTATTCACGCCGAGGAAATAAAGGACGTTGAAGCTGAATGGAAGAGAAAGACCGGCACTCCGATCACCGTTCGGTGTTCGGGTCGGCGGGTCAATCACGAAGATGGAACGCCGTCCTATTTTCAGGTGTTCGCCGAAGACGTGACGGAGAAACGCACGCTCGAAGGCCAGTTGCGGATGGCCCAGAAAATGGAGGCGATCGGGCGGCTTTCCGGCGGCATCGCCCATGATTTCAATAATTTGCTCGGCGTAATCATCGGCTACGCCGGCGTCCTGAAAAAAGCGCTCGGCGAGAGCGATCCTCGCTGCGAACACGCGCTGGAGGTGGAGAAAGCCGGACAGCGCGCCGCATCGTTGACCCGCCAGTTGCTTGCCTTCAGCCGGCAGCAAGTGCTCAGTCCTGAGGTCCTCGACCTGAACGCTCTCGTTTCCGATTTGCAGAGGATGCTGCCTCGGCTGCTTGGCGAGGATATCGAAATTTCGTTGGAGTTAGCGCCCGATCTACGATGCGTAAGGGCGGACCGCACTCAGATCGAACAGGTGATCTTAAATCTGGCCATCAACTCGCGCGACGCCATGCCCTCGGGCGGCCGTTTGCGAATCGAAACGGCCAACGCGGACCTGGATGAGCCCTATACGTGGGAGCACCCCGGCTCGAAATCCGGCAGTTACGTCCGGTTGACCGTGACCGACACCGGAATCGGAATGGACGCGGGAACGCTCGCCCACATTTTCGAGCCGTTCTTTACCACGAAAGAGCCGGGGAAAGGCACGGGCTTGGGGCTTGCGACTGTCTACGGAATTGTTAAGCAGAGCGATGGTTACGTTTGGGTAGAAAGCTCGCTGGGAAAAGGCGCTGCATTTCAAATTTATCTTCCGCAGCACCTCGCGGCGATTGCCCAGCAAACAGACGATGCCGAACCCAAGGAGAAAATCCACGGTTCGGAAAGTATCCTACTCGTAGAAGACGCCGAGCCCCTCAGAAAGCTAGCGCAAAAGTTTCTTGAATCGAGCGGATTCCGTGTGATTTCGGCGGGCACTGGAGAAGAAGCGCTGGAACTCGCCGCTCAACATGCGGACCACTTTGACCTCCTGCTCACGGACGTCATCATGCCCGGTATCAACGGGCGCACGCTCGCCGAGCGGCTGCTCTCCCGTCGTCCTGGGACGAAGGTACTGTACATGTCGGGCTATACCGATAGCTTCATCGCCGGTCATGGCGTGCTTGACCCGGGTATTCATCTCCTGCACAAACCGTTTACCGAAGAGATTCTGCTGGAAAAAGTTCGTGAGGTGCTCGACGCGAAAAAGGACCGGACGTCACGCGGCGCTCCAAGTACGCCCGCGGAGTATCCCGTCGGTCCCGTTCGTTAGGAGGGGCAATGCGGCGGCTTCTGGTGGTTGACGACGACGCGGCGCTGAGGCGGCTCATTCGAATCGAGTTGGCCGATGCCTATGAAATTATGGACTCGGGAGAGCCTGCGCAGGGGCTCGCTCTGGCTCTTGAATTCAAGCCCGACGCGATTTTGCTCGACCTGCGCATGCCAAAGTATTCTGGCTATCAGCTTCTTCAGACCTACTCGTCCTTTAGCCGCACTCACACCATTCCCGTCGTCATCGTCAGCGGTGAAGCGGGCGCGCAAACCAAGGAACAATGTTTGCAGCTGGGCGCCGCAGCCTATTTCGAGAAGCCCATCGATTTTCGAGCGCTGCGCGAGTCCTTGCAGGATATCGCCAAGCCTCGCATCCATGTTTCTCCGCGTGATGTTCGCCTTCCATTGCGCGTGCCTCTGAAACTACAAGGGACCGATTCCAGCGGGCGTGAGTTCGAGGAAGCTGCTATCACCGAGGACGTGAGCCTTAGCGGTTTTCTGTGCTCTTGCGCCGTCGAATTGGTCACGGATTCCCTCGTGGACGTCTATCTCACGGGCCGGGGAAAGGACTACGTGGGTAAAGCGAAAATCCTTCACACGAGTCTCCGAGATGATCGCGCGCGAAATTACGATTGTCAGTTCGTTGAAAAAAGCGGAACTTGGGTGCTGCAATAGCCGCCTCTCGCTCATTCCGTGCACCAAACAAGCTTCGTGAAAGTTGACGGAGAATCCATTTGAAAGCGTCGCTCTCCGAAATCGCCGCGCCAAATTCAGCGCGCATTGCGCGCGTGCTGGTGGTCGATGATGAACCTTCTGCCCGAAAGCTTCTTTGCCTGATGTTTCCTTCTCACCGCTTCCAATGCGACAGCGCCGGAAGCGCCGAGGAAGCGCTCGCGGCTCTGCGGCACGCGCAATTCGACGTGGTCATCTCCGACCTCCGCATGCCCGGCATGGGTGGCATCGGCTTGATTCAAGAGGCGCGCCGCACCTGCCCTCACATCGCTTTCCTCGTAACCACGGGCGTGGACGACGTGAAAGTTGGCGTGCAGGCGATGCGGGCCGGCGCCGACGATTACCTCGTCAAGCCGCTCATCGACGAAGCCGTCCTTACCAGCGTCGAACGAGCGCTTCACAAACAGCAACTCGAACTCGAGGTCGAAAACTACCGGCATCATCTGGAAGATATGGTCGCGGAACGGACGTCGCAGTTAGAGGAGGCGGTCCAAAATCTGGAGCGGAGTTATCAATCCACGCTCGAGGCTTTGGGAGCGGCGATCGATCTGCGCGACAAGACGACAGCCGGTCATTCCTGGCGCGTCTGCGCTTACTCGCTCGAAGTCGCCAGGCGCATGGGCGTTCCAGACGCGAACCTTGAGACGCTGCGCCGAGGCGCTTATCTCCACGACATAGGAAAGCTCGGCATACCGGACAATATCCTGCTCAAGCCCGGAGCTCTGACGCCCGACGAAAGAAAGGTCATCCAGCGGCACGTGCGGATTGGATTCGATCTGATCAAGAATATTCCGTTCCTCAGTGGAGCCGCAGAAGTCGTTCTCACCCACCACGAGCGTTTCGACGGGCACGGCTACCCAGCGGGCCTAAAGGCCGAAGAGATTCCACTCGCCGGACGGATCTTCGCAGTCGTGGACACCTTCGACGCGATTACCTCGGATCGTCCCTATCAATGCGCTGCATCCTTTGACTCCGCTCGTGAGGTGATCCGTCGCGGTGCCGGAACGCAGTTCGATCCGGACGTCGTCTCCGCGTTTCTGGACATACCTCCCGAGACGTGGCCGGTCGCCGCAGCCGACCCTCTTCGGGCTGGCATACACCCTGCCTGCTCGGCCGAAACAGTCGATTCTCAGAAGTGAATTCAGCGTTCCGCGCGTAACCGGTCGACGCGTACGCCGTGCCAAATGAGTCCCTCAGCAATGCGGCGCCAGTGAGTTGCGCGCAAACATCGCTTCGCGACAGTCACAAGCAAGCAGTACTGACACGCTCTCCGAGCCTCCGGCCTAAATATGAGGGCACTGGGGCCACGCGGCGTCTGTCGGAGAGGAACGATTCAAACTTGAGGTGTCTTGCAGACGTTCGAGCCAGCAGCCTCGCATCTTGCGCCCCAATCGATTCTGCGGGGCGAACACCCTCGCGTATTGCGGCCGCTGGCAGGTCTGGCGGAGAGGGGGGGATTCGAACCCCCGGTACACGTTTTAGCGCGTACAACGGTTTAGCAAACCGCCGCCTTAAGCCTCTCGGCCACCTCTCCGCGGCAAGTGATTAGCTGGTCAGAAGCGCGAAAGCATATCTCCTAGTGTGCCTGCGCTGGGCGCGCCACGAGCGGAGCTAGTATAGCACCAACGCCTTGCGGTCATAGTCAGGGCCGCTAAAGCCCGTTGCCCCGTCCGCTGTCTCGATCCTGATGCCGTAAATTGCTGTAAATCTATCGTGCTATACGTGCCATGCCACTTCGTCCGTGCTATTGAGACTCCACAACCACGCGTAATCGTGATGCGAACATGAAAAAAAAACGGCCCCGTCTCTCCTGACGAGAAACGGGGCCGTCGATTGTCTCCTGATCTTGCGCGCACCTTACCCGGTGCTGCCTGGGTGCGTTAGAACAGGAACTTCAATCCAAACTGAATCACCCTCGGCTCGACTGACGTCGATTGGATCTGGCCGAAGGTCGTCGTGGCAACCGCCGTTGAAACTGGGTTGTTAAACTGCGGGTGATTAAACAGGTTGTAGAACTCCGCTCGGAACTGCAACGTGCCCCACTCGGTCACCTTCGTGTCCTTCTGCACCGACAAGTCCCAGCTAAATTGCCCCGGGCCCGTCAAGATCCCGACCGGCGCGTTGCCCCACCCAGTACCAGCGATGACGAGAGGCGCGCCGGGAGCGAATACGGGAGCGGCACCGCAGGTTCCGGCGACCCCTGGACCCGTGGGGTTCGTTACTCCACCGATGCAGTACGGAGACGTGTTCGAGATCGTCGCAAAACTTGTAAAAGCAGCTGCATTGATCCACCCCTGACCGCCCGGCTGCATCCCGCTTAGCACACGCGCCGTGGTGCTGCCGGCCGTGGCAACCGTGTAGTCAGTATCAGGCCCTGGCCTGCACACGCCGTTGGCACCACAATGAACCGGATCCGCCAGCAGGGCTCTGCTGCCAGTTCCATAAATCGTGCCGCCGCCGGTATCGGTAACCGTAAAAGGCTGCCCGTTCTGGACCGTAGTAATGCCGTTAAGCGACCAGCCGCCTAGCATCTTCCCGCTGAAGCCTGTTGTTGATTTCCATGGCAGATTATAGACGTAGCTCACAATCAGTCGCTGACTGCGTTCTGCGGAATTTGGCCCATACTGCTGTGCCAGATCGAGGGGGTTGTTGCTGCCGGATGTGCCGAAGTCGGTTTGGCCTGTGTCCAGTTCCCCAGACTCAGCTGCATTAACGTTCGTCCAATTGCCGCTCCATGTGTAGGACGCCTGCAACAGCAAACCATTCGTGAAGTTGTGCCGCACGCTTACTAGTAGCGCGTCGTAAAGGTCATCACCCAGGGTAGTCGTCACAGTTGCGGCAGGAGTAAATCCGAGATAAGACACGCGAGCCGGTGTGTTTTGCGTCGTGTTGACCGTAACCGGCGTCGTATTTGCCGGGTCATTGAATGGAATCGGATTCCCGCCCGGGAAGTTCGGATTCTTGAACATCGCCAAATCCTGTGGATTGCAATCGCCGGTCACTCCGCCACAGAGCAGCGTGGACGGAGAGCCCACAAGGTGCGCGACGTTGTACGGCGTCCCTTGGTTCAACAAGTGTGTGCTGTGCGAGCCGAGGTAGCCAACATCAAGCACCCATCCGCCCCCAAGCGAGTACTGTAGATCCAAGTTGTATTGCTGTGTGAGCGGCAGCCGCTGGGACATCAGATTGGAGTTGTTCGCATTCGCAAGGGCCGAGTAGTTCAGAGCGCCAGAGAAGTTGTAACCGTTCAGGTTATACGGCACGCACGTTCCAGGGTTCGTCGTCGGGCAATTGGGCGCAAAGTACCTTGGCGTCCAGGTAAGCGGAATTCCCACAATAGACTGAAAAGGACTGTGGAGAGTGTTTTCCAAGTTGCTGATCGCTGTGCCGGCGATCGGTCCGCTGTAAGGAGGCTCCTGCAGGAGGTTGTCCACTATATAGATGCTGCCTGCCTCGTCGTAAAACCATCCGTAACCCGCTCGGACGACAAATTTGCTGCCGATTGGCTGCCAGGCAATGCCCAGCCGTGGCATAAAATTGTCAAGTGGAGAACCGGAAAGCAGTGTTTTGTTGCCGTTCTGCAAAACTCCCGTTGCTCCGCACGGATCCGAAAATCCCGCCGCCTTGTCGTAGTTGCTCGGGACTATGAATCCGGCAAGCGTCCCGACCGGCAGGGCGGGCGCGCCAGGTCCGTTTGCACACCAAGGTGCTGCGGCATCGGCCAAAAAGAATGAACCGGTATTGACCTTCGCCATTTGGCTCTGCCAAATATTCGCGAACTGGCCAATAGCGTCGGACGGCCAACCCTGGTATTCCCAGCGCACGCCGGCATTGACGGTGAGCTTGCTGCTCACCCTTATGTCGTCCTGGACAAACCAGTCGTAATCTCCGATGCGGTTATAATGCGTCAGTATTCCTCTCAGCGCGATCGGGGCGGCCCCTCCCGAGCAGTCGGAGAAGCCCAGGAAGCCGCAACCAAGCGTCGGAACTCCCCCTGTGGGGGGGAGGCCGGTTTGCGGCGTGCCATCAATCGTCGGTCCCGAACTGCTCGTCAGGAAGTCCGCGTTGTTGTCGAACAATACTTCGCCCTTGGCGCTCGCTACTGTGTTGTTGTTGTACTGTTGATGGTCCCAGTCAAATCCAAAACGCAAGGTGTGAATCCCGTGGTTCCAGGAAACTTGGTCTCCAGCTTGAAAATCATTGTCCACGTTGAAGCCCACGCCAGCGAAGTTTATGCCCTGGCTCCAATCTCCTGCATCGGGTGAATAGAGGTCGAGGACGTCGATCGTCGGCACGTTCCCCATGTACGGATTCTCATACTTCACATTCGCCGAACAGGGCGCCCCGTTGTTGTTGAGAGGAATGATTGACGCGCCATTCGGCAGATCGCATGCCTGCAATGTGGTCGGATCGGTAGCCACTTCTCCGTCCCGGTAAAAGGTAAAGTGCGCCTCGTTCACCAGGTTCGGCGTAAGGACCGATTGCAGCCGCAGCGTGGCCGTGTGGCTGGTATACGTGTCGTTCGCCGGCGAGCCTGGATTGCAACTACCGGTAAACAGGCAATCAAAGCTATCAATCTCAGGATCGGATGAATAGAAGTAATTCTCATACAAGGTGTTTTTCGGGGTGAGATTGTACTGAGAATTCAGCATGTACTGATTCTCGTTCGCGATTATAGGCACCGAGAGGGCCGCCCGGCAGCCCGAAGAAGCCTCGCCAGGTACTGACAGCGGGCAGTTCTGGGGCGCTGAGGCGATCAGGAAACCCTGGTTGTACCCGCCCTTGGTGGGGCCTTTGGCCTGAAGCAGAGCGATAGCGGTGTTGGTAATATTCGATCCGTCGTTTGCTACGGTTACTCCATCGGTATAGCCCGTGTTGCAGTTATCCGGCGCCGTGGTGAATCCTGTAGGATAGGGTGAACACGGCGCTGTCGAGCCAAATACGCTGCCTAGATAGGACCTATACGCGGAAATGTTGTTGGTGCACCGGATATCGCTGCATGCGCCGCTCTTAAAATCGGCGTAATCGTTCCAAGGCATCAAGTAAGCCGCCGGCTCGTATCCGCCAGCAAATCCGTTGGTAGCGATTCCGTTAATCTGGTGGAAACCCTGGTAGGAACCGAAGAACAAGATCTTGTTCTTTTTAATAGGCCCACCCAGCGTGAACCCGTACTGATTCTCCTTCAAGGTCTGCGGCGTATTCGCCTCGCCGAGCGCCAGCTCCGAATTCTTGTAAAAGAAATCGTTGGCGTTAAAGACGTTATTGCGATTGAACTCCCAAACATCGCCGTGGAAGCTGTTCGAACCGGTCTTAGTAATCACGTCTACGTTGGCCCCGGAGTTACGCCCGTACCCCGCGTCGTATTGCGATGTCTGCACTTTGAACTCTTGAATCGTGTCCGGGTTTGGAATCGGAATGCCCGGCATACTGCCGATCTGTGCAGCCCCGCCGCTCGTGTACTGCGTGATGTTAGCGCCGTCCATCGAATAGCTGTTGGAAAGGCCTGACTGCCCGGCCGCGTTCACGTCCTGGGTACCATTGCCAATAGCCGTCGCGTTGGTGACGTTCCCCCCGACACCGGGCGAAAGGTCTAGAATCTGCGTATAGTTGCGGGTGACCAACGGCAAGCTATTGATCTCCTGGGTACTGACAGTCGTACCATTCGTGGCGTTCTCGGTCTGAAGCACCTCTGTGTTTGCCTCGACCGTCACTTGTTGCGTCGCCGTGCCTACTTCCAGCGTGCGATTTAATGCAGGCGTCTCGGTGACGTTGATCGTGATGGAGGGAACATCAACCGATTTGAACCCTTGCGCTTCGATGTGGACGGAATAGTTTCCCGGAGGCAGCAAGGAGACTTGATACGACCCCTTTGAATCGGTGTTTACCGTGCGGGTCTGGCCGGTGGCGAGGTTCGTCACCGTCACCTTAGCCCCGGCGATCACTCCACCGGAAGGGTCCATGATGGTGCCCGTCAGGGCGCCCGTGGCCTGCGTCTGCGCCATCAATTGCGGCGCGCCAATCGCAAACAGTCCCACCGCTAAAACCAATACCAAAAGCAAACGAATGGACTTCATATCGTCCCTCCGAGATTCGTCCTGTCAGTTTGCGAAAGGCGCGTTGACGCGCACACTCACACCCGCGCCACTGCCTCAAAACCGGCCAAATTTTTCTGTAACTAAACTCAAGATTTGCGGGCTTCCGGCCCGCTAAGATCCCCAGATACCCACCATCGGCGCACAATAAATCGCAAAACGTATGCAAAGTCAATTGCTAATTTGGCAACACTGTACTTCGGAAATGGCAACAGAAGAAAAACTGGCAGGAAGAAGGCCGATTAGACCAGCTTTGCAAATCCCGGCGAGAAACCTTCCAGCGCGCTCCCTTCCTCATGCGCCCGGCAGGTGCTCCCGGTACGACCCCTTAGGAACGCTCAACGCGCTGTCCCTCTGGAAAGTAGCGCGCCGGGGCCACTAAGCCCCGGCGCCATCCAAGCTAACTAGAACAGGAACTTCAATCCAAACTGCATCACGCGCGGCGCTACGGCGGTCGAAGTAATCTGCCCGAACAGCGCCGTGGTGCTGATCGCCGTGTTGATCGGCTCGTTAAATTGCGGGTGGTTGAACAGGTTGTACTCCTCGACGCGGAACTCCAGCGACGTGCGTTCCGTCACCTTCGTCGTTTTGTCGAGCGCCATGTCAAAGTTGAATTGGCCCGGCCCCATGATCGCTCCAATGCTTTCGTTGCCGTAGCCAGTCCCTGCGTTCACATATGTCGCCCCTGCGCTGCCGCACGCGGCGCTCGAACTGCCAGTTGGGTTGAACACACCGCCAATGCAGTACGCGGAGTTGGCCTGAAGCGGAGTGGCGCTGGTGACGCTCAGGGACTGGTACGCCGCAGCATTAACCCAGTGGCCGGTCACCGGATATGCGCGCTGTGTGGTGCTCCCCGATGTAGCTTCTGGAATTCCCGATTTGCAACTCATCCGGACCGAGCTGCAATCGATGGGCTCCACAAGAGCGGCTCTGGATGTCCCCGCGCCGTAGATGGTCCCTCCGTTGGCATCCGTAATCCAGAACGGCAAACCGTCCTGAATCGTCGTCACGCCCGAAATGTTCCATCCACTCAGCAGCTTGCCTTCCACGCCATGCTGCCGGTTATAGGGGAAGTTATACACGTAGCTGATCACCACGCGCTGCGGACGGTTGAATGAAGCTAGACCGTACTGTTGCGTCAGGTCCAAGGGATCGTTGTTGTTGGCTCCAGAGAAGAGAACCTGGCCAAGTGGCGTAATACCGGTACCCGCCTCGTTTGAGTCGACATTGGTGAGTTCCTTACTCCACGTGTAGGCCACTTGCAGGGTGAAGCCGTTTGCAAAATTGTGCTTCACCTGCGCCTGCAAGCTATCGTACAACGCATCGCCTAACGTCTCCGTGGCAACCGCACCACCCGGAGCGAATCCGAGGTAACTGACACGTTCGTTGGCGTTGCTCGTGAAAGTACCGATCGTATTTGTCGTAATTGGGCTTGTATTCCCCGGATCGTTGTATGGCAAGGATGCGGCAACCATCTCCGCGTTTTGAGGCCCAGCGGCAGCTGTTGGCTCGTTTGGCGCTCCAGCGACTAAGCGGGCCACGTTGATGTCTCGCGACCAGTCGTAGAGGTGGGTGCTATGGCTGCCAACGTAGCCAATATCCGCCACCCAGCCGTTGGCAAACTCGTATTGCAGGTCGAGGCTGTACTCCTGGGTCAGCGGCGCCCGATCAGACATGTCGGGATCATCCAGCGTGTAGGTAAATCCGGAGGAACAAATTCCAGCCGGACAGATCGCACCGGTCCTGACATCGGTAGCCCCCGTGTACATATATCGCGGAGTCCACACGAGCGGACCCGCGCCTGCCGCCCACGGATCGTGCAACACATTTGTCTCGTTCGCCGGGGAAGGACCAGAAGCCGACCCCGAATAAGGGGGCAGATTCAGTTGGTTATCGATCATGAGGTTTGTATAGAGCGTGTCGTAAAACCAGCCATAACCGGCACGCACCACAAATCTCGAGCCAAACGGCTGCCATGCGACTCCCAAGCGCGGTGCAAACTCGTTCAAGGGACTTCCGGGCAAGAGCGTTTTATTGCCGTTGACCAATACTCCGGATGCCGATCCCCAGAATGGCCCGCTCGGCGATGTCAGCCCGAAGGTTTTCGTAGCGAAGTTCGACGGAACCACGAAACCCGCCAGTGTTCCGGTCGCGCCGAGGCCCTGAAAGGCCGACCCCGTGTTGATCGTTGCAGCTTGGCTGGGCCACACGTTTGAGAATTCACCACTGATGTCGTCCGGAAATCCTTGATACTCCCAACGAAGACCAATGTTCACTGTAAGCTTTGGGGTTGCCTTCCAGGTATCCTCGCCGTAAACAGAAAAATCATTATAGCGATTGTAGTGGGTCAACGGCCCCTTTAGCCCGAACCCAAGGGATATTCCGCCCGTGGCAGTTGCCGTCGTGCCGTCGATTGCCGGCCCCGCGCTGCTGGTCAAGAAGTCCGCAGTGCTATCCATCAGCAATTCGCCGCGGCCGGATGCAGGAATCGTGTTGTTGTACTCGACGCGAGTTGCGTCAAATCCTACTTGAACGGTGTGGCTTCCGTGCGTCCACGAAAGCGTATCCATGAAGTCAAGCGTATCGACGAAGTTGCTCGAAATCATCGAGAAATTGCCGCCTTGACTCCACGGCACGCACGGCGATACCGCCGGAGGTGTCGGAAAACATGCTGTCCCGGAGGGGATGCCGAGAATATCGAGCATCGGAGGCTCCTCCATTTCGGTGAATTTCTGAGCCAGAGCGGGCGTCGCAATCGAGCCGCACGGTGCGCCGTTGTTTACGATCGGGGTAATCGAGGCGCCATTCGGAAGGCTGCACGTATTTAGAGATGCGTTGGGATCGGTGTTATTTTCGATGTCTCGCCGAAACCCAAACCTCGCCTGATTCACTATGTTGGAGGTCGGAAGCCATTGCCACTCCAGCGACCCAAGATAATTTCCGTAGTAGGCGTTAATCGGCGCGCCAGGGTTGCAGTTGCCGGCCAAAATGAAGCAATTGAACGGTTCAAATTCCGGATCTTTCTGATAGAAGAAGCGCTCGTATAGAGTGTTTTTGCCATCGAGGTTGTACTGCGTGTTGTACATGAACTGATCTTCTCGGGCGTAGATCGGGATCGAAATGGCCTGCAAACATGGTGCCAAGCCGCACGCTTCCGGCGCGCTCGGGAAATAGAAGCCGTTGTTGTAGCCGCCCTTAACAGCCCCCTTGGACTGCAGCAATCCTACGGCAGTGTTGGTGATGCCCGTGCTGTTGCACGTCGCATCGCCCACTGCGCAAGGCGCAATCGTTACGCCTGTGCCCCCAAAAAGAGAAGCGAATCCGGCCTGCCCGGCGAAAACGTTGCCGAGGTACGCCTTATAAGCGGGCACGTTGTTCGTGCAGCGCAGATCACTACACACACCGCTTTTGAAATCCGCATAGTCGTTCCACGGCTCCAGCTCGACGTTCGGCTCGTATCCTGACGCGAAACCCGTGGTACCAAAACCGTTCACCTGGCGAAAGCCCTGGTAGGAACCGAAGAAGAAAAGTTTGTCGTGGATAATCGGGCCGCCGAGCGTAAACCCGAACGTGTTTTGCTTCAGCGCCGGCGGCGCGTTCACGCCCGATCCGCCCGTCGAAAGTTCAGAATTCTTGTAGTAAAAGTCGTTGGCGTTAAAGAAGTTATTCCGGTTGAATTCCCACACGTCGCCGTGAAGCTGGTTTGTACCCGTTTTCGTGACCACGTTCACGTTCGCCCCCGGATTGCGTCCGGCGCTGGCATCGTACTGCGAAGTCTGAACTTTGAATTCCTCGATCGTGTCGGGATTGGGGATTGGAATGCCTGGGAAGCTGCCTTCTTGCTCGCCGTTGCCGCTCACCGAGTTCACCACCGAGATACCGTCGATGGAGTAGTTGTTCTCGTTGGCAAGCGATCCGTTGGCGCTCACGTCTTGCGTGCCGTTGCCTACGGCGGTGGCATTCGATACGTTTGCCACCACACCGGGTGAAAGGCTAATCACCTGCGTATAATTGCGCGATACGAGCGGAAGCGACGTGATCTCATGTCCAGAAACGACGCCTCCGTTTGCGGCATTCTGCGTCTGAATCGCTTCGGCTGTTGCCTGCACCGTCACGCTCTGCGTTTGTGCGCCGACCTCTAGCTTCCGGTTCAACACTGCGGTTTCCGTAACGTTCACCGTAACTGACGGAACCGTCGCCTTATTAAATCCAGTGGCTGAGAAAGCCACTGAATAGTTGCCGGGGTCCAGCAGCCCAAACTTGTAAGATCCATTCGCATCCGTTGTCGTCGTTCGCGCTTGACCCGTGCCCGTGTTCGTCAGCGTCACGGTGGCACCCGCGATAACCGCTCCTGACTGATCGGTAACCGTTCCCGTCAGGGCGCCCGTGCTCGGCGTTTGCGCCATCAGGCGCGGCAGGCCTACCGCAAACAGCGCGGCGGCAAACAACACCAAAAGCAAACGAATCAACTTCATCTTATTCCCCCTTGACCGAAGGTCCGCTCTGCGGACCACGGAAACTGTCGACGATTTCTTTGCGTACGCGGGCCGTGGGGTTAAACGGAGCTGCTGCTGAAGAACTCCGCCTGAAGAGGACTCGACGCTGGCCCAAAACTCCCACCTGACCCCAAAACCGATCCGACACCACACCCTCGGCAGCCGACAATAAACAAGATTTTCCAAAATATGTCCATTGCTTATTTTGAGCGATTCTGTTACGAAATAAGCACAAGCCTTCCGCATGGCCCATCCATGCGGCGGCAGAGGGTGAGGCTGGGACACGTAGATATGGAATTGCGTCAACTGCGCTATTTCGTTGCCGTAGCGGAACACCTTAGCTATTCCAAGGCGGCCAAGGAACTGCACGTCTCCATTTCGCCGCTCAGCAGGCAAATTCGGCAATTGGAAGACGAATTCGGGGTCCGGCTGCTGCTGCGCGACCGCCGACGAGTGACGCTGAGCGACGCTGGCCGCATGTTTTTGAGCGAAGCGAAATCGCTGCTCGACCACACGGAAAATGTCTCCGAGCAACTGCGCCTCGCCAAAGCGGGAGAGATCGGCGTGGTGCGCGTCGGCGTAGGGCTCCATCTAGGCGACACTGTCGGCAGCGTGGTGATGGAACACGCGCGTCAGCATCCCACCGTCGAAGTGCAATGCCGAGGAATCTTTTCGACCATGCAGAATGCGGCGCTCCGCGAGGGACAAATCGACGCCGGATTCATGCGCCCGCGCGTCGATCCGGTGCTAGCGTCGGAAACTCTCTACGAAGAGCGGCTCGTCGCGCTCATGGGCAAGGCCAATCCACTCGCAAAGCGTAAGTCTTTGCGTATCAAGGATCTGGCCGACGAAACGCTATTTCTTCCGGACCGCAACGTCGGCAGCGGCCTGCAGGATCTCACCCTCGCGCTGTACGCTAAGGCGGGCATCGCCCCGAAAATCAGTCCGCTCACGGCTGATTCCGGCTCCCATGGCGAGGTTCACAAGGTGCTGTTGGCGGCTAACAAGGGAATCTTCATCGTTGGCGACGAGATCACCACCCGCGCGGACAACGGCAACGTCGCCGCAGCCGTGCCTATCGACGATCCCGACGCTAAAATCGAAGTCTGCATTGCCTGGCGCAAGAACGAGCGCTCAGCCACTGTCCTGGCCTTCGTGGATACCGCGCGCAAGGTGTTCTCCGAAGCCCCCGCTGCTTCAGCTCTGCGCAGCGCGGCAAAACTGGCCGTTTAAAAGCAGCCTTCAGCGTCCAAAAATCACCTGAATCCTGTCCATCAAAAGCCGTTGGAAGGGCCGAATGTCGCCCTCCATGAGGGTGACTTTGTTGCAGGTTTACCTTCGTCGCATCTTCGCCTCGTTCGTACCTCGGCAGAAACCTTCGGCGCGCATCCCGATCGCCGCCCACTAATCACTGGCCTAGTCGTAGTAGCGGGGCGACTTCTTCAGCTTGGAGTTAGCAATGTAATCGTGCTCGATCCACAACTGCGCGCCAGTCTTCTTGATGTACGCCTCGATCATCGCTCGGCTGGCGAGCGACTCCTGCTTGTTATAGTCGAACGTCGGCACCTTGTCCGTGAAGCGCTCCTGCGGAAAATGATAGAGGTCTCCGGCAAGAATCACCGTCCCGGTGTGCGCTAATTTCAGGATCAAGACTTGATGCCCGGGCGTGTGCCCGGGCGCGAATTTGATAATCACTTTTCCGTCGCCGAAAACATCGTATTCGTCCTTGTCGATGAAAACCGTCTTGCTGTTTCTGAGCTTCGAATACGTGGAGGGATCGATGATCCCAGTCGGCTTGGGCGCGAACATCGCGTCCCACTCCACTTTGCGCACCAGCCACGTGGACGCGGCGAATTCGTTGGCATTGGCGGTGTGGTCCGAGTGGTAGTGCGACATCGCCAGGTACGTAATGTCCGACGGCTCGTAGCCGATCTGCGCGAGTTGAGATTTCAGGGTGCGCGTGGCGGTCGAGATACCCTGCGTCACCGGTTTGCCGTCACCCTTAAATGCGTTGTCGGGAATCACGCCGACGTCCCACATCAGCGTGCCCTTTGGATCGACGATCAAGTAACACGGCACTGCCAACTCCGTCGTCTGCACCTGGTCTTTCGTCAGGTGGAAGTAAGCAGGATCGAGCCCTTTGATCACGCCGCAATCGAACACGTAGAGACGAACGGTCTTCGGCGGAGCTGGCGCGTGATGCTCGGCCGCACGCGAGCGCGACACTGAACCAATCGCCGCAAAAATCAAAATCGCAAGCACCGCAGTCGATGCGATGGCGTTCCTGGCGCCTCGTCTCATTGCGCCCTCCTAGGAATTCGCACTTAGCTTCATAGCGTGTCGTTTCAAACGACCGATCGGCCGGGGAGTCTGCTTTTTCCCTCTTAATAATTGGCAGCCGATTCCTCTGCCTCTATCCCCACACCTTGCGCGCCGTCTCCGCGACGAGCGCGAGTTTGCGCCACTGATCGTCCATCGACAAGAGGTTTCCTGCAGCAACGGATGCGAACCCGCATTGCGTGCTGAGCGCCAAATTCTCCAGCGGGACAAAGCGCCCCGCTTCGTCAATGCGTCTGCGCAGCGCGTCCTGCGATTCGAGGGCCGGCTGCTTTGTAGTCACCAAACCGAGCACAATCATTTTTCCACGAGGCGCAAAACGCAGCGGCTCGAACCCTCCGGCGCGGTCGCTATCGTATTCCAGCAGGAGCTTATCAACATCGAGTTCGCCGAAAAGCTTTTCGGCGATCGCGTCGTAACCGCCTTCGGTGTACCAGCGGCTACGGCTATTCCCACGGCAGACGTGCACCGCCAGAGTCACTTTGTCGCGCGACACGCCTTCGAGCGCAGCGCCGTCTCCCGCCACGGCGGCGCTGAATTCTTCATCCGGATCAATGCCGGCGGCGCGCATGCGTTCACGCTGCGCTGGATCGAGATAATGCGAGTAGTACGGCGCATCGAGTTGAATGTACGTCGCCCCTTGCTGCGCCAGCCACTGCACGTCGTCGCGTACGATTGCGACGATTTCGGCGAGCAAGTCCGCATGCGTGGGATAGAAGCGGTCGGTGACGCCAGGCTTGTAGCTCGCCACCATAAAATTCGATGGCGCTGGCAGCGTGATTTTGAACGGCCCAGGCGCGGATTTTTTCATCAGCGGGAGTTCGTGCGCGGTCAGCTTGCGCATTTTCCTGAGCTTTGCCCCAACCACTTGCGCAGTGCTGCCCTCCGCTCCGCCGCCTGGGCCTTTCCAGTTCATCACCACCTTGTCGGCGACGAATCCTTCGACAGCCTCGGCCATATCCGTCAGCCACGATCCGCGCCGCAGTTCGCCATCGGTAAAGACCTCAATGCCGCACCGCCGCTGGCCCTCGAACGCCTCAAGGATCGCGCGATCCTCAATCGCGCGCAGCTCGTCGAGCGCGAGCTTACCCTGCGCGTGCGCGGCACGTGCTTGCAGTAGTTCCGCAGGCCGCAGCAAGCTGCCTACATTTTCCGCTCGGAATTTTCGCGTCACTGGTAAAACACCTTTGGCGCGCCACGCTCTCGTGGCGAGGTGCGCATCATAGCACCGCGTCATTTCAATCTAAATTCGCTCAGACATAGAAGATATCCCTAACCCGAAATCGAGACCGACGATAGCGTTGCGTTGATTCGCGTGTGCGGGATGAAGCGCTTAGCCTACAATGCGCCACATGCATCTCTGGTTCGCGCGGGCGAGCGGCGTGACCCTGCGCGAGCAGTTGGTCACGCAGGTGATCCTGGCAATCGTATGCAATGATCTGCGGCCTGGACAGCGGTTGCCTAGCACGCGCGAGGTCGCGCGCCGTTTTCGCATTCATCCGAACACCGTCAGTGCTGGATACAGGCAGCTGGAACGCGAGGGCTGGCTTGCGTTTCGCAGAGGGAGCGGAGTGTACGTGCGTGAGGCGGCGCCCGCGGTTCCGCGGTCGGCACGAGCAGCGCTAGATCAAGCCATAGCCGAGATTTTTCAGTCCGCGCAGCGGCAGGGATTGCCGCGAGCGGCGATCGGTTCGCGCCTTCGGCACTGGCTAGCAATGCCGGCGCCCCGCCGCTTTTTGTTGATCGAGCCGGATCGCGAACTGCGCCGCATCGTACATCGCGAGATGGAGCAGTTGCTGAAATCTCCAGTCGAAAGCCGCTCTTTAAGCGACCGGAGTCTGCGTCAAGCGCTCGCGGACGCCATTCCCGTAGCACTACCCTCGCGAGCGGAAATCGTCCGCAGCAAATTGCCGCCAGGCTCCGCTCTGCTGGTCCTGCAAATTCAGTCCGCCAATGCTTCTCTGTCACATTGGCTTCCCGCGCCCGCCGACGCTCTGGTGGCCATCGCCTCCCGATGGTCTGAGTTCCTGAAGCGCGGGCAAACCATGCTTATCGCCGCCGGATTTCCTCCTGATTGCCTGATCCTCTGCGATGCTAGAAAGGCGGGCTGGCGCGAGCGGTCGAAAGCGGGCGCTGCAACGGTCTGCGACGCGCTAACGGCCGCGCAACTGCCCAAGAATGCGCGCGCCGTGATTTTCAACCTGCTGTCGGACGCCTCACGACAGGAATTGCAGCACTACGATAAATTTGTCGCGGTTCACGCGGCGCCGCGCCATAGAGGCCGCAAGTCCCGCCGAGTGTGACACTTCAGAAAGTGGCACGTTGCCCCGTACGCCGTCATCCCCGCTAAGTACCATCGCGGGCATGCGATGCCTCAAGCTCGTCACGTTCGCTCAGGTGTTTCTCCTCTTGGCCAGCAGCGCCGCTGCAAGCCGGAGATCCGGCAGTTGGGACGCGGTAAAGCGGCTCCACGCCGGCGACTATATCTCCGTGAAGACGGCGTTTCCATTTCGGACGCTCTGCCTGTTCGTTCGCGCGACTGGTGACGAACTCATTTGTTCGCCTATTAAACGCGGGCCGACCCGAACGATTCCTGACCGGCTACGGTTTCGCCGAGCGAAAGTGCGCGAGGTGCGGATGGAGCGCAGCGATAACGCGAACCGCGCCGCGCTGGGCGCAATTGTAGGCGGAGCGGCAGCAACAGCGGCCGCAATCAACAACCCTGCCTCACGTGGATTCAGCGCCGTGATCGCAGGAGTTATGGGATCGGGCATCGGAGGCACCATTGGCGGCATTCTTCACGTGCTGCATGGACGGATCGTGTACAAGCGGTGAGACGAAGCTGCCGCGCGGCATTTCAGAAACGCATTTGCGAGAGCTTGCCGCTCAGTGATGTTCGGCCTTGTTTTTAGCCACCTGCAAATTTGCCTGATGGATGAGGTAGGCGCGAATGGCATCAAGCTGCTGGCCGGACAGTTCTTTGCCGAACATGGGCATGCCGCCGGATCGCAGCAAGCCGCCCTTAACAACCTGTTGCAACAGCGCGCGATCGTAAACCATCGGGGAGTAGCGCAAATCGGGCACGTCTCCCGCGCTGATGCCCCAAAAACCGTGGCAACGCAGGCAGCGTCCATATTGAGTTCTGCCGTACGCGATCTGCAAGGCGGTTGCCGTGTCAGGCGGAGGGTTAAGAGTCCGCGTCGTGGGTGCTGGGACCCGGGGCAGCGTATAGCCGCCATTCAATTTGAACGCAATCACGCGGGGAAGATTGCTCAGCACGTGGTTCTGCATGCCGATCGGTCCTTTCAGAAGCCCCAGAGAACCGCCCCAGCCGACCGTCACAGCCACGTACTGCTCTCCGCCGACTTCGTAGCTGATCGGCGGAGCTATGATTGCGGTTTCAACCGGAATCGACCAGAGCTTTTTTCCAGTACCCGCTTGATATGCCGAAAAATTGCCGGTTGACGTTCCCTGGAAAACCAGGTTGCCGGCGGTGACGAGCGTGCCTCCGTGCCAGAGGCCCTTCAAATTCGCCCGCCACACTTCGCGTTGCGCGACAGGATCCCAGGCGGCAAGGTGCGCGCTGTAATAGGACTTCACTTTTGCGATCACTTGATCCTGATACTTCCACTCCGGCTCACCCGGCGTCGATTTCTGGGCGACCTCCTTCTCCGCGATAGGCTCGACAACAAAGATGTTAGGCATTTCCATCACTGGGATATAGACCAGGCCCGTCAACGGGCTGTAAGACATAGCCTGCCAACTGTGTCCGCCCAATGGCCCCGGCATTACGATGAATGGCTTGCCGTCTTCGGTTCCACGGCGCGCCGCGGGGTTTTCGACGGGGTGGCCGGTGGCCAGATCAATGCTCGTTGCCCAATCCACTTTCGGGAAGAGAGGTTTTGCGGAAATTAGCTTTCCGGTCGCGCGGTCCAGGACATAGACGAATCCATCCTTCGGTGCGTGAATTATCACCTTGCGCGTCTGGCCAGCGATCTTGAGATCGGCAAGGATCAGTTGCGACGTGGAGTCGTAGTCCCAGATGTCGTCAGGCACTTCCTGGTAGTGCCAAACGTATTGGCCGGTCTCCGGCCGGATGGCGATGATGCAGTCGGCGAACAAGCGGTCGTCATGCAAGTGGTGCGCGCCCGTGGCCGGGTTTCCGGTGCCGAAATACAAGAGGTCGAGCTTGGGGTCGTAAGAAATTCCGTCCCAGACAGCGCCACCGCCGCCAGCGTCGCCACCCCAAGTCTTTTTGGCGATTTTGAGTGCAGGGTTTTCGACGGGCTTCGAAGGGTCGCCAGGGACGGTATAAAAGCGCCAGACGAGTTTTCCGGTTTCGGCGTTGTACGCCGAGACGTATCCGCGCACGCCTTGGTCGCCGCCGCCTGTGCCAACGATTACCAAGTCTTTCACGACGCGTGGCGCTCCAGCCATGGTGTATTGCGCGATGGGCGTGCCCGCGGAGGTGTATTCCACATCGGAGGGAAAGGTGAAGGTATCCCAAACGGGTTTGCCCGTTCCGGCGTCGAGCGCGATCAGATGGCCGTTGAGCGTTGCGTCGTAGATTTTTCCTTTCCAGACGGCGAGGCCACGATTAATTGGGCCACAGCAACTGTTCAGACTCCAATCTCGAGGAACTTTGGGATCGAAATACCAGAGCTTCTTTCCGGTGCGCGCGTCGAGCGCATAGACTTCGCTCCAAGCCGTCGAGACGTACATCACCCCGTCAACAACAAGCGGCGTCCCTTCTTGCCCTCGTGAGCTGTTCAGAACGAACTGCCAAGCGGGCTTCAGCCGACCGACGTTCTTGTCTGTGATCTGTGTTAACGGGCTGAAGCGCTGCTCGCTATAGGTGCGGCCGTTGGTGGGCCAGCCGGCAGCATCGTCCTTAGCTGCTGTTGATAAACGCGCCGCGTCGATTGCCGCCGGGTGCCTCGCAGCTAGCGATAACTCTTCCGACGAGTTGCCGCTTCCCCACGCATAAGCGAGCCCAAGCCCGGCGAACACAACCAAGAAAACCACGGACGAAATGCGAGACGGTAAGGACACGTATTGTGGTTCCTTAATGGGAAGTTCGCCCGCACCGGTTCGCAGGCAGCGCCCGGTTCCGCGAACTCCCGCGCTCTTCGAATGAGCACGCGAGGTTATAACGCTCGGGCTCTTGACGTCTATTGGTTCCTGAGCGTCGCGAAACGCGTCATCGTAGGCGAAGCAGGCGCCGCCCGCGTTTGCTTTCGCGCCTCGCGATTCAGGTAAACACCCCTGTACCTTCCTGCTGCACTTCACCTGTACCTCGGAGCAGGGTGTTTTCCGGGCTAAAAACGCGGTAATAATCCTAGGTCCGCGGGGCCCAAACGTATTCACTTCCACCGCTCTTCCGCTCCCC
The DNA here is from genome assembly GCA_030038275.1 of Candidatus Acidiferrales bacterium. Taxonomy (GTDB): domain Bacteria; phylum Acidobacteriota; class Terriglobia; order Acidiferrales; family UBA7541; genus Palsa-295. The sequence continues at coordinate 201 of JASHPG010000150.1, read as the reverse complement.
GAATTAGAACGCCAGCAGTTCACTCCGCCGGATATAGAGCAGACACAAACATTTAGGAGAGTTGTAGATGAAGGACCGCCTCGCGATACTCGCGTGTATTTTTGCGCTGGGGTGCATGTCTATTGGTTGCGGAGCAACAGCCCACAATGGCGGCACGAATCCATCCAACCCAAATAATCCCGCGGAACCGACGGATTCCAC
>JASHPG010000014.1 GCA_030038275.1 Candidatus Acidiferrales bacterium | reverse complement strand
GCCTCCGTTTCGCCGTACATCGGCCTATTCGGCACTGTATGGGGCGTGATGGACGCGTTCGCCGGATTGGGCGAGGCCGGCACGGCCAGCCTGCGCGCGGTTGGACCGGGAATTGCCGAGGCGTTGATTACGACGGCGGCGGGACTTTTCGCCGCGATACCCGCGTACATCGCCTACAACCATTTCCTCCACGGCATCCGCAACGTATCCACGCGGATGAACGATTTCGCCTCCGAGTTCGTGGCGAAGATTGAGACGCTGTACACGTCCTAGGAACTTCCGATGCCGCAAACGCAACGCGAAAATGGCACCTCGCTTTCGGAAATCAACATGGTGCCGTTCATCGACGTGGTATTGGTGTTGCTGATCATCTTTATGATCACCGCGCCGGTGCTGCAATCGGGAATCGACGTGGACGTGCCGAAAACGAAGACGGTGAACGAACTGACGCAGGTGCGGATGGTGGTGACCATCGACCGCGGGCAGCGCGTATATCTGAACGACAAGCCGGTGAACATTCATCAATTGGGGCAGCAAATCGTTGCGCAGTCACACGATCCGAAGACGCAATCGGTTTACATACGCTGCGATCAGGCGGTGCCGTTCGGGAGCTGGGCCACGGTGGTCGATGCCTTGAGGCAAGCCGGAATCCAAAACATCAGCGTGGTCACACAGCCTTTGAGCGAGCGCTCGTCGTCGGAATGAGATGGCTTCCGTTGCGGCAGTACGGCGAAGCGATACGGTTAAGCCGTTCATAAAATATTCTGTCGTTCTACATTGCGTGTTGGGGGCGCTTTTCGTGGTTTCGGCATACCTCTCGCGTCCGGGACAGAACTGGGGCGGACCCGGAGGATCGGTAACGGTCGGATTGGTCGGAAAGGTACCGGCAATACCGCTGCCGCGGCCGGATGTTGTGACGCCAAATCGCGTGGTGGACAACACCAAGGGCCTGTACAAGGCTGTGCCTAAGCCACCGGACCTGGCGAAAGACGCGGTCCCCATCCCGAAGTTCCTGCATAACAAAGTCCCCAAACTCAAGAAGCCGAAGGAAGAAGCGAGCGAGATGGCTCCTCCGCCGAGGTACGTGACGCGTCCTTCAAAGGTGCTAGAGAACAAGGTTCCACCGCCGCCGAATGCGGTTCCTTACGGGGCAGGCGGAGCACCGACTGTGCCGACGACCTCGTTCGCGATGGGCAATCAAGGAGCGACGGCAGCGGGGATGAGCTTTGGCGGAGCGCAGGGCGGCGATTTCGCGTCGCGATTCGCATGGTACGTACAGGCGGTGCAGCGGCGCGTGAGCAGCAATTGGCTGCAGTCCGCGGTCGATCCGAGCGTGGGGTACGCGCCGCGAGTGGTAATCACGTTCACGATTTTGCGCGACGGCCGAATCACGAACATTCAGATTCAGCGGTCGAGCAACGTCCAGTCGGTCGATCTTTCCGCGTACCGCGCGGTTCAGACTTCGAGCCCGGTGCAAGCATTGCCGCCGGGATATTCGGGTTCGTACGTTAACGTCGAGTTCTGGTTTGATTTTCACCGATGAGCGATCTGATGCACATATTTTTGCTTAGAAGGTTCTTCTAAATGAGACGAAGACTGGCAGTGTGGGCGGTAGCGTTTGCAGTGGCGGCAGGAATTGCGCTCGGGATGGCGCAGTGCGCTTCAGCGCAAGACTGGTTCAGCACGGGCACGGGGCTAGGAGTTACAAAGGTGCGGCTGGCGGTGCCGGAAACGGCGGTGCGATCAGCGGCGGCGCAGCCGCTCCAGAAGACGTTTCACGACGTGCTGTGGGCGGACTTGCAGTATTCGGGAATTCTAGACATGGTGAGCGAGAGTTTTTATCCGCTGTCCGCGCCGAGCCAGCCGAGCGAATTGAACGCGCAGCAGTGGTCGGCGCAGCCCTGCAACGCGTACATGGTGGCGTACGGCAATCTAAGCGTGAACGGGACGTCGCTATCGCTTGCCGGATATCTTTCGGACGTTCACAGCCAAACAGCTTCCACAGCGCTGCAGAAGATCTACAACGAAGCCGTAACGAATGAAGGCGCGAGGACGCTAGCGCACGAATTCGCCGACGACATTATTTCCACGATCAGCGGCGGCCAGCCGGGGATCGCGCAGACCAAGATCGTTTACGTAAGCGCGCGCAACGGAGACAAAGAAATCTGGGAAATGGATTACGATGGCGCGAACCAGCACCAGTTGACGCACCTCCGCACGATTTCGCTGACGCCGCGATGGTCACCGGACGGTACGCGCATCGCCTTCACCTGCTACGTCCCCTACCGCGGCGCGCCTTCGGCGCAGATATGCATTTACTCGACGGTATCGAATCGCATGATCGCGTTTCCTCACTTTCCGGGAACGAACACGACGCCGGCGTGGTCGCCGAACGGACAGCAGATCGCGTTTATGTCCAGCCGCCACGGAGGCACGGAAATTTACGTAGCGAACGCGGATGGCACGCACATGCAACAGATCACATTCGCGGCGGGAGTAAACACTTCGCCGGTATTCAATCCGAAGACCGGGCAGCAGATCGTGTTCGTAAGCGACCGGGTGGGCGACCCGGTTTTATACATGGCGAATGCGGACGGGTCGAACACGCAGAAAATCGACCTGCCGGACATGGGCTACGTGGTCGATCCGGCGTGGTCACCGAATGGACAATTGCTCGCATTTAGTTGGCGCAGACCGACCGGAAACTACGATATTTACGTCATGGACATTTCCACTCATCAATTGGTGGAACTGACCAAGGATGAAGGACGGAACGAGCGGCCCAGTTGGGCTCCGGACGGCCGGCATTTGGCATTCGAATCGACGCGCACCGGGACCAACGAAGTGTGGACGATGCTGGCGGACGGCAGCCAGCCGCGGCAATTGACGTTTCATGGCGAGAATGAATCGCCGAATTGGTCGCCAAAGGATTAGGGGCGCTCCCAATACTGTATGGGAGCAGCAGTGGCTCAAAGAGTTCCTCGCTCGTAGTTGGCGAGTGCTGGGGAAGAAGTAGAGATAGGGGAAGTCGCAGGGTGTGTTTTCGTAGTTGTCAGGCATTTGGGTAGGGTTCGACATTTTCGATTTGAAAATTCATTTTCGGATTTCCGTAAAGCCCTCACGGAAGACCGAAGGAGAGAGAAAGATAATGCAGCTCCGCAGTGCATCGAAACCTGTACTGGCAATCAGCTTGTTCGCTTTAGCCGCGGTTATTGGCGGCTGCAAAAAGCAGGTCGCAGCCACCACACCCGCACCCGCTCCGGCACCAGCAGCGGCGCCGACGGTAACACTCAACGCGTCGCCTGGATCGATTCAACCGGGACAGACGTCCACGCTCGCGTGGTCGTCCACGAATGCGACGGACCTGGATATCGAGCCCGGCGTTGGCAAGGTTTCGCCGCAAGGCTCGACGCCAGTGACGCCGAACCAGTCAACCACTTACACGATCACGGCAACCGGCTCCGGCGGCAGCACGACGGCCACCGCGGAAGTAAACGTTTCCGCGCCCGCCGCCGCGGCGGCTCCGGCAGCCGCTCCGAACCTGAGCGACCTTTTCGCGCAGAACGTCAAGGACGCATTCTTTGATTTCGACAAGTCCGAACTGAAGCAAGACGCTCGCGACGCGCTGACGAAGGACGCCGAGTTTCTCCGGTCGTACCCGGATGCGCGGATTTCGATCGAGGGACACTGCGACGAGCGTGGATCGACTGAATACAACCTGGGCCTCGGGCAGCGCCGCGCGGAAGCGGCCAAGAACTTCCTGATCTCGCTGGGAATTTCCGCGGACCGCATGACGACGGTGAGCTGGGGCAAAGAACGGCCTTTCTGCACCGAGCACTCGGAAGATTGCTGGTCGCAGAACCGGCGCGCGCATCTGGTGTTGGTGCAAGGCGGCGGGTCAGGCGAGTAACCGCATTCACCTTGCCGGCGGCGGGCCAAACCTGCCGCCGGCAAGTTTTTTCCAGGCAGCGCGGCGCTTGCATCGAAAAGCCGTGCGAAAATAGATTCGGAAGGCTCGCGAGCGGCTCGCCCGCGAGCATCTAGCCCAGTCACATTCGGTCAGGAGGCATTCCATTGCGAATACGATGGATCGCGCTCGCCATTGCAGCGATGTTTTGCGGCGCGCTCGGCGGAGCGATTCTGGCCCCGCAGCCCGCGGACGCCGTCTCGCGCGAGATCATTCAGCTGCAGCAGCAGGTTTCGCAGTTGATTCAGGGGCAGCAGGACTTGAACACGGCCCTGGCATCGGACACGGCTACGCTTCGCACGCTGGTGCAACAGTCGCTCGATTCCGGCAACCAACTGCACAATCAAATGGGAGCGCTCCAAAAAGTTGTGCAGGATATGCAGGCCAACACCAACTCGACGATCAGCACGATGTCCCAGCAGCAGCAAGGAATCTCGGACAATCTGCAAGACGTGCAGGCGCGAATGGGAAAACTCGCGCAGCAGCTAAACGACATTCAAAGCGAGCTGCAGAGCATCGACTCCAAAGTTTCGCAGCAGGGCGGAGGCGCACCCGGCGGCGCAGCCCCGGGCGGAGCGGCTCCAGGCGCGGCCCCCGGGACGAATCCGGGCGGTGTTCCCGGCGCGACTCCGGGCGCTGTCCCGAATGGCGCGCCGGGCGCGGCATCTCCCGATGGGAATGCGGCTCCAGCAGGACCGACGGCGGCGAATCCGGCTGGACCCGCGGGGTTGGCGCCCATTTCGGCCGACACGCTCTACCGGAACGCGCTGCGCGATTATCAGAGCGGGAACTTCGACCTTTCGCGGCAGGAATTTTCGGACTACATCAAGAACTTCCCCACGAACGATCTGGCATCGAACTCGCAGTTCTATCTGGGCGAAATCGCTTACTCGCAGGGCGATTACAAGGCCGCGGAAGCCGCGTATGAAACAGTGCTCCAGCAATATCCGCAGAGCCTGAAGCTGAGCGCTTCGCTCTACAAGAAAGCGATGGCGGAGCTTGCGATGGGAATGAAGCTCAGCGCGAAACGCGATCTGCGCGACGTGGTCAAGCGGTTTCCCGGCTCGGACGAAGCGCGCCGCGCCGAAGCCAAGCTGCGGCAAATCGAAACACCCGCTCGACGATAACGCGCGCTGAGATAGCAAACAGGCGCATCATTAATTGCCGATTCCCTCTTCATACGCGAAGAGCCGGTTGCGAAACGGCGTACTTGAATGGCTCGATTCGACCATCGACTGCTGTTGATTTCCTTGTTTGCCCTATCTTTCCTGATATTCGCGCTTGTGCAAGCACCATCAGCCGCCGACGCGACGGCGAAAAATCCGCGCGGCTCCGGCTCGCTGCAAACTTCCGCCGCCCTGAATGACGCGCCGGCGAGCTGCCCGGCAAGAAATCTTCTCCTCAATTATCAGGACGACAGATTCGGCCGCGTCCGCGAATTTCCCATCTGGCAATTCCGCGGTCGCGATGCGTTCTTCTTCACGTCTGGGATGACCATCGACGCGGATGGCGCGCCGAACGCGTATAACCCGGAGAACACCGGCCTCGACGATCTCGCGAATGCGGGCGAACCCGGCCACTGGGAAGGCATCCTGCAGGACAAGAACGGCGACGCTTTGGTGCAGGGGCCGGACGATCCGTTTCCCGGCTTCTATATTTCGTGCACGTCGCTCGCGGATTGGACCAAAGCGCCGAATGACCCGACGCGATTCGTGGATGCGTCGAAGATTCCTTACATCGTTCTGCCCGGAGAAGTGGCGCGGCAATCAGGCACGTGGCTGGGCGACATGGCCGTGGTACTAAATTTGCGGACTGGCGACTATTCGTATGCGATTTTCGCGGATGTCGGGACGCTCGGAGAGGGCTCCATCGCGCTGGCGAACAACTTGGGGATTTCGTCGGATGCGCGGCACGGCGGCACGTGGTGGGGCGTGCTGTACCTCGTGTTTCCCGGCTCCGGCGATCATCGCCCGAAAACGATCGACGAAATTGACCGCGCGACGCAGAAGCTGCTGGATGCGTGGGGCGGAGCCGCGCAGCTCGGAGCCTGTGCGAAGGATCAACTCGCGCCGCCGCGTCCACCATTCGGACGCGCATACCAGCCGGACGCAAACTGAGCCGCCTCGGCGGCGCTCGGTGGAAAATGCCGCAGGAATAACTAAACGCCGGTTCGGTAGAACACCTGAGTTTCCACGGCCGCCCGTAAGCATACGATGCGTTGCTGTACTTTGCGGCCGACCATGTCCTCTCGTTCTCGTGAGTGGCTAGCGCTCAACGCATCCGAGCGATGGCCATGCGCCTCTAGCGTCAGCGTCGATTCGAACGAACTTTCAACAACAGCTCCTCGCCCAGACGTAGCCGCCGACGAGGCCGGCGAGTAAGCGCCCGTCATCGGCAAATCCCACCATGAGCCGCACCTCATCAAGCCCGCGTATTTCGCGCGTTACGCTAGCGGCGATCTGGATTTCGCAACTCGTTCTGTGGCTGATTTTCGCGGACAACGTAGGCTTCCGGGAAATCATCGTTGGGGCGGTTGCCTCGACGATCGCAACGTGGTTCGTACCGTCGTTTATTGTGCGAACGGACGCGAGTTTTCGATTTCGCCGGCGATGGGCGCTTCAGGCGATTCACGTTCCCGAAATTCTTTGCACCGGGAGTTGGGTCCTGCTGCGCGTTATCGCAAGGCGGCTCCTGGGACGCAAGGTTCCGGGCGGCATCGTCGCGGTAAGGTTCGACGTGGGTAAGGATGACGCTTGGTCGCGTGGCCGTCGCGCGATCGCGATAACCTATTTGACTTTCGCGCCGAACAATTTAGTGTTTGGCATTCCACGCGAACAAGAGGTCCTTTTCTTCCATACCGTAATTCCGCAACCCCTTCCGCGGTTCATGCTGCGCCTGGGAGCGCGCCTGGAGAACGGCGAATGACGGTTGCGATGAACTACTGGCTATGGGCCGCTCTGGCACTGCTGGCTGCGCTGCCGCCATGCCTCTACGTCTGCGCGGTGAAGCCGGTTTCGGACAAGCTGGTCGCGTTGGAATTCGCCAGCTGCATCGTGACGCTCGATCTGCTGCTAATGGCCGAGGGATTTCATCGCCCGTCGTTTTTCGACTTGCCGCTGACTCTGGCGCTGCTGTCGTTCGGCGGGGGAATGGTTTTCGCGCGATTCCTTCAGCGGTGGCTCTGATGCACCATCCGGAAATCGCCGCCGTGCTGGTGGGAATTGCCGTGGCAATTGCGGTGGGCTGCGCCGTGGGCGTCGCCATCGTCAGCAATGCGCTGGAACGGCTGCATTTTTCGTCCACGCTCACGTCGTTCAGCGCGGTACTGATCGTGATCGCGATTTGGATCGACGATCCCACGTGGCAATCGCGGCTGAAAGCGGCTCTGATCGCGCTGATACTCTTCGTCATGAATTCGATACTGAGCCACTCGACGGCGAGGGCCATTCGCATCCGGGATCACGGGCACTTTGAGCCACAGCCCAAGGACGGCATTCCGCTGATTACCAAGAAGAACCCAACGGGACTTCCTCAGTGAGCGCGCCATGATTTATTTGCAGATAGCCATTCTCGGATTGGTGGTTGCCGGCGGCACGATGGTCGCGCTCAGCCGCAAGATTTCGGGCCAGCCGATCATCGTGAGCGTCTTCGGCTTGATTCTCTCGCTGATGTTCATGGTTTTTCAGGCGCCCGATGTAGCGCTGTCACAGATCGTAGTCGGCGCCGTCGGCTTGCCGCTGATGATTTTGCTGGCCATCGCGAAACTTCGCCGCGACGAGCAAATGTTGCGGCGGAAGCGAGAATCCGATTCCGGCAAGGAGCGCGAATGAGGCGCTCGTGGCGCATGCTGCTTTTCTTTGCCGGCGCCGCGGGCATCGTTTGCCTCTTCACCCTCGCCGCGGAACCGATCAGTCAACCGCGCGATGTTCGAAACCGCTACGCCACCGCGATTATTTCCGAGACCTTCTCGCAGCGCAACATCACCGACGCTGTTTCGGCCGTCAATTTCGATTTCCGCGGCTTCGATACGGTGGGCGAGGAGTTTATTCTGTTCGTTTCCGTGCTCGGCTCGCTCGTGTTGCTGCGAATGGTCGAGGACCGTAAAGGCAAGGTGCTGCGCGACGCGCTCGAACCCTGGCGGGATGTAGGTCCGAGCGACGCAATCCGGCTCTGGATACTGGCCATGATCGCGCCCAAGGTGACTTTCGGAATCTACATCGTCACCCATGGGCAGCTCACGCCCGGCGGCGGTTTCCAGGGCGGAGTCATTCTCGCCACGGCCGCGCTCATCCTCTATCTGGGCGAAGGCTTCACTGTATTTCGCGATGTCATCTCCCATCCGGCAACGGAAATCGTGGAAGGCGCGGGTGCCTTGGGATTCGTGGTGATTGGCATGCTGGCGTGGGTTTGGGGGCAGCCGTTTTTGACGAACGTGCTGCCGCTCGGCAAAGCGCACGAACTCACAAGCGGCGGAACGATGGCACTGATCAGCATCTCCACGGGACTTGAAGTGGCGGCCGGATTCATTCTGCTCCTTTACGCGTTCTTGCAGGAAAACCTGAGTCCGGTGGAGGAGACCTGAATGGAGCCTGCGCTCAGTTATGCGGCGTATGCCGCCGCGATTTGGCTGTTTCTGATCGGACTGTACGGCGTGGTGAAAAGCCGGCACCTCGTGAATCTGTGCCTTTCGCTCACGGTGGTGCAATCATCCACGTACGTCCTGCTCACCATCATCGGCTACCGTCCCGGATTGCCCGCGCCCATTTTCACGGACGGGCTGAAGCCGGGAAGCGCGGCTGTGGATCCCATCGTGCAGGCGCTGATGCTTACGGACGTGGTTGTGGAAGCCACGGTGGTCGCGCTTCTGCTGGCCATCACGATCAAAGTGCACCGCGACGCCGGAACCGCCGATCCCGATAAAGTTGACATGATGCGCGGATAATCCGATGCAATTGGCGCCGCTTCCGGTTGTCGTCCCGCTTGCCGTTGCCGCGGCGCTCGCGATTATTGGCAAACATCTCCACCGCCGCATTGTCGATAGCATTTCCATCGCTACATCCGCCGCGGTCGTAATTATCAGCATCACTTTGACCTTCCAGTCAGCGAACGGCGCGATCGTATACTGGTTTGGAAATTGGCAGCCTCTCGCGAAATCGCATTTTCCCATCGGCATATGCTTCGCGATTGATCCCATCGGCGCCGGCCTGTCTTCTCTGGCCGCGCTGCTCGTACTCGCCGCTTTCACGTTTTCCTGGAGCTATTTCGAGTCGGTTGGCGCCCTCTATCACGTTTTGATGCTGGTCTTTCTGGCCGCCATGTGCGGGCTGGCGCTCACCGGCGATCTTTTCAACATGTTCGTGTGGCTGGAAGTGATGACCGCCGTCGGCGTCGCTCTCTGCGGTTACAAATCCGAGCAGAGCCAATCGTTGCAAGGAGCTTTGAATTTCGCGGTAGTCAATACGATAGGCGCGTTCCTGTCTCTGATGGGCGTAGCGCTGCTTTACGGCGCGACCGGCTCGCTGAATCTCGCGGAGGTCGGAAGGACGCTGGCGGCCGGGCATTTCAGCCAAGGCTTTGTCACGGTCGCGCTGCTGCTGGTGACCGCGGGATTTCTGGTGAAATCGGCGACTTTCCCGTTTCATTTCTGGCTAGCGGATGCGCACGCCGTCGCTCCAACTCCCGTATGCATTCTATTTTCCGGCGTCATGGTGGAGCTTGGGCTCTACGCCATCGGCCGAATTTACTGGGTCGTTTTCGCGCAAAGCGCGCAGCCCGCGCCTCAAACGATTCGCGACGTATTTCTTCTGATGGGCTCGCTTACGGCTGTTGTGGGCGCGCTCTACTGTTTCGGCCAGAGGCATTTGAAGCGCTTGCTGGCTTTTTCGACGATCAGCCACGTGGGGATCATGCTGATCGCTTTCTCGCTGTTGAATCCGCGTGCGCTCGCCGGCATGGCGCTATACCTGGCAGGCCATGGCTTGATTAAGGCGGCGCTTTTCATCGGAGCGGGCATCTTGCTGCATCGCTTCGGCTCGCTTGACGAATACGACTTGCAGAGAAGCATCGCCAAACGGTTGGCGCCCATCGGTGTTTTGATGGTGCTGGGCGCCTGGGGGCTCGCGGGCCTTCCTCCGTTCGCCACGTTTTTTGGCGAGATGCGAATCGACGAGATCGGCAGCCAGCAGCACTTGACGTGGCTTCCCGCCATCACGATATTCGCTGAGGCGCTCACAGCTGCCGCCGTTCTCCGCTTCACGGCCAGGGTTTTCTTTGGTGTAGGACGCCAGGGGAAATCAATGGTTTCCGCTGGCGCGCCGCATCTTCATACCGATGCGGAAACCAGCGGCCAGCACTCCAGGGTTCCAGCATTCATGTGGGTTCCCATGGCTGCGCTGATTATTGGCGCCGCGCTGATAGCGGTTCCGCTTCGCGGGCCGGTCGAAACCGCAGCCAAACACTTTGAGTCGGCGCCGCTTTACGATGCGGCCGTGCTTCGAATCAACGCACAAACAGCTGCACCGCGCCCGTACGATCGCCCCTTCGAGGCCCACGGCGAATCCGAATGGTGGATTCCGCTCCTGGTCGCTCTGGCCACGCTGGGAGCTGCCGCCGCATCCCTTTTTCCGAAATCGCCGCGAACTGCTTTTGCCCGGCCGATCGGAGCGGTCCTGTCGAAGACCGTTCTCGAGTTGCGGCGCTTCCAAAGCGGCCGCGTAGGAGACTACGTCGCGTGGTTCGCCTTCGGCATTGCCGCGTACGGCAGCCTGCTTCTCCTCCTCCATTGAGAAATCTCAAGCGCAAGCCCCGCACGATCGTGTTTGTCTCCAATACCGGCGAAATTCAGTTTGGCTGCGCAAGCCGAATGCTGCACGGTCTGATAAAATCTGGAATCATGCCGACGCAACAAGACCCTCGCATTAAGCCGTCGTCAATCAAAGTGCGCGTGACCACGGGCGAAGGCGTCGATATCGTATGGTCCGACAGCCACGCCAGCCATTACGATTTCCCTTACCTGCGCGACCATTGCCCTTGCGCCACCTGCAACGACGAACGCGAGCGTAAAGAGCGGGAAAAGGCTCAGGGAATCCGAAGCGACCTGCTTCCCATGTTCAAACCCAAAGTGAAGGCCAATTCGGCCGCGGCGGTGGGAAATTACGCGATCCAAATCGAATTCAGCGATAGCCACGCGACCGGAATATACAGCTTTGGCTACCTCCGAAGCATCTGCCCGTGCGAGTTGTGCGAAAGAGCATCGCGCGTCGAACGGGAATAATCTCGGCGCAAGTGAGCGTCCGCCTGGAAAACTCGCCGCTGCGCCATTTAGAAACCTGATGCGAATAATCAGGAAATACAGTAGGTTGAATCGCTTCCCTTCTCCGGCGCTTTCAACGTATAGTTGTTTCCCGCGTGCAAAATAAACCCCTTTATGGCGTCAACTCCTAACGGTTCAAGTGTAGGCGGTTCGATGCGCCCGGTGGCCAAGGTCCTTGTGGCCACCACCGCGATGCTCGCCTTCATTTCCTATTGGCGGGCCGCTGCGATCGTCCTGAACGATCTCGCCTCGTCGGCATACTACGCCGGCGGCGAAGCCGAAGCGCTCATCGGGAAAACAGCGCCCTGGTTCATTCTCGCCACGATGTTGCTTTCCTACGCCGTTTCCCAGATCTACGTCGAAAGCTGCAGCATGTTTGTGCGCGGCGGCGTATACCGCGTGGTGAAAGAAGCCATGGGCGGGGCGCTGGCCAAGTTCTCCGTGTCCGCGCTGATGTTCGACTACGTCTTAACCGGCCCGATCAGCGGCGTTTCCGCCGGCCAATACCTCGCCGGGCTTCTCAACGAACTCTTCGCCTACACGCACCTGAACGTGCATTTGGCCGCGAACGATACGGCCGCGACTTTCGCCATTTTGGTGACCCTCTATTTCTGGTGGCAGAACATCAAGGGCATCCCCGAATCCAGCGAGAAGGCTCTTTGGATCATGCAACTGACCACCGTGATGGTGGTCGCGCTCATAGCCTGGTGCGGCTATACGCTCTGGGTACGCGGCGCCCACCTACCACCCCTTCCCGTCCCTCACAACATCATCCTCGACCGGCATTCCCTCGGCTGGCTCTACGGACACCATATCGGGGAGATGATCACGCTCGTCGCCGTATTCGTGGGTCTCGGTCACTCCGTGCTGGCGATGAGCGGCGAGGAAACGCTCGCCCAGGTCTATCGCGAAATAGAGCATCCCAAGCTCCGAAACCTAAAAAAAACCGCTTTCATCATTTTCATTTACAGCGTCGTCTTCACTTCGCTGGTTTCATTCTTCGCCGTAATGATCATTCCCGACAAGACACGCCCCGCCTATTTCGAAAATCTGATCGGCGGCCTGGCGATGAACTTGACGGGGCCTTTCCTGGCGCGCCTTCTCTTTGACATCTTCGTGGTTGTGGTCGGCACGCTGATCCTCTCCGGCGCCGTAAACACGGCCATCGTCGGTTCCAACGGCGTGCTCAACCGCGTGTCGGAGGATGGCGTTCTCCCGGACTGGTTTCGCCAGCCGCACCCGCGCTTTGGCACATCGCACCGGATCATCAACCTGGTGGTGCTGCTTCAAATCGTCACGATCGTCATCAGCCGCGGCGACGTAAGCTTCCTCGCCAACCTCTACGCCTTCGGCGTGATTTGGAGTTTCGCGCTGAAGGGCATCGCCGTCCTGGTGCTGCGTTACACGCATCCGCAAGACCGCGAATTTCGCGTGCCGCTAAACTTCAGCATTTTCGGCATCGAGATCCCCCTCGGCCTGGGACTGATCACGGCCGTGCTGCTCGCCATCGCCATTGTGAACCTGTTTACGAAGCCGGCGGCCACCGTATCCGGCGTCATTTTCTCAGCTGTGCTCTTCATCGGGTTCGAGCTTTCCGAACGCCACATCCACCGGGCGCGCCGCAGTCGCGCGGAGGGCCATGTCGAACTGGACCAGTTCAACTTGGCGCAAGAATCCGACTTGAGTCTTGCAAACGTCGGTGTGAAACCTGGTAACGTTCTGGTGCCCGTAAGCACCTACTACGCGCTTTATCCCCTGGAATCGGCGCTGCAGCGTGCGAAGACGCGCCAAGCCGAGGTCGTGGTGCTTCACGTGCGCATGTTGCGCCGCGCCGCCTCCGGCGAATACGATCTGACGCCCGACCAACTGTTCACCGCCATCGAGCAAATGCTCTTCACAAAAGTGCTGGCCATGGCTGAAAAGGAAGGCAAGCCCGTTCGCCTTGCGGTAGTCGCCGCGAACGACCTATGGGAAGGCATCTTGCGAACCGCCGCCAATCTTCAGTCCAGCACCGTGATCGCGGGAAGCTCCTCCAAATCGACGATTACCGAACAGGCGCGCGAGATCGGGCTCGCCTGGGAGCGAATGCCGGAGCCCCGGCCGCACGTTTCGCTCGAAGTCTTCAGCCCTTCAGGGCAAGAGCAAATTTTCTACCTCGGCCCACACGCGCCGCGGCTCACGCCGAAAGAAATCGACCTGCTGCACCAAGTCTGGCTGCAACTGAGCGATCTGCTGCCGGGGCAGGAGATTCACCATCACGATATCGTCCACTTCGCGCTGGATGAGGTCGAGCGCGAGATTCGCGATGGCCGGGAAAGCGAGGTCCTTAAGCGGCTCCGCGAACACCTGCTTGAGATTCAGCATCGACGCGAGAATCCATAAGGACTGCTTGGCGAGCGCCACTCAAAGATTCCTTGGAACGGGCGCGCCGCGCCATTCGTCTAGAGTAGTTCGGAAGCATGGGCGCAACGGCCGCGGGCTAGCCGCATAGACGCGCGTTTTCGCGTCTTGCGCGCCGCTTCTCTGGTAAGCGCCGTATCATCGCGATGGTATAATCTGAGCGATTATGGCGCCGCATCGCCGGGCCTTCCGAAGTCATCTCTACAACCTAGGAGAATTCAGTGCACAAGGTCGTCATTATTGGGAGTGGTTGCGCCGGTCTGACTTCCGCGATTTACACGGCGCGCGCGGATTTGAAGCCGGTCGTCTTGGATGGCTACGAGCCCGGAGGGCAGTTGGCGCTGACGACCGAGGTCGAAAATTTCCCCGGCTTCCCCGAAGGCATCTTGGGGCCCGAGTTTATCGAGCGCGCGCGCAAGCAGGCCCAGCGATTCGGAGCCGATTTCCGCCCCGGCGCCGTGAGCAGCGTTGACCTCAGTAAGCCTCCGTTTAAGATCGCGGCGGGCAAGGAAACTTACGAGACGGAGGCGCTGATCGTTGCCTCCGGCGCGTCCGCGCGCACTCTTGGACTCGAATCCGAACGCCAACTGCTCGGCCACGGCGTCTCCACCTGCGCCACGTGCGATGGCGCTTTCTTCCGCAACCGCGACATCGTTGTTGTCGGCGGCGGCGACACCGCCATGGAAGAAGCCACGTTTCTCACCAAATTCGCCAAGAAGGTCACGCTGATTCATCGGCGCAGCGAGTTTCGCGCATCTCGCATCATGCTCGACCGCGCGCGCAACAACCAGAAAATCGAGTTCCTCACTCCGTACGTAATCGAGAAGGTCGAAAACGTCGCCAATAAGGCCGTCGATTGCGTCCACGTCGTCAACTCGGAAACCGGCGAGAAGAAAGTGATACCCACCGAAGGCGTGTTCGTCGCCATCGGCCACGATCCCAACACAAAAGTGTTCAAGGGAGAATTGGCCATGGACGATGCCGGTTATCTGATCACCCACGACGGTGCGAAGACCAGCGTCGAGGGCGTTTTTGCCGCGGGCGACGTGCAAGATCACCGCTATCGCCAGGCCGTCACCGCCGCTGGCTCCGGTTGCATGGCAGCTCTCGAAGCGGAACGCTACCTGGCCGCCCGCGAACACTAATCGCCCGCGACATTCGGGTACTTCTTCGATCTGGAATTTTCGGGTACCGCATCCTTCGCGTTCGCGAAAGGTGCGGATTTATTCCTATTTCACTAGAATCAGCCGGATCGCATCCTCGAATGCCGCCGGCGGCCGCGCCCCGATCAGGTAACGCGCGACGTGACCGTCGCGCGCGTAGAAAATCGTGTGCGGCATCGTTCCCCGCCATGCCGGGTTGACTCCCTGGTAGAACGCATCCATGTCCGTGCCCGGCTTAAGCCGGTAATTTGAAAAATCCGCATGAGTTTCCGTCAAAAACTGCCGCGCCAGGGCGAGGTCCGAATCTTCATCCAGGCTCACTCCGATAACCACAAGTCCCTGCGGGCCATATTTCTTTGCCATCTCCTCAATCATCGGAAATTCGGCGCGGCACGGCTGGCACCACGTGGCCCAGAACGTGACCATTACCGCCTTGCCATGATCCCCAGACACCATGTCTTGATAGCTGCTCAGATCGATCAGCGGCATACTCGACCCCTCGGCCTTTTCCGCATGAGAAGCAGCACTCTCACTTGCGCTTCGCGCCTGAGCGCACAGAGCGCCCGCAACCACCAGCAACCCGGCCAGCATCAAGCACGAAAAAGCACGCCGCGGCAGAGTCATCTCCGGTTTCCTCCGTCAGTTATTTTAGCGGCTATAAAACCCAGCGAATCTTCGTTGAGAAAGCGATGTGTCGAAGTGGAACACCGGCCCGCTGATTCGCCCGAACTGCTAACCACGGAACAATGACGTCTTTGCGCTCGAGTGCCGCGCTTTTGGGCGGGGCCAGTTATGGTCGCTGGTGCCAAAATCGTGTAGTTTCACGCGAAGCCGCGTGACTTCTGGTCACAGAGCTCCCTGGTGTTCGCCTGCGTTTTGGTGGACGTCGCAGTGAAATTGTGTTATTCATCCCCTGGTCGTGAATCGCAAATTCCATCACGAAGCATCGCAATACCGGGTTTCTCCGCATCAGCTTTTCCGCCTGCTTGAATACACTGCTAGCTACTTTTAGGCGCGCCGCGAAGTAAACCCCGCCCAGAACGGGGCGTCTTCCCTCAATAAGGCAAACTCTAGAAATTCGGGAGGCAGCATGAGCGCAACTGCAAAAGCAGGCGGCCCTATTTCCCAGTTTATCGAACGCCATTACCGTCATTTCAATGCAGCTGCTGTCGTTGACGCGGCGGCGGCCTACGCCCGCCATCTGAATAATGGCGGTAAGATGTTTATGACACTCGCGGGCGCTATGAGCACGGCCGAGATTGGCCTCTCGCTGGCTGAAATGATCCGGCGAGGGCGCGTTCACGGGATTTGCTGCACCGGCGCGAATCTCGAAGAGGACGTTTACAACCTCGTCGCGCACGATCACTACAAGCGCGTTCCGCACTATCGGCACCTTACGCCCGAACAGGAAGCCGAACTGCTGGACGCTCGTTTCAATCGCGTTACAGATACCTGTATCCCGGAAGAAGAGGCAATGCGCCGCATCGAGCGCATTGTGGCCAAGGAGTGGTACGCGGCGGATTCCAGTAACGAGCGATATTTCCCGCACCAGTTTCTTTACAAAATTTTATCTGAAGGAAAATTGGAGCGGTATTACCAAATCGATCCGCAAGACAGTTGGATACTCGCTGCTGCGCAGCAGGATTTGCCGCTGTTCGTGCCTGGCTGGGAGGACTCGACGCTCGGAAACATGTACGCGGCGCAAGTGATCGAAGGAAAAATTAAGAACGTGAACACGATCCGGAGCGGTCCAGAGTATATGATCGAACTCGCGTGCTGGTACATGGAAATCGCGCCCAAAGCGCCTCTCGGCTTCTTCCAGATCGGAGGCGGCACCGCTGGCGATTTCCCGATTTGCGTGGTTCCAATGCTCCGTCAAGATCTGCGCCGTGAAGGCGTGCCGCTCTGGGCGTATTTTTGCCAGATTAGCGACTCCACGACGAGCTACGGCTCCTATTCCGGCGCGGTTCCGAACGAGAAGATCACGTGGGGCAAGCTCGGGGTTGATACGCCGCAATTTATTATCGAATCCGACGCTACGGTCGTTGCGCCTCTCATCTTCGCGTATGTACTGCGTTGGTAGCGGCTTCCGGCACTCTGTGAGAGAAGGGCCTTCGACCCGTTCGCCACATCCTGCCTTCTTGCTTCCCTGCGCGCTTGCTTCTATGCTTTCGCTCGTGCCTTTTCGCGCCGCTTCACGCAAGTTGTCCACCGAGCAGGAGCTTTACAACGCCGCTCTCCACGCCCTGATGCGCCGCGCGCATTCGATCCACGAAATGCGCGCCTATTTGGAGCGCCGCGCGGAAAGCAAAGATGCCGTTTCGCCGGTGATCGCCCGCTTGCGCGAGCAGAACTATCTCGACGATGCTCGTTACGCACTCGACTTCGCGCGCCAGCGCGCTACCGGCCGCCGCCAGGGACGCTTCCGCGTCGCTCGCGAGCTACGCACCCGCGGCATCCCGGACCGCCACATTGACGCCGCCCTTGATGCTGTCTTCGCGGACACGCCGGAAGCCGAACTCGTTCGCGCGCGCCTGAAGCGCCGCCTGTCTCACGTTCGCGGCGCGCTCAGTCAGCGGCAAATCGCCGGA
Source organism: Candidatus Acidiferrales bacterium (assembly GCA_030038275.1). GTDB lineage: Bacteria > Acidobacteriota > Terriglobia > Acidiferrales > UBA7541 > Palsa-295. The sequence goes on along the minus strand of JASHPG010000014.1, from coordinate 9,785 downwards.
ATCTATGCCAGCCTGCTCCGCGCCGGTTTTTCATCGGATATCATCCGCGCGGAGCTTCGCGGCGTAACTCGCGGCGACCTTCCCGAATTCGCCGATGAGGAACTTGACTCGGAGGATCGCTCGCAAGAACGTCAGGACGCATAACACTCGCGCTCGTGCAAACGCGTCTGCTCGAATCCGGCTTTCGTCAGCGCACGGCTTTTTACGCCGACACAAGAAGCGCAGTCGTGCCATGGCCGAAGCACAGAAGCATAATGGAAGCGGCTTGCCGCCGATAGTCCTGACCGCTGCGCGCAGGCGAGCCTGCCTGCCGTAGGCAGGCCGCTGAGCGCATCTTCCGAATTCATCTAGGGAGACGATCCAATGGGCCTCGATGATCTCTTCAAAGCCATTTCGCTAGGCACTTCGCTCGCGCGCCGCGCTGTCGGGCTGAAGCAGCAAATCGACTCGCTTCGCACCCCTCCGCCTATCGATTACACGCAACCGGCCGACGCCAGCGGTCTCGACCGCCGCATTGCCGCCCTCGAACTGCTCGCCACGAATCAATCCGCGCGCATCTCCGCGCTCGAATCCAGCCTCGAAATCGCCTCCGCGTTAACCGAATCGATCGCCCGCCGCCTCAACGCCATCTTCTGGATCGCTCTTTCGAGCGGCATCATCACCACCGCCGCCCTCGCAATCGCGCTGGTCGCCCTCCTCCGCGCCCGCTGAAGCACTGAATCCTGCCGTCAATATCCTGCTGGCTCTTTCCGGGACTTAGAAGGTGGATCCATCCCTGTTCCGCTGGATAATCACCTTGGGTCCTGAAATAGCGCTTGGCATTATTCAAACGCCTGGGTGTCGATAGAGGGCCTTCGCATGCGTTTGAAAATTTAGAGGGACCTCGGAAGGAAAGCTACCGAGACTGACCCCATGTCAATTAGCGCGTGATGAAATTGGTGCATTCGACATCCCCTTCGACTTCGACTGGTTTGTCGAGCACAAGATATGGCTTGAACACCCATTGTCGCACAGCATCTTCGCAGCCCTTGTAAGCTTCCGGAGGCCCCGAGACTGGTTGGACGCTCGCGACGCGTCCATCTTTTCCGATAACAATCTTCAGCTTCACGGTAAAGTGCTGCGCCCTGAGCGAGGCCGGCCAGTTAGGATGGCTCGTCATATTAACGGGCACGGGACTCACGCCTGACACACGGCCGCCGAGCGGACCGACCGCATCGGACGGCGGCGAAAAATCCGCATCATCAACGTGCGAGAGCGATTCGATCGTTTCTACGCGTAATTTCAGGTGTGGCTTACCTCCATCAGTGACATCAACATCCAATGCTATATTGCGCCCCTCAAAGGATATGATTTTGTTGTATGTGGTCTGATTCCAACCAAAGCCGCGGGTATACCGAAGAATGGAACTCTCGGGCTCAAAGCAGTACTGAGTCGGATCGCCTACGTTGGTCGATTCATTTTCGATCAAAGCGCACTGCAGGTCATATCCGTTGAAGTTTCGCAAGAGGTTTTTGACGTGGAATCCGTGGAGCGTAGCCGCGTACGAGAACGGATCGATAACCTCTTTCCGGACTTGCACTTCAGCGGTATCGGGCCAGCGTTGATCTCCGCGACGATACAGCCCGTGAGATGTCGCATAATCCACTTGGTTGAAGTTGTCGCTTTTGTAGATCCGCTTGTATTTCGTCGGGCCGGCCCAAAATTCCTCGAACGTGCCGCTGTGGACGTTGTCTCCGTCCTCGTCGAATTGATCGTAGCTCACAACTATGTGCCACGGATGCACGCCTTCGGATTGCAGGCCGTTCAACGCTGATTGCTGGAGAATCCAGGCATCAAGATCGGACCTTGAATTCGTAACGCGCTTCTGATGTCCCTGTTGAAGTATTGCGACGAAGGTCGAGATAGCTGGCGGAATGGCAACCTCCCCATCCGATTTCGCCTCGGTCGTCACAACCAGAGTCTTGAGAGGAAGGACGTGGTACGTGTTAGTGACGTTGCCGTTTTGAGTGTGTGCTATGGCAGGCAAAAAAAAAATCAACGTTAATAACAATACCCAATCTGCGGTGCTGCGCATGCCCCGCACCTCCGACCGGTTTTCTTCAAGCGTAAACGCGTGCATTCTACATCATAGCTGCAATAGGACGTGCACCGCGCTTACTGGGCAGTTCGTCTCAGCCTAAACTCGCACCAGTCGGCTGTCCGTTTCGACGATCTGCGCCCCCATCGCAGCCGTGTTAAACTGGCTGCAATCCGATGCCTGCGTGCGGAAAATTTATCGTCATCGAGGGAATCGACGGCTCCGGCAAGCGCACTCAGCTGGAGCTGCTCGCCCGCGCTCTTGCGGAACGCGGCCACGCTCTCTCGCAGATCAGCTTCCCCCATTACAACGGCTTTTTCGGCAAGCTCGTCGCCCGCTTTCTCAACGGCGAATTCGGCGAGCTCGATTCCGTCGATCCGCATTTTGCCGCGCTGCTCTACGCCGGCGACCGTCTGGAATCGAAACCCACGCTCAAATCCGCGCTCGCTGCCGACAAACTTTTGCTTTCCGACCGCTACATCGGTTCAAATCTTGCCCATCAGGGCTCGCGCGTCCCGCCTGCCAGGCGCGACGAATTTTTAGCCTGGCTGCGCCGCCTCGAATACGAAATCTACGAACTGCCCGCCGAAGACCTCGTCATCTACCTGCGCGTTCCGGTCGCGGATGCGCATCGCCTGGTCGCCTCGAAAAATGCCCGCGATTACACGGATAAAAAGCACGACATCCAGGAAGCGGATATCGCACATCTGGAAGCAGCCTCGCGCGTTTACGACGAACTCGCCCGCCAACCGCACTGGGTGCGCGTCGAGTGCTTCGACGCGGCGAAAAACGCGCTGCGTTCTCCCGAATCGATTCACAGCGAAGTTGTCGCCGCCGTCGAGGCGCGTATCACTCCCGCGCTTCGCGCGCAAAGGTGAATATGGGTTTCAGCGAATTTCTCGGCAACAAACGCACCATCCGCGCTCTTCGCGGCATGTTGCAATGCGAGCGCGTGCCCAGCGCGATGCTCTTCACCGGCCCGCGCGGCATCGGCAAATACACACTCGCTCGCATGTTTGCTCAGGCCGCCAACTGCGAGCGCCTCAAGGACGACTTCTGCGGCGAATGCGCCTCTTGCCTTCGCATGGCGCCGCTCGCAGATCCGAGCGAACTGATCGTTGCAGGGCTCGCCGAACGCGGCGAAAGCGCCGATGCCGCCACCATCGAACGTATCCCTCTAATCATCGAGCAGCATCCGGACGTTTGGCTGGTCGTTCCCGATCCCGTGCGCCTTCGCACGCCCGTTGCGCGCCCGATGATTCGCGTTGGGCAACTGCGCGCCGTGCAGCGCGCCGCATATTTTCAGCCGCTCGGCCGCCGCCGCGTTTTCATCCTCGATGGCGCGGACACCATGCGATGGGACGACGCCGACCTATTCCTGAAAATTCTCGAAGAGCCGCCTGAATCCGCCACGCTGATTCTGCTCGCGCAGTCACCTGACGCCATGCAGCCAACGATCCGTTCGCGCTGCCTGCAATTCCATTTCGCGCCCGTGTCCGCTCCGGAAATCGCGGAATTTCTGAAAAGCCGATCCGAACTCAAGCCCGCCGAGCGAACTCTTGCCGCGCAACTTTCCGCCGGCAGTCCCGGCGCGGCGCTTTCTCTCGATCTCGCCGAGTCCACGCGGCTTCGCTCCGGCGTCCTTCGCCTTTTGGAAAATTCCGTTTCCGGGAAAAAGTACGGAGAAATTTTCGCGGCTACTGCTCAGCTTGCAAAGCAAGAGAAGGAATCGTTTGAAAACATTTTGGCCCTGTTCTATAGTCTTCTCACGGACTTGCTCGAAGCCTCACAGGGCAGTCAGAGCCGTCTTCTTAGAAACCCTGACCTGCGGCGCGAGATCGATTCGCTCGCCCGTCAGGTTGATTGGCGTTGGGTCCTGCAGGCTGCGCGCGGTCTGGATACCCTCGAAGCACGGATGCGCCACAACATCGGCCGCCAGCTCGGTCTCGATTCGCTGTTGGTGTCGCTCGGCATCTGACGTTCGGCGCATCTTTTTCGACGTTAAAAGTATTTCATAATCTTTTTGCAACCGATTTTGCGCTCGTACAGTCATAACAACTAGCATCCGGTTTCCTGATAATTCCAAGGAGCACTTATGGTGAACCGCAAGCTTTTCCGCCCAGTCCTCGCCGAAGCGAAGGACACTTTCGTCCCACGCTCCGTCCAGCCCGCTCCGCAACCCGCCGCGGCAGCGGTTCCGCGCAAGAAACCCGCGCCGCCGGACCAGACCTACGCGGAAAATTTCTATTTTGTGAAGCAGATGCAGTCGCGCACTCCGGTTGCCGTGGTGCTGACGGATGGCGAAGTTCTTCACGGCACCGTGGAATGGTACGACCGCGAGTGCATAAAGCTAACGCGCTACGGCAGCCCCAATCTTTTGATATACAAGCATTCGATTCGTTATTTGTACAAAGACGGCGAAGAACCCATGAACGGCGGCAGCAACGGTCACTAGTTTTTGCCTTGCCGGCGGGCGCCTGCGGGCACCGTTGCGCGGTTTCTCCTTGTGAGGCTGAAGCGTAGTCCCCGGCGCATCGCTTCTGTGCGCCGGAGTACAAGCCGCAAGACCCATGAAAATCGGGATCACCTGCTATCCCACCTACGGCGGTTCCGGAGTGGTCGCGGCCGAGCTCGGAATGGAGCTCGCCAACCGCGGCCACGATGTTCATTTCATCAGCTACGCGGTTCCCATCCGCTTGAACAGCATCAACGAGCGGATCAGCTATCACGAAGTCGAAATCTCCACTTACCCGCTTTTCGATCACCCGCCTTACACGCTGGCGCTCGCCACCAAAATGCTCGAAGTCGCCGAGGAAAATTCCCTCGACCTTCTGCACGTGCATTACGCCATTCCGCACTCCGTGAGCGCGCTGCTGGCGCGCATGATGGCCGGGCCGCGCCGCCTGCCCTTCATCACCACGCTGCACGGCACCGACATCACGCTCGTCGGCAGCGACCGCAGCTATCTGCCGATTACGCGATTTTCCATCGAGCAAAGCGACGGCGTCACCGCAATCTCCAATTACCTGCGCGACCGGACCGTCCGCGAGTTCGAAGTGCGCCATCCGATCGAGGTGATTCCGAACTTCGTCAACTGCGATCTTTACAAGCGCGCGGAGGACCGCTCGCTCCGCGGCCGCTGGGCTCGCAATGGCGAACCGATCCTGATGCACCTCTCAAATTTTCGTCCGGTGAAGCGCATCACCGATTGCATCGAAATCTTCGCGCTGGTCCGCGAGAAACTTTCCGCGAAGCTGGTAATGATCGGAGACGGGCCGGATAGGGGCGCGGCTGAATACCTGGTGCGCAAAAAGAAACTCTCGAAGGACGTTTTCTTCCTCGGCAAGCAGGACCGCGTCCACGAGATTCTCGGCGTCGGCGACCTCTTCCTGCTGCCCAGCGACTCCGAATCTTTTGGACTCGCCGCGCTCGAAGCGATGGCCTGCGAGGTGCCCGTGGTCGCCAGCAACGTGGGCGGAATTCCCGAAGTGGTGACGCACGGCGTTGATGGTTACCTCTTCGAGCCGCGCGACGTGGAAGCCGCCTCGAAATTCGCTCTCGAAATCCTGGCGCGTTCCGATTGCGGACGCGCCATGGGCGAAATGGCGCGCGCCAACGCGCGGCGGCGCTACTGCTCGAACGACATCATCCCGCGCTACGAAGCCTTCTACGAAAAAGTGCTCAACGCCGGCGCGCCCGCGCTCGCCGCTCGCTAGCTCGGCGCGTCCCGCGGAAAGAAAGTTCATGCGCGTTATCCCAGCGCCTCAGCCAAAAATCTTCCGAAGCGGTATCCGGCAACGTGCTTGAACGGCGTGACGCCCAGCGAATAATGCCCGCACGGCAATTTCAAGGATGCAAACTCGATTCCCGCGGCGCGCATGCGCTCCAACAGCTGGTCGGTAAACTCCGGCCAGAACGTCGGATCGTACTTCCCCGTAATCAGCAGCATTTTACGGCCGGGCCCCGGCAGCTTGTGCAAGTACGGCGTGGGACTGATCGGGGACCAATACTTTTGGATTTCCTGGGGCGTGACGTGCGCCGACATTTGCTCCCAGACGTTGACGGTCGTAAGGCCGTTCGCCACGACGTCGCCGAAATACGTGGAAGCGTGGAGGAAAGCGCCAGCACGCACGGCGGGGTCGTGGCACATGGCGATGAATCCGATGCACGAGCCGATGCTGGTGCCCAAAATTCCGAGCCGGTCGTAGCCCTGGCTCTCCAGCCAGCGCAGCGTGGCGCGCACGTCCATTACAGCCTGACGGTTGGCCTGCAACGTCAGACCGATATTGGGCGCGACAAGATGGTCCGCGCGCCGATGGCCCGGGATGGCGCGCCGGTCGTGGTACGGCAAGCTCATCTTAACGGCGGTGATCCCCAGCCGATTCAGCCATTTGCAGACGCCCTGCTGCTCATCCCACCTGGCATTCCATTGGGCCAGGACGACCACGGCGCGTTTCGTGCCGTTCGCCGCGCCGGCGCCGTTCCCGTTGGCCCCGTGGATCGCGGGGAAAAACTGGCCATAGACGCGATTGTTTTCCGCCCAAGGCGAGCGAATGGCGCTCGTGAAGGTGAGGACATTGCCTTCTAGCCGATAATCCCCGGCTGGAGGCGTTCGAAACCAGGCATCGCTATCGGCAACCGTCTGCTCGACGAAGCGGTCGAGATAGCCGCGCGGATCGGGTTCGACTGCGTTGCCACCGATGTACTCCAGCCCCCACTCGAAAGGAAGCTTCGTCCGTATTGGCTCCTGGTCGAAGCGCATCTTCTCGTAAGCATGCACTCGGCGCTTAATCCAATTTTTCATCACAGAAAATATAACATTCGTGATTCGTGAATAGTGATTCGTCGTCCCACTCCGGCGTGTTTTGCGAGATTTCTGATGCACCGGGAGGTTCCGTCCTTGAATTTGTATTGCGCTTCTTTTCTGTGACTTAGATATGTCCAAGGTTGATTGGCTGTTCCACCCTTTGCCTGACGGGTGCGGAAGCGAGGCGAGGTTTTGGCGATCATTTGTGAGACGAGAAGTGTCTCGGGTAGGCTGGTACGCCATCTTTTGTTTTCTATAACTTACACGTGTTTCTACTCGTTTGGTGTCTCGGGTAGGACGCGTGTGAATCGTGATTCGTGGCTCGTGAATCGTGACAGCAGACCGTGAGTACGCTGTGCCCAATGCCGCGTTTCGGGACGAGCGAAAAGCGAGATGTAAATTTGCGAATTTCCCAAATGCACCGGGACGTTCGGCCGCCCTAGATGCTGGAGTCTGGAGGCTCGAAGCGGGAAAAGAAGATGCACCGGGACGTTCCGCCCTTGGATTTTTATGCCGCTTTATTTTCAGCGAGTTACACGTGTGCAAGGTTGATTGGCTGTTCCGCCCTTTAGTAGCGATCAAAGGCGAAAGAAGGGCGAACAATACTTCACTCTCGACTACGTTTAGCGATACCGGTGTTGTTGCGCCGCTCGCGGAATTCATATCGTTCCTCCTCTCTGCCCTGCCCTTCAGGCGCAATGAGCGGGCCGACTAAGGACACACGGGCCGCGTGTGCCGCTGGTGGCGATTCAAAACGCGTTGCCCGCCTGCGGCAGGTGGCCCGCGTTCAGCAGCTTTACGCGGGCAACTAAAAACGAGCAACGGTAGCACGCAAATGAAGTAACGTACAGGTTCAATTTGAGTAGTACCAAGATTTTTGTTCTTGGACTGTACAGGAGCCAGCAGTCATTCCGATGAAGCGAAAGTCCGCGCCCTTCGCACAAAGCTCGAAGGGTGCGGCGTCGAATTTTAAGCGGGAGCTTTAGGAAGCACGTTGTGGCAGCAACAGTGTGGACCCACAACGATGAATGCGCCGGCCGACTGAAAGATCGTAAGAGGTAGCGCCACTACGCCTGGTGGCGGCTCCGGGAATGCTTCTTGCCACTCACCACTTACCGTTCACCATTCGGGCTAAAGCGAAGAGTGCCGCGCTAAAGGCCGCAGCGCTATTCTAATTCGGAACCAAAAGCAGATGCCTCACCCTCATTCGCGACGACATGCGACTGGGTTCGGCATGACAGGCGGCGGTGCGCTCGGGGCGGTTGTGACTCCAGCCCGCACCGTGACGCACGTACAGCATCTCCGGGGCTGGACAGCAGACCACCAGCGTGCAGTGCTCAAAGCGTTGCGAACTCGAAAAAGCAAATGCGCCGACCTGAAGGTCGCCGCTACAAAGGCACGGAGTGGCGGTTCGGTGGGTATAGTACTGAGCGGTACTATGGGCGCACGGCTTGTTCGCGGCGTGGTAACATGCTAGTTTCACGCTGATTTCGATGTCTGTAGTTCAGCCGCACCTATGTCCCAATTCCCAGGCAACAATTCGAGTTCGCACGCAGCGGCGCGTCGAAACGGCAAGTTTTCGGCAACGCCCGAGACTGCCAGCTCGCATACTTCAATGTCCGAGCCGGGCAGCTCGAAGGCTTCGAGGTCCGACATTTCCAGGTCGCAGGCTTCAGCGACGGCGCCTTCAGCGGCCGGGCATTCCGGCTCAGAATCTTCAGAGGCGAGGGCTTGGGAGGCGAAGCGTTCAGGAGCGGAGGCGGCGCAGGAGCCGGTCTTTTGGCGCGTGGAAGGAAGCCTGCTAGACCTAACTGCCGTCCGTCCAGTAGCTTTCTTCGCCTGGAACGCGCAAACCTTCCTGGAACGCTGGACGCGCCGGGGCACGATGGGATTACTGGCCATCGCGCGGCCTTTCCTCTATTGCACCCATCGCGTGATGGCCACGCGCCTGTTGCACACCATCCTACGGGGCGAAAGCCGCGATCGATTAGACCTTCTGGGCGAAGAGTTTTTTCAGTATTACCTGCGACCGCGCTTGAAGAGACGCGGCACGGCGAAGCTCGCGGAAGCGCTTGCCGCAGGCGAGAACGTGGTGCTGGTGAGCCAGGGCCTGGAACACACGATGCGGCCATTGGCGAATTATTTGGGTGTGCGAAAGATCGTCTCAAACCGGCTGGAGTTCCGGAATGGGCTGGCTACGGGACGGCTGGTGAGCCCGGTGATCCGGCCTCGGGGCGTGTTTGCGAAGCTGCGGCCGAGCCAGGCGGTGGGACGCGTCGGGCGCGATCAACTGGTGCGCGATCTCGGATTTGGGGAGCACCCGGAGTGGCTGGGCGCGGCGATTCGTCCGGCTGGACGCCCGGCGCCAAACCCGCGCGTGCCGGTGGTGCGTTTTGACGAGCACGAGAAAACCGGGCCGCTTTCCGTCCACGCGGCGCTGAGGGGCAAACATCTGCTGCTGATCGGCGGGACGGGCTTCATCGGGAAGGTTTGGCTGGCCAACTTGCTGCACGACGTTCCGGACATTGGCCGCGTGACGCTGCTGATCCGCGGGCACCGCTCGGCAACGGCTCTCGAACGATTCGAGCGGGTGGTGCGGGAGTCGCCGGTTTTTGACCGTCTGGGCGAGAAATACGGCGACGGATTGGCGGAATTTCTGAGGCAACGCGTGGAGGTTGTCTGCGGCGACGCAACGAAGGAATGCCTGGGGCTGGACGCGGAGACGGTGCGGCGGCTGGCGCGCTCGGTGGACGCGATCGTCAACAGCGCGGGTCTGACGGACTTCAATCCGGATTTGCGGGACGCTCTAGCGACGAACGTCGGCGCGACCGTGCATCTGCTGAATTTTCTGCGCGGCTGCCATCACGCGGCGCTGCTGCACCTTTCGACTTGCTACGTGGT
>JASHPG010000149.1 GCA_030038275.1 Candidatus Acidiferrales bacterium | reverse complement strand
ACCTGCCCGCCGTGAAAAGCCGTCGGATCGCCGCCGAGGCGCGCGACGAGTGCGTGCGCGCCTTCATGGCACACCGTGGAAAGCAGAAACACGATGTACCAAATAACACCAATGACGATGAATTGGGGATTCATGTGAGCGCACAGAGTAGAATGCGCGCGCGAGTTGCGCAAGCCTTGCGGAGGAGCATCGACAGGCGCTGATGGGACGAACCGCCGCTGTTACGCGATCACGGTTAGCAGGGCTTCCTGTTTGCTTTCAAGAGGGCATATGATGCGGCCTGGGCGAACATTTTAATTCAAGGTGGCGGGGGCACGACGAGTGACGAACGGAATGACCGATCGTCCGGCGATGCGGCACGCGGGACTGGCGATCAAATTTCCGCGCCGGCCGCACGAGTTGGCTGAAGCAACCACGCCAATCGACGGGATTTTCACGCTGGCGCACTACGGGATTCCGGATATTGATACGAGTGGAGCGATCGGCGATTGGACGGTCGAGATTGACGGGATGGTGCGACAATCCCTTCGGCTTACGCTGGACGATCTACTGCGCCGGCCGAAGCAAACGGTGGTTTCGGTGCATGAGTGCGCGGGCAATCCGTTCAAGCCAAAGCAGGCTACGCGCGGAGTGGCCAACGTTTCGTGGAGCGGAGTTGATCTGAAGGAAATTCTCGACGAAGCAGGCGTCGATCCGGGCGCGCGCTTCATTTGGTCGTTCGGCGTGGATCACGGCGAATTTGGAAATATTCAGAGCGACTGTTATTTGAAGGATTTGCCGCTGGAGCGGTTGGCAGTGGGTGGAGTGATTCTCGCTTATCAGATGAATGGCGAGCCTCTGACGCTCGAACATGGCGCGCCGCTGCGGCTGTTCGTTCCCGGCTATTACGGTACGAATTGCGTCAAATGGCTGCGGCGAATCACGCTGGCCGGTCGATTAGTCCTTTTTCGACGAGGAGCGATTCGAGCGCTTTGACGCGCAACGCCGGTTCCGACGGAACAGCCTGATGCGCGTGTTCGTGGGAGTGGTCGTGCGGGTGCGCGGGTGAAGGGTTCGAAGTCACTGCATTTACCTCTTGCTTCATGCATCCTACGCTTCGCCGAGCCGCGAAACAACGAGTCTCCCGCCGTATGCGGGTCCAAATTTCGCGCCGCGTATTCTCCTCGATGACGCGATCGAGTCGGCTGCTTTCGTGCTCGAAATTGCTGTGCTAGACTCCGCCTAGCGGTTTTGCTGCAAAAGTTTCGGCATGAACTGCCGATCGGTGGAACTTCGGGCTCTGTGCAACGATTCCCCGTGAACCCCGCCAGGCCCGGAAGGGAGCAACGGTAGCGGGTCAGTTTCGTGTGCCGCGGAGTACCCGAAGTTCCTCTCATCGCGGCGCATCCGAAGCGCGTTTCGCCCAGAGCAGCATGACCACATCCATCGCATGAGCTACAAAGTCATCGCGCGAAAATACCGGCCTCGGACGTTCAGCGAAATCGTGGGGCAGGAGCACGTCACGCGCACGCTGGCGAACGCGATTCAGTCCAATCGCGTGGCGCACGCGTATATTTTTTCCGGCGTTCGCGGGGTAGGGAAGACCACCGCCGCGCGCACTTTAGCCAAAGCATTGAACTGCGCGAAGGGGCCAACAGCCGAGCCGGACAACACCTGCGTTTCCTGCAAGGCAATTTCCGACGGCAATTCACTCGACGTGCTGGAAATCGACGCGGCATCGAATCGCGGCATCGATCAGATTCGCGAACTGCGCGAGATGGTCCGCTACGCGCCGGCGGCAAGCCGCTACAAAGTGGTGATTCTCGACGAAGCGCATCAGTTGACGGGAGAAGCATCGAACGCGCTGCTCAAGACCCTCGAAGAGCCTCCCGAGGGCGTCATCTTCATTTTGGCCACCACGCGGCCCGAGGATTTGGTCGATACGATCAAATCGCGCGCGCAGCTTTTCCAATTTCGCTTGCTCACGTTTCAGGAAATCGCCGGGCAGATCGAGCGCATCGCCAAGGCGGAAAATTTGAAAATCGATTCGGGCGCGATCGCCGTGCTGGCTCGCGCCGCGGAAGGTAGCGTGCGCGACGGGCTTTCGCTGCTCGAACAGGCCATAGCTTATGGCGGCGACACGATCACCGACGCGCAGGTGCGCGAACTGCTCGGCGTGGTCGCCGAAAGCGTGCTCGACGATTTAGTGGAGGCGATCGCCGCGCAATCTTCCGAGAGAGCGCTTTCGTTGGTGCACCGGCTGATCGCCGACGGCCAAAACTTGCAGCATTTCTGCCGCGAAGCGATTCGCCACTTCCGCAATCTGTTGGTTGCGCGCGTCTGCGGACCGGATTCGGAGTTGATTGCCGCGCCCGAGGACGAACGTCCGCGATTGGCAGCGCAATCCGCGCGTTTTGGCGAGGAAGATCTCACGCGGTTTTTCAACATTCTGGTGGCCACCGAAGACGACGTGCGGCGCAAGCCCGATCCCCGCTTGCATCTCGAACTCGGCCTGCTGAAGCTGATCAACGCGCAGCGCTTGGTGCCGCTCGAAGAAGCAATTGCCGAGCTTCGCGGCGGAAGTGCGCCTTCAGCGCGCGCGACTACTCCAGCGCGGTCTTCGGGCGCAGCAAGTGCGATGCAGACGGCATCGGCAGCTCCAAATATCGCTGCGGCACCGCCATTCCGCGCCACCTCGGTACCACCGGCATCAGCGCAGTCGGCCTCGGCATCTGGCGCAGCCGTCCGCATGGCGCCTGATGCGGAATCGCAGCCACCGCGCGCGAGCGCGGATGCAAGCGCGTCGTCATCATCCGCGTCAGCGCCATGGGCGCGAACGCCGGCGAATGCGTCGCCAGCACCGACCGCAATTTCCGCGGAGGCGGAATCGCCAGCGCCGTCCGCGCGCAGTTCCGTCGTATGGCAACCTGCTTCTCAGGCGCCCGCCGCTCCCACATTGGAGCGGCCGCTGCCCGCTTCGCCGCCGCGCGTGGTGGCGCGTGCCGCGGAAGAGTCGGGAAACGGACTTGCTTCCGCGCAAGTGGACGCGGTCAAATCCGCGCTGCAAGCGCAGAAATTCTTGTGGTCCATGGTGGAGCACGCTTCGCGCTGGGAAATGGACGCGAGCGAGCTGCGCTTATTTTTTCCGCCGGAGAGCCGCGCGCTCGCCGAAATGTTGCAGGCGCGCGACCCGATGGAACGTTTGCGCACAGTGTTGAGCCAAGTGACGGGCCAGCCTCTTCGCGTCTGTGTTAAAATTGAGCTTGGCCGGGTGGGTACGGCTCGCGGCGTTGAGCTTCGCGCTCGATTCGAGGAAGATCCGATCGTTCGAGCGATGCTTCAGAAGTTTGGCGGACGCATTTCCAACGTGAAGCGCCCCGGCGAGGAATAACGCATGGAAGTCAAAGCTTTGCAGCAGATGCTCTCGCAATTCCGCCAAGCGCAGGAAAAGCTGGAAAAGCGCATCGGCGAAATTTCCGTGGAGGCCACCGCCGGCGGCGGCATGGTCGCCGTGCGGATGAACGGGCAAAAGAACCTCACCGAAGTGCGCATCGACCCGGACATCTTCAAGAGCAAGGACCAGGAAATGCTGCAGGAGCTGATGATCGCCGCTGTCAACGACGCCGCGCGCCGCGTGGACGAAGAACTCTCCAAGCAAGTCACCGAACTGGCTGGAATTCCCGGCATGGCCGGCATGAAAATCCCCGGCCTTTTCTGATTTCGGCGGACCCCCAATAACATTCTGTCATTCCGAGCCCAGTCGCCGCTTTTGGGCGAATGGAGGCGAGGAATCTCTTTTATGGTCTGTCATTCTAAAGCGATCCGCGGTATCGCTGAAAAACCTCCCTTCGTGCGAGTGTCGCTTGACTCGGCCAAAAACAAAAATCCCTCCCCGCCCATTGCGAGCGGAGAGGGATTCGTTGCTTCCGCCTTTCCGAGGAAGCTACTGCCGCGGCGGCCCGCCGCCTCCCGGCCCGCCCATCGACGTCTGATGGAACATGCCGATCAGCACCGTGCCGGTCAGGACGTGCCCGTCCATGGCCTTCATGATGTCATCGCGGCTCGCGCCCGCTTGCAGGTCGAGCGTGGTGTCGAGAGCGTACAGCTCAAACGTGTAGTGGTGCGGAGGTCCCGGAGGCGCGCACGGCCCAAAGAATGCCGGTTGCCCCGCGATATTTTTGCCCTGCACTCCCACGCTCGCCGGCGCATCCGCCTTCACGCCT
>JASHPG010000148.1 GCA_030038275.1 Candidatus Acidiferrales bacterium | reverse complement strand
CTTGACCGAATCCACCAACCTGCTCCAAGGCACTCTCGACCTGATGATCCTCAAGGCGCTCGCCCTCGACGAGATGCACGGGCTCGGCATTTCCCGCCGCATCGAGCAAATCACCAAAGGCACGTTCCAAGTGAAGCCCGGCTCGCTCTTCCCCGCGCTGCACCGCATGGAAGAGGCCGGCTGGCTCGTGTCTGCCTGGGGAGAGTCGGAAAACAATAGGCGCGCGAAATACTACAAGCTGACGAAAGCGGGCCGGCGGCAACTCGAAACGGAAACCGAGCGCTGGGGCCGCATTTCGCTCGCGATTGCCCGCGCGCTCGAAGCTTCCTGACGATCCGCCCCAGCGCGTAAACGCCCAGAAGACGCGGGAGAGACTGTATGACAACTCCAGTTTTTCGTCAGGGCACACTTTCTCGTCCTGCCAAAGGAAAGGCAAACGCGCCGTTAGTCAGGGCAAATGAATGCGGCTTCAGCCGCTGAGGGACAATCTTTTCAGTTCTCACACAGGCTCGGGGAGGTTCTATGCGGCCACTCTCAATTGCAAAAAGCTTGCTCCGGTCGCTTTTCCGCCGGCGGCGAATCGACGCCGATCTCGACGCCGAGCTTCGCTCCACCGTCGAACTCCTCGCCGACCAGAAAATCAAAGACGGCATGGCACCCGAGCAAGCCACGCGCGCCGCGAAGCTCGAACTCGGCGGCATCGAGCAAGTGAAAGAAGAGGTGCGCGCCGCACGCATCGGCGCTTGGCTCGACACACTGCTCCAAGACGTTCGCTTCGGCCTGCGCATCCTGCGCAAGTCTCCCGGCTTCACCGCCGTCGTCATCCTCACCCTCGCCCTCGGCATCGGCGCAAGCACGGCGATTTTCAGTTTGGTGGACGTTGTGCTGTTTCGGCCGCTTCCCATCGCGCATCCCAACCAGGTCGTACGCCTGACCGGAGGCGACGTGAAGGATGTTTCGCGGTACGGGTTCATGTCCTTTCCGGCTTATCTCGAACTGCGGGACCGCGCGAGCGCATTTTCGAACATGGCCGCCGATATCGACCGGCTACCCGTGAATTTTTCCTCCGTGGTTTCTGGATCGCTGCGTGTCGATTCGGGGATGGTAACCGGGAGCTATTTTGAAACGCTCGGAGTGAAAGCGGAGATTGGCCGCACGATCGGAGTGGAAGACGACCGGACCGGCGCCGCGCCTGTCGCAATGATCGGCGACGATTTTTGGCGGAGCAAGTTCTCGCACAGTGCGAGCGTGCTGGGGAGCACGGCGATGATCGATGGCCGGCAGTTCACGATCGTCGGAGTGACGCCGGCGGGATTCGGTGGCGTGGCGTTCGACAATTTCCCGAAAGTCTGGCTGCCCGCAGCGCTCGGTTTCGAAATCGATCCTTTACTGAAAACGCAGATGCCCCTCAACCGGCAATCGTTTGAGCCATTCACAGTTTTCGCGCGGCTGAAGAACGGCGTCCCGATACAAGCGGCACAGGCACAGCTTGATTCCATTGCGGCACCCCTGGGCGCTGGCAAGCCCGTGTCCGGCGAGTACGACGGTTTGATGGCGCAACCCTTCGTGCGGCCGTGGCCGGTGCTTGTGCCCGCCGAAAAGGAGGCGAGGCAGGAATGGACGCGGTACTCGCTGATGATCGTCGGCATTGTTTCGATTTTGCTGCTGATCGCTTGCGCGAATGCAAGCGGGCTGCTGCTGGCTCATTCGGAAGGGCGGCGCAGGGAGATTGCGGTTCGGGCGGCGCTTGGGGCAACGCGGTTCAGAATCGTGCGCTTGCAGCTCATTCAAGGCATCCTGGTCGCGTCATTGGCGGTGTTGGCGGGATGCGTAATTGCCGATTTCGGCGTGAAGCTTCTTTTGATGTCTTCACCGGAGGCTTTGCCCATTCCAGCGGCACGGGTCGCCTCCATGCTCGATCCACGCGTGCTTGCGTTCGCCGTGTTCGCGGCTGTGTTTTCCGCGATTGTGAGCGGATTGGGACCCGCGGTGCGATCATCGAAAGTCGATTTGGTTTCTGCGATGAAGGGAGAAACACCGGGAGGAGGCGGTATCCGGCGCGTTTCACTGCACGATTTTCTCGTGTTGGTGCAAGTGGCTGCTTCCGTGATTTTGCTTGTGGGAGCCGGGCTTATGGCGCGCACACTTTGGCGGGCCACCCATATGCCCCTCGGTTTCGATCCGTCGCATACAGTAATTGCTTCCGTTGATCCGATTCGCTCGGGATATACGAAGGCTTCGGCGGCGGAGATGCTCGGTCCGTTGCTGGACTCCTTGCGCAGCCAACCAGGCATCGAATCGGCGGCGTTAGGGACGGGTAGGCCGCTCACGGGAATGTTCACGGACGTGGCGATCGAAGGGCACGCAGCTGAAAATCATTTTGGGACCTCAATCGAATTGATAATGGCGAGCCCTGGATATTTAAGGACGCTCGGAATTCCATTGCTGCGTGGCAGAGATTTCGCCGATAGCGACACGGCCAGCAGTCCGTACGTTGCGATCGCCAATGGCGCGGCGGCCGATGAATACTGGCCGACGCAAAACCCAATCGGGAAGCGGATCGAGGGAGTCGGACCGAACGACAAAACCTTTGAGGTAATCGGCGTTGCAGACAACGTGACAACTGCCTTCACAGGATTCGTGGCCCAGCCGGCATTTTATGTTCCTCTCTCGCAAGGCTACACGTTGTTTCCGTCGGAGCCGGACGTTACGTTGATCGCGCGAGGCGCGGGTGGGCCCGGTGCGGTTCTGAGCGCTATTCGTTCCGCCGTGAAAACCGTCGATTCCAATCTGCCGCTATTTCAAGTCCATACGATGGAAGAGCAACTCGAACGGGCAAATCCGGAGCGGCGCTTTCTTGCGCGTATTTCGCTGATTTTTGCCGTCCTCGCGACTCTGCTATGCGCTGCCGGAATCTATGCGCAGGCTTCGTATGCGACTGCGGCCCTCACGCGCGATTTCGCCATTCGAATGGCGCTTGGCGCAGAGCCAAGGGACGTGTTTCGGATGGTGCTGAGGCGAGGCGCGTGGCTCGCGGCCGGCGGGCTCGCGCTTGGAATGTGCGCGGCGGCCGGGCTCACGCGATTGCTCGCAAGCTTCTTATTCCAAATTAGTCCGCTCGATCCGTGGACCTTCGCCGGGGTCGCCGCTCTTTTCATGGCGCTGGTCTTGGCGGCATGTTATGCGCCCGCGCGGCGGGCGATGCGCGTCGATCCTATCGTCGCGCTCCGCCACGAGTGAGCAAATCGAAGCATCACTAGGCAAATGGCGTTTTCATTCCGGTTCTGTGCCGGCGTCTGAAGCCAGACCGTCATTTTCGAACTCCTTGTGCGCGCGAATCAGCGCGCCCGCAAGCCGCACCTCCGTGAATTTTTCGTCCTGGCGGATTTTCCGGCAAATCCTGGTGAGCGTGGCAAGTTCGCGGCTGTCCAGTTCTCCGAGAATCGACCGCACGATCGTCTCCTGTTTTGGCAAAAGGCTCTCCATCAATCTCTCGCCCTGCGGAGTCAATTCCACGGTTCCGACCTCGCGCCCCTGCTTCGGCTCTCGCCGCGCTTCCGCTCGCGCTCGGCTCTCAGGCGCTGTCGATGGCAGCCGCGTCTTTCCCATGCGCACCCAGCCGAATTCCTCCGCTCGCTGCACAGTCTCGCGCAACGATAGCCGCCCCCGGTCCAACCTCCCCTCGGCTTCGACCAGGCTCATCTGTCCCTCCTGATAGAGCAGGGCGAGCAGCCGGAACTCTTCCCGCGTGATGCCGAATACGCGCAGGGGCATTCTGACTTTTTCCTCCACCCAGCGGGCCGCCTGGGTTAGCTCCAGGTAGGCTCCCCAGGCTTTCCGCCGCTTCTCTTTTCCCGGTCCGCGCCGCTTCCCACTCAAAGTTCCTCCCAGCAGTTATTGAGGACCTTCTTTGACCGGAATCGCGCCCTATAACTGCGCATTCGCGCTATTTTAAGTGTATGGACCCAACACCAATTACTGCAACTTATTTTCGTTTATTCTTCGCTCCTAGCTCGATGCGGATCCTCACCAGGTGTGGGTGTGGCGGCCGCCTTCAGGCGGCGCAGTGCGTATCTCCGGATTCAAATTCTAATGGCGGACTTCTAAAATCTGCTTCTCGGCGTCGTGCATCGCTTCGTAGATTTGATCGAAGGATTCGATGGCGAAAAGCTTTTTGTGAATGTGATCGACGATCACCGGAGCGTCGAGCACATCGTCCAGGCGAAAATCCGCGATCTCGCATCCACCGCTCAGCACGTTGGTGCATTCGCCCTGCGAACTGATCACGCCGCTGCCGTAAACCTTCACTTCCCCTCCCTGGCGGATCAGGCCAAATTCGACGGTGTACCAGAACAAGCGGCCAATGCGTTCAAGCAGGTCGTGATCCTTCAGCGATGCGCACACCGCGCCGTAGTGTTGCAAGAAATCGGCGAACACTTTGTGCGCGTGCATCGGCACGTGACCGAAAACGTCGTGAAAAATATCCGGCTCGGGAGTGTAGTCGAGCGAATTAGCCGGACGAATGTAGGTGGTCGTCGGAAACATGCGCGCAGCGAGCATTTCGAAAAATGCCTCTCCTGGGAGGAATCCGCTGACGGGCGTGGCGCTCCATCCAGTGCGCGGCTTCAATAATGCGGAAATTTTCCGCAGGTTCGGCAGGCGATCGCCTTCGAGGCCAAGAAACGCGTATCCGTCCAGATATTCGCGGCACGCCGCGGCTTCGATCTGCGGACGCCGCCGGCGCACCAACTCCGCCCAAGTCGCATGCTGCTCGGGCGTGTAATCGCCGTATTTCTGCTCGATCAGATAAGGTGCCGCGTGTTCGAGTGCCATAGCCAATGCTCAAAAACCCGCAGAGAAGGCCCTAATATGCACATCGTGAAGCATCGTTCTTGGCGAAGCACGCGCCGCCGTCAAAGGTTCAGGTCGTCGTAGCGCGACGCAACGGCCGCCGCTTCACGCATTTTTTTTTTCGCGGCGAAACCGCTGCCGCATCGGTATTGCCCCAACGCCCGGGGATCGCCAGCCCGCAGCTTGGGCAGCAACCGTTGCGCAATTTATTTTGCCGCACGTCGTGCCACGAGCGCCGAATCAGCAGCGTCTTGCATGACGGGCAATACGTGTGCGCTCCATCGCTATGAATATTTCCCTCATAGACGTAATGCAGGCCCGCTTCCATCGCAGCGGCGCGCGCCGAATGCAAAGTCTCGGGAGGCGTGCGCGGCTTATCGCGCAGCTTGAAATCCGGGTGAAACGCGGTGAAATGCAGCGGCACGCCGGGACCAAGATGCTCCAGCACCCATTCGGTTAACTCGCGCGTTTCCGATGGCGCGTCGTTGAGCGTTGGAATAATCAGATTAGTGATCTCGAACCAGACGTTGGTCTCGTTCTTCAGCCGCTCCAGCGTTTCGAGCACCGGCTTCAGATGCGTCAACGTGATTCGGCCGTAGAAATTTTCGGTGAACGCTTTCAGGTCGATATTGGCGGCGTCGATATGGTCGTAAATATCGTGAAAGGCTTCGCGCGTGACGTAGCCGTTCGAAACCATCACGGTTTTTAGGCCGTACTCCTTAGCCGCCTGGCAAATGTCGATCACGTACTCGCCCCAAATGGTCGGCTCGTTGTACGTGAACGCGATCGAGGGGCATCCGTTGCGGATCGCCAGCTTCACAACGTCTTCGGGAGGAACGTGCGACGAATGCACCTGATCCGCGCGCGACTTGGAAATGTCCCAATTTTGGCAGAAGAAGCAGCCCATATTGCAACCGGCCGTTCCCATGGAAAAAACTCGAGTTCCAGGAAAAAAATGACTGAGCGGTTTTTTCTCGATGGGATCGATCTGTAGCGCGGCAGGATGCGCGTAGCCGAGGTTATAAAGTTTTCCGCCTTGGTTCGCGCGAATAAAACAGAAACCGGATTGGCCTTCGCCGATGTGGCAGTGGCGCGGGCAGAGGTAGCAATGAACTTTTCCGCCGGGCTCCGCTTCCCACCAGCGAGCCTCACGCAGCGCGCCTGCTTCGTGCAGCAATTTCAATTCGCTCATGCTTCCACCGCTTCTCCCGATTATACGCTCGCACACCAGCGCGAAAGCCTGAAGCGCATTATGTTGGAACGATAGAGTATGGCTCCGGGGCTTGGACTCGAACCAAGATTCTAGGCTCCAAAGGCCCATGTGCTACCAATTGCACCACCCCGGAGCAGATGAAGAGGGGTGCCAAAAGTTTAGCAGACATCCGGCGATTTTGTTTCGAGCTGGTGCGAACGCACGGCGCATTCCCGCCGGTGTGAAATAGCGCCGCAGCCAAACAGAGAATCTGGAGGGAACGACTGTGCGAGGCACAAGCTGGCGGTTTGCCGCTCTTTTGCGAATTTGCTAGTCTTCTGAAGCCAGTCAATGCGGAGAGGTGTCCGAGCGGTTTAAGGAGCACGCTTGGAAAGCGTGTGTTGGGGAAACTCAACCGTGGGTTCGAATCCCACCCTCTCCGCCACTACCACCGTGGTCCCGATACGCCGCGATTCGCTTCCAAAACTCCTGCTTCGCTCACGCCCCATAAAGCAGATCCACAGCCTGTTTGAGCTTCGGAAAAGCAGATCACGTCCGCGTCAAACGTGACGGTTTGCCGGCAATAATTCGTTATCCACAATTTAGAGAACCTGAAAAAAGCTTTGCTCGCAATATAGAAGCTGACATAATGCGCTCGTCCGACGTCATTTGAATACGACTCCAGTGGATCCTTCACTCGGAGATCAACGAGTTTCGCTTAAGCGACCGCGCCGAAAAGCGGCGATGAGTTGGTGAAGCGTTAGGGGCCGATATTTTTTGATCCCTGGTAGCGCTTCGCGCGGCGAGCCAAATCATGCAGGCCTCCATCCGCAACGCCATCGCGCGTATCGATGTAGTCCAGAACGGCCGTAGCGTGAGCCGCGGCACTGGGTTCTTGGTGGCCGAAGGTCTGGCGCTGACTGCTTTGCACGTTGTGGCCGACCGATCCAAGAATGTCCTCACGCCATACCCTGGCGAGATCACTCTCACGTTTCCGAATACCCCGGCACGCGCTCGTATAGACCCGGCGTACTGGGATCGGGCTGCCGACTGGGTGCTGCTGCGCTGTGATTTCGCCAGCGCGCCGGGGATATCCCGGATCCGCTGCCGGTAGCGGAACTGCGCGAAGACGGCTTGGAGTGGGAGACGTTCGGGTTCCCCGACGCCGAATCCGTTGACGGCATGGTGATGAAAGGCCGGGTCACGAACCGATTGGGGACGTTGGAAGGTAATCCCGCGTTTCAGCTATTCACCGACGAGGCGGCAGCCGGTCAAGGAACAAAGGTTCGGGGTCTTTCCGGCGGGCCCGTCTTGGTTGGAAGCGGTTCCCGGCAGGCTGTTGTCGGTCTGCTGCGCTTTTCTCTAATGGAGGAGCACTTCCAGACTGTGGCCGGAACGCTGTATGCGTGCCCCATTGCGTCCGTTGTGGAAAAAGCGGGCAAACTGTTGCCACTGCCCGACCCATGCGTCGGTCTGCCGGGATTGCCACGGCAGCCGCTGCCTGCTGAGCCTTTCCGGCACTTGGCTTGGTTCACCGCCAAGGAAGCCGAGGTGTTCTTCGGCCGGAACCGGGAAATCCGGCAGATGTATGATCGCCTGATGGACGAAGGTGGGCCTCCCGTAGTGCTGCTTTACGGGCAGGCTGGCGTCGGCAAATCTTCCTTTTTGGATGCCGGTCTTTTGCCACGACTTCAATGGAAGCACCAGATTTACTACGTGCGGCGCGACCAGGGGAAGTCACTCCTTGAAACGCTCCATGAGAGCCTGAACGATCTCGGCGGGCAAACAGCGCAATCATCTGAATCTCTAGCCGCTTTGTGGATCGCAGCCGAGAAACGTTGCGGTAAACCGCTGATAGTTTTCCTGGACCAAATCGAAGAAGTCTATACACATCCAAATCCGGAGTGCCCCAGCGAACTGGATGAGTTGGCAGAGGAAATCGGCCCGGTTTTCGCAACGCGCACCGCACCGGGCGGGCGGCTGGTTTTGTCGTTTCGGAAAGAGTGGTTCCCAGAAGTTCAGAAGCAAATGGAAGTTAACGGAATCTCGTACGGTAAGGTGTTTCTGGAGGGCCTCGATCGCGCCGCGGTCATTGAGGCGATCTTAGGTCTGACCCAAACAGAGCGGTTGCGACAGTTCTATGGCCTCAAGGTAGAACCGGAGTTGGCCAACACCATCGCTAACGACTTACTCGCGGACCGCCATTCACCGATAGCGCCTACTCTGCAAATTTTGCTGACGAAACTGTGGCGCAAAGCCGTCGCCGAGTCGCGCAGCACGCCTGAGATGACTTGGGAGCAATACCTGACCTTGAAAAAAGAGGGGCTGCTCCTGGGCGATTTTCTAGACCAGCAACTCGAAAGCCTGCGCTCGACGGCGTACGAATGGGTGGAGTCCGGCTTGGCGCTCGATGTGCTGGCGTTTCACACCACCCGCTCTCGTACGGCCGAAGAACGAAACCTACAGGAACTGCTGACCACCTATCGACACCGCGCTCGCGAACTGCCCAAGAGCTTACAAGAGATGCAGAGCCTATATCTGCTGGCCGATACGTCCCGCGATAATGAACATCGCGCGACGAGATTATGTCACGACACGATAGCGCCGCTCATTCGAGACCGTCTCGAAGCGTCAGAGCACCCTGGCCAGCGAGCGCGAAGGATTCTGGAGAGTCGCGTTCCGGATTGGACCGAGGGAAGCGAATCGGGGCTGCTCGATGAAGAGCTGCTCAAGGCAGTGGAAGCTGGGGTTCCTGGCATGCGCGCATTGACGCCGCAGGAAGAGGCGTTTATCCGGGCCAGCCGAAACCTGCAGCAAAAGCGGCAGCGCCATCGCACAATCCTTCTTGCGCTGGGGGCAGCGGCGGTGGTGCTGATCGCGGTGACGGCGATTGTCGCCGGAGTACAAGCAGCCAGGGCGACTCGCGAAAAGAATATCGCGTGGGGCAACCTGCAGCTGGCTAAAAGGGCCGTGGACGAAAGCTTGTCTTCGGCCGGGCGTCAACAGGCGCGGGACGCCCCCGATGCACCGCAGTTGGAGCAATTCCGGAAAGACCTGCTTCTCAAGGCCGACGATTTCTATTCCAATTTTCTGACGAAGCGGAGCGAAAACGACCCGGCATTTCAAGCGGAGAGCGCGCTGGTGCATTCGAAGCTGGGGGATATCGATCGTTTACTGGGGAAACGAGAAGAGGCCGTGGAGCAATATCGAGCGGCCGTGGCAGGATTTGGGGAACTTTCGCGTCGAGATCGAGCAAATGCAGGATATCGGCAGGCGCTTGCTTACGCACACAACTGGCTGGGCGAAACATTGAGGGGTTGGGCGGAAGAGGCGAAGAACGCGTCTAGCCAGCGGGATCAGGCAGCCGAGGAATACAACGAGGCTTTGAGCTTGCAGCAACAACTGCACGATGAGTCGCCAAATAACGTGGAATATCAGCAGGAATTAGCGCGCACCTACGACAACCGCGGCATCCTGCGTTCAGATGAAAACGACACGAAAGGCGCCGAGGAGGATTTCCGGGAGGCAATCCGCCTTCTCGAACCGCTGCGCGATGCCAAGCCAAGCGAAAGCGAAATCCCTCCAGCACATGACCTGGTTCTCGCCTACAACAATCTGAGCGCACTGCTCAGCGGCGAAAACAACACGCCGGAAGCGCAGGGCTTCGCCGAGCACGCGATCGACACTCAGGAACAACTGGTCAACGAATACCCCGAGAATTTGGGATATCGCGAAGAGTTGGAGGTTTTTCGAAACAATCTATCGTTTCTAGCCTTGCAGGCCGGCGATATGGAGAAGGCAAGGCAGGAGAACGATGCGGCGCTCGACAGTATTGAGCGGCTCGTCACTCCGGCGCCATATTTGGAGAAACAGCGCGCGGAGGCACACATGCTGTATTTGTATTTGGATCCGTCGGGCCATCCGGAATTCCACGTTCTTTACGCGGCTCTCGGCGACCAATACGCCAATCTTGCCCAGACGTATCTTTCAAGCGGCGATCGATTCGCGGCAGGCTTAGCCGTGAAGAGTCTCGGACGCATCCTGCCGGACCTGGTCGAGCCGGAGCGCACCCGGCTCTCGAAATCCTACGGCTCTCTGCAACGGGAGCTGGCAAGCGAGGAAGCGCAGAAGTGATCCGCGGCGCGATTTTATCGCTGTGCCTGCTGCTTTTCGTGATCCTGGTTCCTCTGGGGGCCAGCGGCCAACAGCAGACGCCGCTTCTGGCCAGCGAGCGCGTGCCAATAACTGGCAGCGAGCCAAGTTCTGGACAAACTGGCACGCCGCAAAAAACCGCAAAAGCGAAAAAAAACGCGGAAGCTCGAAGCAAATCCGATCGCCGCATCCCGTTGAGCATGGTTGGCTATGTAGACGACGCCATCGTTGGATCGCAGGTTCGCATTCGCTTCGACGCGGCGTTCGACGATAGCGCTCCAGACCGGGCGGAGTTCTTTTATCCGCAGTGCAGCTGTACGAACGTCCCTGGCGCGCCAGGTCCCAATTTTCCCGGCGCATCGAAGGACATCAACTTCCAAGAAGCGTATTTGCAAGCCGAATATGCGCCAGTCCGGCGATTTTCAGTCTTCGCGGAGCTCCCGGTGCGCTGGATTGAGCCGCAACCGGGCAGCTTTTTGGCGGGCTCGTTCAATCCCAATACAACGCCGGCGGAAATTCCGAGCACCCGTACGAACGCGGGGGTCAGTGATATTCAAGCCGGAATCAAATTGGCGATTGTCGCCGACCGCAATCAATACTTCACACTGCAGCTCAGAGCTTACTTCCCTTCAGGGAATGGATCTGAAGGATTAGGTACGGACCATTACAGCTTTGAACCTTCTCTGCTGTATTACCGCAGGCTTTCCGAGCGTTGGGCAATCGAATCTCAAATAGGCGACTGGCATCCGATCGGCGGATCCCAAGGGGAATTGCTCGGAACGCATACACTCACCAATTTCGCGGGCGACGTGTTTTTCTATGGTATTGGCCCGAGTTATTTGTTGGTAAAAAAAAGGCGCATCCAGTTCGCTCCTGTGGTAGAAATGTTCGGCTGGCATGTCGTGGGTGGGCTCGAAACCCCGCCAAATCCCTTCCCCCCGAACACAATCTGCACGACGGCCGGAGACGGATGCTCCGCCGGCGCCGGCGGCACCGATATCGTCAATCTCAAATTCGGGGGCAGGGTGATGTTTGGAACGGCCAATTCCGTTTATCTGGGATACGGCCGGGCGCTCACAAGCGCCGCCTGGTACGAGGACATCGTCAGACTCGAATACCGACGCACGTTCTGAACGACGCAGCCGATACGGGCGGCAAGCTTCGCCCAGCGAGTGCGAAATTGTGAAGCCAACAACGGCGCTGAAAGCGCTTGCAATCGTTCTAATCCACGCAAGCCTGGTGATGGCCCAAGTCACTACCGCCACGATTTCGGGGGTGATTCACGACTCTTCGGGCCAAGCCGTTCCGGGAGCCACGCTGACAATTCGGCAAGTCGAGACGGGAGCAACGCGAACGATTGCCAGCGGCCCGGATGGGAACTATGTGATTCCCGACTTGGCTCTCGGCACCTACGACATCGACTGCAGTAAGGGCGGTTTTCAAACGGAAGCGCGCCGCGGGATTGCGTTGGCGGTCCGGAGAGACGCGGTTGTGAACTTCACGTTGCATGTAGGCTCGCTAAATCAAAAGGTCATCGTGACGGGCGACGCTCCGCTGGTGGACACCACAAATAGTTCCATGGGAGAGGTCGTTGAACGGCAAATGATTGCCGAGTTGCCCCTCAACGGCCGCGACTACACACAATTGACTCTGTTGGCTCCGGGCGTCGTGAACGTGAGTACATTTGCCGCAAATTCCTTTTTGGGATTGACCCGCCGAATTGCTGTCGCAGGCGCACGCGCATCCAGCGGCGCCGTGTACCTCCTCGACGGCACCAATGTGATGGGATTTTTCGACGATAACGCCGGCAACCCAGCTCTTGGCACAGGTTTGGGCGTGGACGCGATCCGAGAGTTCAAAGTCGAAACGAATAATTTCAGTCCGGAGTACGCCCGTGCGGGCGCGTCGGTGATCAATGCCATTTCGCGTTCAGGCACGAACGACCTGCAAGGCAGCCTGTACGAATACTTTCGCAATAGCGCCCTGGATGCGCGCAATTTCTTCGATATGCCTACTAAGCCGCCCTTTGTCCGTAACCAGTTCGGAGCATCGCTGGGAGGGCCGATTCGAAAGCAGAAGACATTTTTCTTCGTGAATTATGAAGGTTTGCGCCAACGGCTGGACGAAACAGAAGTAGGAGGGGTTCCCGATGCCGCAGCCCGGGCGAGCGCGGTTCCCGCCGTCGCCCCGCTGCTGAGCCTCTTCCCTCTTCCGAACGGACCGGACCTGGGGAATGGCGTAGGGTTGGTTACGACCAGCGCGCCTCAACATGCCGATGAGGATTTCTTCTCCGCGCGAGTTGACGATTACCTATCATCCAACGACAGCTTGTTTGTGCGTTTCATGTTCGACGATGGACAGTTGAACGATCCCTATCCGATTCAGGGGACCTACTTGCCTTTCTATCAGATGTCGGACGGGCGAAATCGCTACGCAACTGTGCAGGAGACGCACGTTTTTTCCTCGCAATTCGTGAATTCGTTCCGCATGAGCTTTAACCGCAGCGATTCGGACGGAAATAATTTGGAAAACCCAGCCGCTCTCGACTTTCTGCCCGGCGTCACCGGCCGCGCCGCGGGAGCGATCAGTATCGGCGGGGTCGGCTATTTCGGATCGAACTCCATCGTGCCGTATTATTTGATCATCAACAACTGGATGTGGGGCGACGATCTGAATTTCGTGCGCGGCAGACACGTCCTCAAGATTGGTTTTGAATGGCAGAAAATTCAAAATCCCTATCGCTCGGACATTTATTCCGGTGGCCTCCTGACCTTCAACACGCTTGGAGATTTTCTTTCCGGCAATCCTTTTACGCTCTTGGTTCCTTTGCCGGGGAAACTGGATACGGAGCGAACCTGGAACGAAGATGTGGGCGGCGCGTATTTCTGGGATTCTTTCAAGCTGCGTCCGAACCTCACCCTCGATTATGGACTTCGCTACGAGTTCATCACCAACCCAACGGAAAGCCATGGCCGATTCAGCACGCTTGTGAACCTGAGCGATGCAACGGTCACACCCGAGCCACATGTATTCGAGCACAACCCTTCGCTGAAGAATTTGGCTCCCCGGCTGGGATTTGCATGGGACGTGACGGGCGACGGGAAAACAGCCGTGCGCGGCGGCTTCGGAATCTTTTATCAGGAGTACATGCCGCGCGATTACGGAGAATACGGCTTTAATCCTCCACAGACTATTCTCGGACTCGCACTATTACCTGGATTCCCGATCGCTCCGAGTTCGTTGGTGGGGCTGCCTCCGTCCATCACCATGGTAACCGGCTATAACATCACGAAATCTCCGCATATGCTCGAATACGACTTGGATATCCAAAGGGAGCTAGGGAACAATCTGGTCCTGGAAGTAGGCGGCATTTTCTCCGGCGGGCGCGACCTGCTGGGAGCCTACGACTACAACCAGCCGCTGCCCAACGCCACCCTGCCGGACGGGACGCCGATTCGCACGGTCAATGACCCACGGCCCAATCCGAATTTTTCTTCCTTGCAATTTACGTATCCTATCGATAGTTCGAATTACAGCGCCTTGGTCGTGAAGATGCAAAAACAATTTTCCGCCGGGTCACAGGTTTCCGTTGCCTATACGTGGTCGCATTCACTAGATACGCAGTCGAATGAGTTCAACGGTGATGGGTGGAACGACTCGGGACAAACAACGGATATTGACGACCTGAAGATGGACTATGGAAATTCCACGTTCGACGTGCGGAATAACCTGACCGCGGACTACGTTTACAATCTACCGTTCGGCAGCGAGCTCCACGGCGCAGCAGCGTTGTTCGGCAGTGGCTGGGCGTTCACGGGGATAGCGACCCTCGAATCAGGCCTGCCTTTCTCGGTCGAAGACGGATTCGATCGCGCGAACACGATGCAGTCTTCGGTCCCGCCTGACGCTTCGGAACGGCCCGATCTAAAACCCGGCTTCAGCAATAATCCGGTTTTGGGTAATCCGAACGAATGGTTCAACCCCAACGCGTTCGA
This sequence comes from Candidatus Acidiferrales bacterium, assembly GCA_030038275.1. Classification (GTDB taxonomy): domain Bacteria; phylum Acidobacteriota; class Terriglobia; order Acidiferrales; family UBA7541; genus Palsa-295. Next base: position 3,944 of record JASHPG010000148.1, on the reverse strand, counting down.
ATTGCAGCCTGACGGAGCTTTTGGAGATTTGGGGCGAGATACGGTCCGTGGTCCCGGGCTAGCAGACGTGGATACGGGCTTCCTTAAAGCGTTTCATCTTGCGGAAGATTACCGCTTGCAATTCAGGTTTGAGATTTTCAATATTTTCAATCATCCGAATTTCGCTGTCCCGAACTTTGAGGACCGTTATTTGTTCACGTCCGATCCTGTAACCGGGGCCATTTCCGACAACCCCTTGGCAGGCCGCATTACGAGCACGGTTACCAGCTCTCGGCAATTGCAGTTCGCGTTGCGATTGGAGTTCTAGGTAGAGGCTGAAGTCCAAGCCATCTGATCAGGGACACGATCTGCTGTTTTCGGCGCATTCTTGAGCAGAGGAGCTAAAGAATGGATCTTTCTCTGATGATCGAAAGGATCGACCGAGCGGCGAAAAATCTCACCGCGCGCCTGCCTGCAATGCCATGGGTCACGTTCATGACCTGGCGCGATCTATTTTTCAGCAGTTGGCCTGTTCCCTTCGATGCCATTCGCGCCAAGGTCGATCCGCGGTTGCAATTAGACACTTTCGACGGCTCGGCCTGGGTGACTATGGTCGCTATGCACGCGACGGACGTGCACTTCCGTGGACTTCCACCGATACCCGGGATGAATAGCTTTCGCGAGCTGAACTTGCGGACTTATGTAAATTTCAATCAAAAGCCGGGCGTTTTTTTTCTCAGCATCGAATGCGCCGCAGCCGTGGTCGATTGGATGTCGGATCATCTCTTTCATTATCCTTACCTTCGCGCCTGCGCAGTGGGTATGAGCCACGATCGGTGCTTTCGGCTGGCCACCGAACGCACTCAGGCGGACAAGCCACCAGCTGCTTTCTGGGGCTCTTTTCGTCCTTTCGGTGAAGCGCATCCTCCTGCACCCGGGAATCTTGAGCATTTCCTGCTGGAACGGTACAGCTCGTTCTTCGTCAAAGATGGAGCTATTCACCGCGCCGACATTTTGCATCCAGAATGGCTCTTGCAGAGCGCCGAGGCGAATATCGAACTCAATACTATTCCGTCGGCCGCTGGCCTCGACCTTCCGCTAAAACCGTTCCACACCGCGTTTGTGGAGCGGACGGACACATTCGTCTGGCTGCCCGTGCGGGAACTTTCGCAGGCCGCTCCTGCGGAAAAGAGCACTTCGTGACTGCGGCAGAACAAAACACAGTGAAATGGTCCGACCCTTTTCTGGATCAAATGCGCCTGACCGGCGACCCTCTGGCAGACAATGCTGTCGGTGCGCTGTTTGAAAGCGGCGGCATGTTCTCGGTATGGGAGTTGATGAAGCAGTTGGTTCAAAACGATCACCCAGCGCCAGACCAACTGCCATCTGAGTTGAAGACCTATCTGCAGGCGACCGCCCAAGTTTCTGCTCCGGGCCCTGCGTTGGTCGAGTGCGGACAGCGCCTGTTCGAGCGCTGCGGGCCGGAAATTCTGACGGTGCTGGCCTGCTATTCTCTGCCTGCTTCCTACGCAGCTCGAAGGGGCGTGCAGGTGTTGTATCGGACGGGATACCTGGCGAATCGTCCGAACCATCGCGTGTTTGAGACGGCCCAGATGGTGATGGACGTTCTGACGCCGGGAGGTTTGGACCCAACCGGACGGGGCATTCGCACAGCACAGAAAGTTCGGCTGATGCACGCAGCCATCCGCAGGCTGATCCTCACCGATCCGGAGAGACCGTGGGATGAAGAGCTAGGTATCCCCATCAATCAGGAAGATCTAGCCGGAACGCTCATGGTTTTCACGGTCGTCATCATCAACGGGCTGCATCGGCTCGGAATTGCCACGTCCGCCGAGGAGCAGCAGGGATATTTGGAGGCCTGGAAACTCATCGGGCGGATCCTTGGCATTCAAGAGGCGTTAATCCCCGATACGATGCCCGAAGGCAATGAGTTATGCGAACTCATTCAGCGCCGCCAGTTGCAGGCGTGCCCTGAAGGCAAGGCGATGAATGATGCCTTGCTCAAATTGTTGGAGCAGAAATTACCTCCCGGCCGATTACGAAACTGGCCGGGCGCGCTAATGCGTTACTTCCTGCCTGTTGAGATCGCTGATCGTTTCGAAATTCCACGATTCGAAATGGAGCAGCACATGCTGGAATCCGCGGCGCAGTTCCGGGAAGAGCTTGAGCATGTCAGCGGCGAAATCGATCGCCGGTTATGGGTGCTGAGGAAATGTGCTCTGTTGCTCTTGCGAGGCATGGTTTCCGCGGAGTTGGGCGGCAAGCGGACGCCGTTCATCCTGCCCACAAATCTTCATCACGGGTGGGCGCAATCGCACCGCATGAGCTTGTGGCCGAAGCTTCGCTGATCACGCCGGGAGAGACTCGTGGAAGCATTTCGTTTCGTCACTGTCTGGAAGATCGAAGCTCCCTTGCCGCCGGTCTGGGAAGCCATGTTTCGCTTCGAAGACTGGCCCACGTGGTGGAAGGGGGTTGAGCGGGTGGAAGTTTTGCAGCCGGGTGACGCGAACCGCATTGGATTCCGCAGCCGCCAAACGTGGAAAAGCAAACTCCCATACAAGCTCCGGTTTGAAGGCGAAATCGTGCGCGTGAGCGCGATGAGCTTGCTTGAGGTGCATTCCCAGGGAGAACTGCAAGGAACCGGGCTCATGCGCTTCTCCAACGATGGCAGCTCCACGACATTTCAGTACGATTGGGAAGTCTCTACAAGCAAGAGTTGGATGAACCTAGTGGCGCCGGTTGCCAAACCGCTTTTCTCGTGGAACCACGACGTGATTATGGACTGGGGCGCCGAAGGGTTGGCCAGGAAATTAGGCTGCAAGCGGGTTTCTACGTCAAAGACAGCGGTATTCTGACTCGATCAATGCGTCGCCGCTGTCGGGCGGACAGCAAGCAGCACCCGCGATTGGGCGGTTACTTGGCGCTGGCCGGAGCCGCTCGTAACTGCTTGCGAATTAGAAGCATCGCGGCTGCGAGCGCAACATACACAAGCGCGGCAGCCATAACGCTAAATTTCAGTAGCGCGCACCAGTAGGTAACTTCGGCGATTAGTCCGGCGCGATGGCCGAAAAGAGACGCGGCGAGCAATACGTTCTGGAGCATCCAAAACGCGCCCATGATCGCGAGCGCCCACGCAATGCCAACGCCCAGTTTCGGTCCGATAGCGCCGCGTCGGCGTAGAACATCCGCGAGCCACAAACAGGCGAGCGCGAGCACACCTAGAAATGCAACTGCGCAGAAAAAGTCCAGTCCTATGCTGAAAGCAAGGCACAAATGCGCGCTTGGCCCCCAAGAAGCTAGAATTTGGCTCTGCCGATCCAGCGTCCGAGCCACCTCGAACGACATCACGCCGTGCGGAGCGACGGAATTCTGCAAAGCTCCGTTGAGCTTCTCGAGCACGGCGACGACTGGCACTGCGGCGGCAAGGCAAAAGAAGAAGATCACGCGCAGCGCAGCCGCTGAGATCGTCCGGGTACGAGTCGGCGGCGTGGTTACGTCTGTCGAACTCATTGCGATAGCTCCTTCAACAGCGCTTCAGCGCGTTTGAGTAGCGGTGTATCCAAGCCTTCTGTGAACCAACCGTACAAGTCGGCGAGCAGGTTGGCCGCTTGCGCTTTTCGATTTTCTGCCTGATATAGCTCTGCGAGGCTAATTGCCGCCTCCAATTCACACAATTTGGCCCCTGTTTTTTGCGCGCCTTCGATAGCCTGGAGAAAACATCGTTCAGTTTCGTGGGGATCGTTCATGCCGGTTCCTGATTCCCGCAAAATCTCGCCTTTCAGGCGATAAAGATCGGGGACATAGAAAAGCTGGCCGCACCGCTCCGCGGCAACGATCTGTTCATCCAAGAATTTGCAGGCTTCTTCCGTCCGCCCACCGCGATGCATTACTTCAGCCTTTCCGTAGGCGAGCATGGGAATGCCGTACGTCAACCCGACTGCCAT
>JASHPG010000013.1 GCA_030038275.1 Candidatus Acidiferrales bacterium | reverse complement strand
CCTAAGCGGGATTTGCCCATCGGCATTCTCATTTCGCTCTTCGTCTGCGCGTTTTTCTACGTCGCCGTCGCCCTGGTGCTCACCGGCATTCAACACTGGACCACGCTCGACAATGCCGCGCCGGTGGCCCACGCGCTCGAAGCGATCGGTCTGAACGGCGTCAATCGCTGGGTAACTGCCGGCGCGCTATTGGGCATGATTTCTTCGATTCTCGTTTTTCAGCTCGGGCAGGCGCGTATCTGGTTTGCCATGTCTCGCGATGGCTTGCTTCCAAGCGTCTTTTCGCGCGTGCATAAGCGGTTCCGCACGCCGGACGTGGCGACGTGGGTCGCCGGAGTCGTGGTCGCCATTCCCGCGGGGATTTTCGACATCGGCACGCTTGCCGATCTTTCCAACATCGGAACGCTCTTTGCTTTCATCCTCGTGTCGCTCGCCGTGCTGGTTCTGCGCAAAAAGCAGCCGGACCGGCCACGCGCTTTTCGCGTTCCTGGCAGCCCTTGGATTCCCATCGCCTCGGTCGTATGCTGTTTTGTGTTGATGGCCAGCTTGACGGTGGAAAATTGGTTGCGGTTTTTCATCTGGCTTTTCATTGGCCTCTGCCTCTACGCCTGCTACGGGCATCGCCACAGCGGACTCAGATCGGAACGCATCACCGGCGCGATGCAGGGAGATATCTCTTAATGTTTGGTCGCGTTTGTGGCCGACTGTCCGTGCGGCAAGTCCATGTCCCGGTAAGGCAGGCAGCGGGGCTGGGAGTCGCGCTGGCGTTGTTGACGTTAGCGGTTCCGCGCGCATTCGCGTGGGGACAGAATGCGGAGCGCCTCGTGACCAACAAAGCCGTCGATACGCTGCCGCCCGAAATCGGCACGTTTTTCGATTCCAACCGACGCTTTCTGGTCCAGCACGTAACGGATTCGGACGTTGCGGTCGATTCCAGCACCGCCGACAAGGAAAACAGCTTCATCGCCATCGATCACTACGGCTCGTTTCCCTTCGCCGATCTTCCACGCTCCTACGCGGCCGCCGTGCGCAAGTACGGCCACCGCACCATCGACAAGTACGGACTGCTCCCCTGGCAAATCGGCGTCTATAGCCAAAAACTGACGCAAGCTCTTGAATCACAGGACTGGGAGGGCGCGAAGATTGCTGCCGCGGCGCTCGGGCACTATGTGGCCGTCGCGCACGATCCCTTCAATACCACGACGGATGGCGACGGCTCTCTTTCGGACCAGCCAGGAGTGAATCTGCGCTTCGGCGGAGGCCTGGTCGATCGCTACCAGTTGTTCTTTTTCGTCAAGCCCAACGAAGCGATTTACGTCAAAGACCCGACGGATCACGCTTTTGAGATGGTGCTCAGCGCGCACGCGTGGCTCGAAAACATCCTCAACGCCGATCGGTTAGCGCACGAAGGTCTCGCCAGCTACTCGGACCAATACTACGACCACTTTTACGCGCAGGCTGGCGCTATCCTTGTTCGACAACTTTCAGACGCTTCCACCGATATTGGCTCCTACTGGATGACCGCCTGGATCAACGCAGGGCGACCAAAACTTCCGCCGAAGTAGCCGCTCATGAACCTTTTCAAGGCCATTTTTCGCGCCGTCCGCTCGGCGACACGATTCCATCCTTCCCGGCAGCCGACGATTCTCGATTGCCTTCCGAAAGCTGAACTTCACCTCCATCTCGAAGGATCGATTCGCCCCGAAACCGCCGCCGAACTCGCCGCGAGCCACCACGCCGAAATCACCGTTGAAGAGGCCGCCGCGCGCTACAAGTTCACGGATTTCGCGGGCTTTATCGAAAGCTTTAAATGGGTTACTTCGCTCCTGCGCGAGCCGAGCGACTACGCCCTCATCACCCGCAAGCTTCTCGAAGAGCTGATGGGCCAAAACGTTGTGTACGCGGAGATCACGATTTCCGCCGGAGTAATGCTCCTTCGCAACCAGAACATCGAAGCCAATCTCGTAGCTATTTGCGAAACCGCCCAGAATCTCCGGTATGAAGACATCCGTGTCGCCTGGATTCTCGATTGCGTCCGCCAGTTCGGACCTGAACCTGCTTTGCAAATCGCGCGCGTTGCCGCTCGCTTACAGGGCTCCGGCGTGGTGGCATTTGGCATGGGCGGCGATGAACTCGCCGTGCCCACCGCGAATTTCCGGCCGGTCTTCGATTTTGCACACGAGCGCGGACTTCATATTGTCTGCCACGCGGGAGAAATTGGAGGACCCGATTCCGTCCGCGAAGCCGTCGAGGTTCTTGGCGCAGAGCGCATCGGCCACGGCATCGCCGTCGTGCGCGACCGCGCTCTGGGCCAATCGCTCGCCAGCCGAGGAATCGTTCTGGAGAATTGCCTCACGAGCAATGTGGCGACCGGCGTACTCGCCAAGCAGACCGGCAATCCCTCCGCTACTCTTGCCGACCACCCGCTCAAAAAACTTCTCGATTCCGGCGCGTTGCTTACGCTCTCGACTGACGATCCCGCGATGTTCTCGACCGACCTGCTCACCGAATATTCGCGGGCCGCGTCGCTCGGCCTCTCGCCACGCGAGCTGTTGCACCTCGCGGAACAAAGCTTCCGTGCCGCATTTTTGCCAGACGCTGACAAGCGCGTCTACATCGACAATTTTCGTTCCGCAGCTAAGTCCCTCGCGATGAAGTAAATTTCCGACCCAAATTGTGATGTGAGATTTCGGAGTGCGCCCTTCGCCGCCTGCGCCTGTTTAGCCCCTCTTCTGCTCTCGTGCGCGATATGCAATCGGGTCGCGGAGTCCAGCTTCAGCGAAGGCGCGGAACCGGAGGCGACAGCTATCGCAAACGCCACAAGCTTCGTCTTCGAGTTGGTAACATGACCATGTGTGATCGAGAGGCACCCCGAGATCCGCACCGCGGCGCACGATTTCGCTTTTCCGCATGGCAATCACAGGAGTGACGATCTGGATGGTTGTTTCGGGACGCGTTCCTTCGCGGATGAGCGACTCGAAAGCCCGATAATATTCCGGACGGCAATCAGGATAGCCGGAACTGTCCTCCGCCACGGCACCGATGAAAATGGCCGTCGCGCCGATAACTTCCGCCCAACTGACGGCTGCGGAAAGAAAATGAGCATTGCGAAAGGGAACGTAGCTGATGGGAATGGCGGCATCGGGCGCAAGAGCCTCGCCTGCTTCGGGCACGGCGATGGCGCTATCAGTAAGCGCTGAGCCGCCAATTTGCGAAAGCGCGTCAAAGCGAACGACGAGCCGTTCGCGGACGCCGAAAAAATCGGCGATTTCTTCGAAAGATCGGCGTTCACGGCGCTCGGTACGCTGGCCGTAGCTGGCGTGCAGCAGGGCGAGGCGATGCGTCTGGTTGGCGATGGCTGCGGTGACGCAGGAGTCCATTCCGCCACTGAGCAGCACGACGGCTTTGGGCTTTTCCACCACGCTGCGAGCTAAGGGAACTATGCGAGAACGCCAGGAGTTTCAGCGGCTGAAGTCGTCATTTTTTTGACGTTATTCGTGGTTAAAGCCCCGAGCCACAAAACTCCGCTTTCTCGCCAGTTGCTTAGACTCCTTTCGTCGCAGGATCCCAGATGAACTTATGCAACTGCAGTCCGAGGCGCACGGGCAGCCGATCAGCCAAAATCCATTCGGCGAGCTGACGCGACTCCAAGCCCTGCCAGCGGCCCGATGGATCGGGAAACGCAGGCGAAAAAATCACCTGATTCGCCCGGCTCGGCAACCGATGCTCCGCGATGAATTCACTCGCAAAATCATAGTCGCGACGGCTGGCGATCACGAACTTGACTTCGTCCTTGAGATCGATGGCATCGAGATTGGCCATATCAAAAGTGCCACCCTCACCAGAATCGGGACATTTCACATCAACGATTTTGATCACTTCAGGTGGCAGCACACCGATGAAGCGTTCGCCGCTGGTCTCAATCATCACCCGGTAGCCATCGGCCACGAGCTTCTCCGCAAGGACGGGTGTTTCTTTTTGGAGGAGCGGCTCGCCGCCGGTGATCTCGACGAGAGGGACGCGTAGTTCACCCTCTCCAGCCAGAGAGCGAACTTGCACGAGGACTTCATCGAGGGTGTATTTCGTCCCACCGTGGAAGGCATACTCCGTGTCGCACCAGACGCAGCGGAGATTGCATCCGGTGAGACGCACGAAAATACATGGCAGACCGGCACGAGTGCCTTCGCCCTGAATGGATTTGAAGATTTCGGTGATGACCATGCCAGAAGCCCGCCAAGAATAGCGTCGCGCGCAAACGCGATTTAATTACGGCCGGTACGTGGCCGCCGTGGTCTCCGTCTCCCAAACAGTGACGCTGGCGATGCCAGCGCCATTCGGGGAAGCAGGAAGCTGCCGCGTCGCCTGATCGTAGATATACCGCGCCAGATTCTCCGCGGAAGGGTTCAACGTGTCAAACGGCGGAAGCTCGTTGAGATATTTATGATCGAGCGAGGCGATGATGGCGCGAATCACCTGCTTTAGGTTTACAAAGTCGTAGAGCAGGCCGGTGGAATCCAGTTCCTTACCGGCCAGGACGACGCGAATCTTGTAATTGTGGCCATGGAGATCTTCACATTTGCCCTTGTAATTGCGCAGGTTGTGCGCGGCGGCAAACGTCTCTTCGACGCTAACTTCGTACATGGACATTCCCCTGAGTGCAGGCCCCTGGGTCCGGCCAACGGCGTACGCAGCTTGCCGCGCCGCGCCTATTCGGAATGGTTCTCCATGAAGAGCGCGACTTCGGCGAGATCCTGCGTGACGGTGTAAGCGGGCAATGACTCGAGGAAAATTTTACCATACTGCATGCGGCGAATGCGGTTGTCGAGTATGGCGAGGATGCCGCGGTCGGATTTGGAGCGGATCAGGCGGCCGAAGCCCTGCTTGAGAGCGAGCACGGCTTCAGGAACCTGATATTCGGCGAACGCGTTGCGGCCATCGTCCATTAAGGCGCGGACGCGCGCGGCGACGATGGGATCGCTAGGCACGGCGAACGGCAGTTTGTCGATAACGACGCATGAAAGCTGCGCGCCGGGCACGTCCACGCCCTGCCAAAAGCTGGACGTGGCAAACAGAACCGCGTTGGGAGTGGTTCGGAAGCGGTCCAGTAGGACGGAGCGCGGCGCGATGCCCTGCAACAGGAGCGGAAAGGCGACGCGGCTCGCGACACGTTCGTAAACGTCCTTCATTTGCGCGTAACTTGTGAAGAGGCAAAACGCGCGGCCCTGCGAGATTTCCAGCAAGCGCTCGATTTCACGAGCGGCGCAGGCGGCGAACGATGTGTTGCGCACGTCAGGCATGTCGCCGGGAATGTAAAGCAGCGCTTGGGAGGCGTAATCAAATTCCGCAGGCAAGACCGATTCGGCTGAAGGTAGCACCCCAAGGCGCTGCTTTAGGTAATCGAAGCGCCCTTCGACGGCGAGCGTGGCGGACGTGAGGATTACCGTATCGAATTGCTCGAAGAGCTTCTCGCGCAGGATTTCGCTGACGTCGATCGGAGTGGCGGCCAGAAAAACACCGCGTCCGCGACGCTCGTACCAGTAAACGTAGCTTTTTTCTTCGCTCTCGAGAAGAAACGAAAGCTCGCGCCGAACTTCCGCTGCGCGGCGAGCGAGAACGATCGCTTCTTCGGGCTTGGGCGAAAGCGCGGAGAGTTCCGTTTCGATGCGCTTGACGGCAGCGCACAGCTCGTCGAAGTTTTCCCGGTTTTGTTCGACGAACGACTTGCGTTCGGCAGGGCCGAAGGGATAGCGGCCTTCGCGTTCAGGAAAACGCTCGAAGAACGCGCGGGCGCGCTCGCGGACCCGCGTCACGTTGCGGCGCAGCGCAGGCGACTCAATGCGCAGGACGCGTAACGTGGATTCAGCGTCGCGCGAAAGCTCCTCGAAGCGGTAACTCGAAAGCTGACGGCCGAAATAATGGCTGGCGACGTCCTCGATTTCGTGGGCCTCGTCGAAAACCACGGCGGAATATTCTGGAAGGATAGAACCGAAATCGTCCTGGCGGAGGGCAAGATCTGCGAAGAAAAGATGATGATTAACGATGATCAGGTCAGCTTCGTGCGCGCGCTGGTGCATCGCGGTGATGAAGCAGTGATGAAACTCGGAGCATTTTTGGCCAGTGCAGAGATCGCTGCGCGCGTCGATGCGATTCCAGAGTTCCGAGTCGTCGTGTAAGAAGGTGAGCTCGCTGCGATCTCCGGTGGCTGTGAGCTTTTCCCAGTCGCGTATTTGCGAGAACCAGTCGATCTCGTCAATGCCTTTGAAGACGGCCTGTCCTTCGATTTGGTGGACTTTTTGACGGCAGAGAAAATTGGGCCGGCCCTTCATCAGCGCGGCTTTCAGATTAGGCGCGAAATGTTTTTGAAGAAAAGGCACATCTTTCTGGAAGAGCTGCTCTTGCAGGTATTTTGTGGCGGTGGAAATCACCACGCGGCGACCGCTGCGAATGGCAGGGATCAAGTACGCGAGAGTCTTTCCCGTGCCAGTGCCCGCTTCTACAATCGCGTGCTGGTGCTTTTCGAACGCTTCCTCCGCGAGTTTGGCCATGGACAGCTGCGAGCGGCGGAATTCGTATCCCGGATGGCGCTTTTCCAGATGGCCTCCAGGGCCGAAGATGCCTTCGACAGTCAGTTTTTCCGATTTTTCTTCGACACTCTTTTTTGCCATGGAAGATTCAGGCGTTCGCCAGTCCGCGCAGATAGGAAATTAAAGTATCACAGCGCTGTTCCGGGATTCACCGGCATCGACACCTGGACAGATTCTCGATTGCCGCAGATGGCGGACTCCCTCAGAATCACGAACGCCTATGGAGCGACAGTTTCTCCAGGACGGCGGCCCAGTGCGAAAGGTGGTTCAGCGATTTCCCGTGTGTATGGTCGATCTGTAAGGGCGTGATGGAAACAGCGCCTTCACGAATCGCGGCCTGGTCGGTATCCGGCTCGATGCCTTCGACGACTTTTTGTTCGCTGAGCCAGAAATAGCTCCGTCCGCGTGGATCAGCGCCGGGCTGAAGCAGATTGCGAGTGATCTTCGAAGATTGGCGGGTGAAACGCACCGAACCGTTCCAATCCTGCGGGATGTTGACGTTGAGCATTACGCCGGGCGGGAGACCATCCTGCAAGGCGATCGGCAGCAGATCCTTGGCGAACTGCGCCGCGGGAGCGAAGTCAAAGGGCAGCCCGCGATAGACCACGGAGAGAGCGATGGCGGGAACGCCGTTCACGGCCGCTTCCATCGCCGCGCCAACGGTGCCGGAGTAATAGACGTTTTCGCCGACGTTGCCGCCGGGATTGATGCCAGAAAGAACCACGTCTGGTTTTTCGCCGAGCAGCGTGTGAAATGCGAGGATCATCGCGTCGGCAGGAGTGCCTTCGACGGCATATTCGCGATCGGCAAGTTGGTCGCAGTAGATGGGCTGGCGAAGCGTGAGCGATTGCGACGAGGCGCTACCGCTCGTGCGATGGCGCGACGATGGTGACGGTACCTAGGTCGCGCATGACGCCGGCGAGCGCGCGCAGTCCAGGAGTGTGGATACCATCATCGTTTGTAACTAGAATATTGGGCATGAGGCGGTCTGCTGCGGGTAACAGCTTCCGGCGAAAATAAGACTATGTCGCTGGCAGCGTCGAGTGATGGTCGGGACGACTGGATTTGAACCAGCGACCTCACGCACCCCAAGCGTGCGCGCTACCAGGCTGCGCCACGTCCCGACCGCTTCAGCCCCACAGGAGCTAGCGAAAAGCGTATCACTCGCGTTCAAGAAGGGTCAAGACGGCGCGAAGCTCTTCGTGAAGATCGAGGAGAAATTTTCGATAAGAGCGCGAGGCAGGTTCGCGCCGTGTGGGCGCGGTAATTTCGGCCACCGCGCGGGAGCCAGATTCGGCGCCTGTGCCGGCGTTGCCACCGATTGACCCATTGCGCTCGGCAAGATGTTTGCGCGCGCCTGCGATAGTAAAGCCTTCTTCATACAGCAGGCGTTTTATTTCGAAAACGGTTTCAATGTCCTCGCGGCGATAAAGGCGCTGGCCGGTGGGACTCTTCACCGGCTGAAGCGCCGGGAATTCAGACTCCCAGTAGCGCAACACGAAGGCCTTCGTGCCCGTCAATCGGCTCACTTCGCCGATGCGGAAAAGACTCTTGTCAGGGATGTCCGGTGCCGCTTGTGCCGTGCTTGCCATATGTCGGTTGCGCCCCTGCCTCGTTTGTATCGTAGGCGGATTTCGGACGATGTCAACCCCTAGGCGGCGGAAGCCTGCAGGAAATCTGCTCGCAGCATCTATCGCGCTAATTCGCGGCGCGCGGCACGGCGTGGTTCGCGTTTTTTCAGCCGCTGCGTAAAGCGAATTGGCGTACCGGTGAAGTCGAAAGCGGCGCGGAGGCGGTTTTCCAGGAAGCGCTGATAGCTGAAGTGCAGCGGCTTGGTCTGATTAGTGAAGAGGACGAATGTAGGCGGCGCAACGGAAGCCTGTGTCATATAAAAAATTTTTACCTTGCGGCTTGCAGGAGAAGTGCCACGATCGAGATCGACGCTTTCGAGCCAGCGGTTCAGCTCGCTGGTAGAGATGCGGCGCTGGCGCGATTCCGCTACGCGATCGATAGTGGCGAAAAGCTTGCCAATGCGTTCGCCGCTAATCGCCGAGATAAAGACAACGGGAGTGTACGGCAGAAATTTGAATTTTTCGTGCACGAGTGGCTCGTATTCCGAAAGCAGCTTGGCTGGGCTGATCGCCCTTGCTTTTCGGGCGCCGGGCACCTTTTTTTCGGCGTTGGCTTGCGCGGCTTTCATCGCCAGGTCCCACTTGTTCATCACAACGATTACGGAGCGGCCGGATTGTTCAGCGTAGCTGGCGATGGTAGCGTCATGCGAAGTGACTCCTACGGAGGCATCGGCAATCAGCAGCGCCACATCCGCTCTCTCCAGATGTTGCCGCGCCATGATCACGCTGAGCTTTTCGGCTATGAGCTTCGTTTTGCCTTTGCGACGGATGCCGGCAGTGTCCAGAAAGCGATAGGATTTGCCGTTTCGCTCGATGACCGTATCCACCATGTCGCGCGTGGTGCCCGGCTCGGACGAAACGATCGACCGCTCCGCGCCGACAAGTTGATTCAGAAGCGTGGACTTGCCGACATTGGGCCGGCCGATGATGGCGATGTTGATGTCCGGTTCGCTCGCAGCGGCTTCGCCTGTTGGAACATCCTGAGTGATGGTGTCGAGCAGCGTGTCGACGCCAAAGCCGTGCTCCGCGGAAATGGGGAAAACTTCACTGCCCAACTCGTAGAAAGGCGCGGCGAGTTGCGCCTGCTGCGGCGAATCCACTTTGTTGACTGCGATAATTGGCGGCTTCCCGGCGCGACGCAATAGCTGTGCAAGCTCGGCGTCGAGGGGAATCGGCCCCGAGCGTCCATCGACCACTTGCACCACGCGCGCAGCGTTCTCTATCGCTAAGCGCGCCTGACGCAAAATTTCGCCGGGTATTCCGGCTTTTTCTTCCGGCACGATTCCGCCGGTATCGACCACTTCGAAGGCGCGGCCCTCCCAATGCGCGGTGCCGTAGATGCGATCGCGCGTGATGCCCGGCTCGTTGGTCACAATGGAACGGCGTGTGCCTGTGAGCCGATTGAACAAGGCAGATTTGCCAACGTTTGGCCGGCCGACAATGACTATAGAAGGCAAATTCTGAGGCACGTCAACCGCCTGCCTGGCTGGCAGGCAAGCCGATCAGCCTGCGCTGCAATTCCTGCCGACGCGCCAGCAAACGCTTCAGCTCGTCAAATGGAAGCTTCGACTCGATTTTCTTCTGGAGTTCCGCGAGTTCTTCGACCAGTTCGTGGCTGACGGTACGTTGGCGCAAGACGGCGAGACAGCTTTCGGCTTCGTCCCAGTTTGCATCCGCGGAAGTTTCAAACACCGCCTCAAACAGTATGCGCCGCTCTGGTTCCGTGAGGCTCTCTGCAACCGCAGCCGGATCTAAAGCCTGATTCGATGCGGCGCAGGAAATCAGAACCTCGAAGACCTTCTCGAATTCCAGCCCGCAGTGAAGCTGATTGTCGGCAATTTCGCGGGCCAATCGCTCGCGAATTCCATTGTGCTCTGCGAGCATCTGGATCAGGCGGCGTTCGGCGGGTGCGACGGCCGGCGCAAGGAGTTCGGGTCTGGGCCGTACGTCGCCGCGACGTTCGGCCGCCGCGCGGCGAATCGACTCGCGCAGCACCGGCTCGTCCACGCGCAATTCGGAGGAGATCCGCGAAGCCCACTCAGACCGCAGCAGAGCGTTCGGAACACGCTGGACGTACGGCATCAGGAAGTTGATTGCCGTGAGTTTTCCAACAGCCGTCGAGCGGTCCGTCTTCCGCGCGCGCGCAATCAGATAATCCAGATAGGAAGGCGCAGCGCCAAGCAGCTTGCGATAGGCGTCCGAGCCATTTTGTTTCACGTATTGATCGGGATCGGCGCCACCTGGGAGTGTCAGCACGCGGATGTCAAATTCTTTTTCGAGCAGCAAGGTGAGCGATCGCTCGACAGCGGATTGACCGGCGGCATCCGCGTCGTAATTCACAACGATTCTGCGCGTGAAGCGGCTAAGAAGCTTGATCTGCGGCTCAGCCAAGCTCGTACCGCAACTCGCCACTACATTGGCGATGCCGGCGCGCGCCACGGCAATCGCGTCCATGTAGCCTTCCACCAGAATAGCGAAATCGTTCTGCCGGATCGATTCCTTGGCTCGGTCGAGATGGTAGAGCACGTTGCTTTTCGAGTAGACGGAAGTCTCGGGCGAGTTCAAGTACTTCGGCATATCGCCGCCCATACTGCGCCCACCGAAGGCGATGATTTTCCCCGAATCGTTGGCGATGGGGAACATGATCCGACGGCGAAAGCGGTCAAACATGCGTCCGCCCTGATCGCGCGAGAAAAGTCCGCTAGGATCGAGAACCTTCTCGGGATATTTCGACTTTAGATAGCGGAGCAGAGCGTCCCCAGATCCCGGCGCGTAGCCAAGTCCGAACCACACGGTCGCTTCCCGGTCGAGTCTACGGTCTTCGAGATACGCCATCGCCACTTTTCCTTCGTTGCTCTGATGCAATTGCCGCGCATAAAAGGCCGCGGCTTCGCGATGAATATCCACAAGCGTGGTGCGCTGCTGGTTCTGAAGGCGCTCTTCCGGCGAACGCTCCGTAGCGCGCGGAATGGGGATGCCGCACTTCTCTGCCACTGTGCGCACCGCTTCGGGAAATTCGCAGCGGTCCATCTTCATCACGAATTTGAAGACGTCGCCACCCTCGTGGCAGCCGAAGCAGTAATACATCTGCTTCACGGGATGCACACTGAATGAAGGTGTTTTTTCCTGATGGAAGGGGCAAAGCCCCGTGAAATTCTGCCCGGTCTTGCGCAGGCGCACGTACTCGCCGACCACCCGGACGATGTCCGCCTGTTGCTTCACTTTTTCGGCAAATGATCCGGCTTCAGCCATTTCGGGGCCGAGGTACGTTTAGCATCGGCAACTTAACTTTGCAACTCCGCCACAGTAACAGCGCTGCCGCCGCGGTCCTCCGCTTCCGCGTGAATTTTCTCCACCAGCGGGTGCGACGCGAGAAAATCGGCAAGTCCGCGGCGCAGCGCCCCCGTCCCGTGGCCATGAATGATGCGCACGCTCGGCTTCCCGGCCAGCGCGGCCTCGTCCAGGAATTTGTCGACGCGGGCAGTGGCCTCCTCGACGGTGCAGCCGATCACGTTGATTTCTTCCGCAGCTAGATCTGCGCTTGCCTGTACGTGAACGCTGATGCCGCGCCGCTGGGCCGCTGGTGTTGCGGTCGGCTGCGGGCTCTCGATGCCGATGATTTCGGGCAGCGGGATTTTCATACGCATCGGGCCCGCCTCAATTTCCGCCGTCTCTCCTTGCTGCCGGCGAAACACAACTGGTTGTTTGAAACCTTTCACCAGGATGCGCGCGCCGGCCACAAGCTGCTCGTGCGGCACCGATTGTGCGACGGCTGTTTCCGTAGCGCCTAAGTCATGCTGAGATGACGCAAGCGTTTCGACAACAGCGGCGTCTGCTTCCACGCGTGCATCCGAAAAGAGTTTGCCGGCACGCCGCCCTGCCTGCTTTTCGATCTGCGTGCGCAATGAGCGGTCCTTCATGTTCGCAGCCATGCGGTCGATGTCGGCGCGAAGGCGTTTTTCGGTTTCGGCGAAGGTGCGCTCCAACTCGGCAATCCGCTTCTTCTGCCGTTCAATCCATTCGCCGCGCAGCGAATTACGTTCGGCTTCGAGTCGGGTCATTTCCTCGCGCAGCCGCGTTCTTTCGGCATCGATTTCGTCCCGGCCGCGATGCAAATATGCGATCAAATCGCGAGCTTCGCGCAGCTCCGGTGAAAGGCCGGCGCGCGCACGCTCGATCGCGCGGGCCGGCAAACCAAGTCTGCGCGCGATCTCGATGCCGCTCGAAGTGCCGGGAACCCCGACCAAAAGACGGTACGTAGGTCGCAGGTTCTCTTCGTCAAATTCCATCGCAGCGTTCACGACGCCGGGAGTTGTGGAAGCGTATGCCTTCAGGCGGTCATGGTGCGTGGTTGCGAGGGTCAAAGCGCCGCGCTCGCGAAACTCCTCGAGAAGTGCCACAGCGAGTGCCGCCCCTTCTTCTGGTGCCGTGCCCGTAACCATTTCGTCCACCAGAATCAACGAACTCGCGGTCGCCGCCTGGAGCATAAACTTCAAATTCAGCATGTGCGCTGAAAAAGTCGAAAGATCGGCGGCAATCGACTGCTCGTCACCGATATCCGCGAGCACGCGATCGAAAATCGGCACTTCGGCACGGTCGGCGGCCACGGGAATGCCCGACTGAGCGGCGAGAGCGGCCAGGCCGACCGTCTTCAGCGCCACCGTCTTTCCGCCGGTATTCGGGCCGCTGATCACCAGCACCGTTCCATCGTGTTCGCCGCCAAGCGCGAGTGAAAGTGGCACGGCCCTTCGCTCCTGCGGACGCAGAACCGCTTCGAGCACCGGGTTCCGGGCAAACTGAAGCTGCAGGCGATTGCCTTCGGTAAATTCAGGCGCGACACAGTCGTAGGCTCGTGCGAATCGCCCACGTGCAAAAACCGAATCGAAATGCGCGATCGTTTCTGCCGCCTTCGCGAGCGGTTGCTCCTGTTCGCGAACGCTCGACGTAAGCTCATCCAGTATCCGCGCGATCTCCGCAGTTTCCTCTTCCGATAAACGCACCAGCCGGTTGTTGAGGTCGACGGCATCGAGCGGCTCGACGAAAACAGTTTGTCCTGTGGCGCTCGCCGCATGGACCACGCCCGGCACGCTGCGCCGCTCCGAAGCGCGCACCGGAATCACGAACCGGTCGTTCCGAAGTGTGATGTAGTCTTCTCCCCCTGCTTCTCCGCGCGCCCGCAGGATGCTTTCCAGCGATCTGCGGATCTTCTGTCGTGACTCACCAATGTTGGCGCGAATACGTTTTAGCTTCGGCGACGCATCGTCGCTGATGTCTCCATTGGGCAGAACGACACGGCGAATCGCCGCCAGCAGCGTTCGAAAATCGGGAAGAGACGCGGCTCGTGCGGCCAGCAGACGGAGTTTCCGCTCATCGTCTTCGCGGAAAATCTGCCGAACTGCCGCGGACGCTTCCATTAGCGTGGCGGAGCGCAAAAGTTCGTCCGCGGAAAATACCGAATTGGGAACAGCCAATCGCGTAAGCCAAGTCTCCGGGTCGGCCAACGACCCGAATCCCAGTTCTGCGCCTCCGCGCAGATATTCCGCGGCTTCGCCGATGAGTGCGAACTCGCCATTCAACGAATTCGCGTCCTGGCCTGGTCCTAGCGATTCGATCTCTCGTCTGCCAGGCGCAGACGTAGTCATTCCGCCGATGATTTTCTTCAGATGGTCGAATTCGAGAAGTTCTTCCGCGCTTCGCGACACACTTTCCTCGTGATTTGAATTTTAGCGCCGATACGCGCGAGAATCAGATGACTGAGTTTTTTCGGCTTCGCACTGCCTTACCTTTCAGCGTGACGCTTGGCGTGCTGAAACTTTCCGACAGAAACGCGACGGCGTCCTCCGGCGTACCGGCGGCGTAGACCAGCTCGCCATCGCGCTCACCCCAACGTGATTCGTGGCCAATTTCGGTTTCGCGGACGCATTCGATTACCGGCTGCCAGAATTTTCCGAGGACGATCATCGGCTTCTTGTGCATGAGGCGCTTGTTCAGCATTTCCCAAACCACCGCAAGTTCCACCAAGGTGCCCGTGCCGCCCGGGCAGGCAACATAGCCGTGACCTCGCGCGATCAGTTCAAAAAGACGCTCCTGCCAGGTATCCACGCAAATTTCCTCATCGATCCAGCGATTGGCGTGCGATGAGAAACATTTGGCAGTCACCGCAAGCGTTCGTCCGCCAGCTTCCTTCGCGCCGCGCGAGGCCGCTTCCATAACGCCAGCATAACCCCCGCTACAGACGGCCCATCCTTTTTCCGCCAGCGCCGCTCCCATAGCGCGCGCTAGTCTGTATTGAGGATCGTCCGGCCTGGGCCGCGAACTGCCGAAAACGGTTATGATTCGCGCCGATCGTTTCGTCATTGTGCTCCGCCTTTGGTTCTGGCGGCGTTGCTGATCGCGGGGACGTGGCCGAGCGTTTCAACCATTGCCGTCGCGATGTCGTCCAAAGGCTTGGTAGCGCCTGCACCGTGTTGCGCCTCGTTATTGCAGAAAATCGAAAACACCAAGTACTCGCCGCGCAACGTTGTCGCGTAGCCGGTGAGTGCATGCACGCGTTCCGTCGCGCCCGTTTTCGCCTGGATCAGTCCCGTGGCTGGGGAATTTCTCATCCGGCCGGTCAAAGTACCATTCGCTCCCGAAACCGGCAAACTTGACATAAAGTCGCTAGCCCACGGCGCGCGCGAAGCGTAACGCAGCAGATCGACCATCGCGCGCGGCGTCACGAGGTCGTCGCGAGAGAGTCCCGAACCGTCGCTGAGCACCACGTCGCCGTCCGCCACGCCCACCGAATGCAGGAATTGTCGCTCGACTTTCAAACCGGCAGCTGTTGATGCGAGTCCCAATTTTTCGCGCCCGACCGCTCGCAGAAAAATTTCCGCGTGCAGATTCTGGCTGATTTTGTTGGTCAACTCGACGCTTTCGCGCAGCGGCGGAGACAAATGTTCGGCGAGTACCAACCTGTGATTTGGTTCCGGCGGCACCTCCAGCGGCAACACGGGCTCACCTTCAGCCGTCGTTTCCGGCGGAGGCGAATGCTGCACGCGAATCCCACCGGTCACGCGGACGCCACGCGCCTCAAGCAAATCCCTGACCGTGCGCGCAGCCGTTTCGGCCGGAGCTATCATCGCCAAGTCGAGCTTTACGGCATCGTGTCCAGCCGGTATTTTCCCGCGCAGCAGCAGGAAATTCGCTCCCGGCTGGCGTACCACGGCAATCTCCGGCATCCCACCGGCTGCGGAGGTCTCGACCGAGTGTGCGAGAGTAACGAGCGCCGCCGCCGGTTGCGTGCTGATCACCGCTGGATCGCCCGGCCGAGCGCCAGGCTGAATCCCAATTGAGACGATATTGTCGTTGAACGTAATCGCGCTGACCGGCACGCCGAAATCGAAAAACAGATCGCCGACGCTCCAGCCCGCAGGATACGGATCGTACGGAAAAGAGCTGTCGTCCGCGACGATGTCGCCATCCACATCGCGCAGTCCTTTGGCAACAGCGGCATCAACCATATCCGCAAAAACCCTGTCAGTCGGGCCTTGGCGCGCCAATTCTCCCGCGAATGGGAAAACACGGTTGGACAAATCGGGATCGCCTCGACCCACCAGAATCAAATCGCCCGCCAGTTTTCCGTCGGAGCCGAGGCTGGCATCTGATTCCAAGGTGGTGCGGAACCGGTAGTCGGGACCTAGGGTCGAGAGCGCAAGAGCGGTGGTGACGAGTTTGGCATTCGATGCCGGAGTAAAAAAATGGTCGGCATTGAGTGAATACAGAGTCTCGCCGGTGTCGCGGTCGGTAACCAGAATGCCCCAGTAGGACCGAGCGGCCTGTTTCCCTGAGAGAATCGACTCGACGCGTGCGCGGAACCGTGCCACGTCCGGCCGCTGACTGACTCGCGCTGCCTCGCCTGCTGCGTCAGCGAGGCGCGGCCCGGGTATCGCGGCCAGGCACATCGCCACGATCGCTATCGCCGCGGATGCGCGGCAACCACCTCGCAGTTTGCTGAATCCAACCATTGAGCGTCGGCTCTTGGTCCGCAATTATAGGCTATACACGCGCGGTTGCGGCTCTCCCCCGGCCTGAGCTTGCGCTTCAGCACAACGAACAACTATGATCTTTCACATTGACTGGAGGCAGCGAATGAAAAAGATACTCCCGTACCTGTTGGCTGTAATGCTCTTGGGGTTGCCGTCGCTTTTCACCTCCGCTCCCGCACAAGCGGATAACAAAAAGACTGACGAGAACCGTTTGCAAAACGCGGGAGAAGTAATGAAGGAAATTTTGAACATACCGGATGATATCCCGCAAAGTCTGATCGATAAGGCCGATTGCGTTATCGTGATCCCATCGGTGATCAAACTCGCGTTCGGGGTCGGCGGCAGCTACGGGCGAGGCGCAATGACCTGCCGCAGTGGCGATAATTTCCAAGGCCCCTGGGGCGCTCCCACAATGATGGCCCTTGAAGGAGGCAGCTTCGGCTTCCAATTGGGCGGGCAGGCCACCGATTTCGTGCTTCTCGTGATGAATCCTTCGGGCGCGGGTTCCATCTTGAGCAGCAAAGTTAAATTGGGCGCGGATGCCTCTGCGGCAGCGGGACCGAAGGGCCGGGCAGCTGAAGCTGATACGGATGCAGCCATGCGAGCCGAGATCCTCACGTATTCTCGCTCGCGCGGGCTCTTTGCCGGCATTTCGCTCGAGGGCTCCACGCTGCGCCCCGATAACGACGCTAATGAACGCATCTACGGGCGCAAGTTGTCCGCGAAAGACATCGCCCTTCACGGCGCGGTTCCCGTGCCGCAAGCGGCCCACTTATTGATCGAGACGCTGAACCAGCATAGCCCCAAGAATCTCTCCCATTAAGCTTTCGCCTGAGTACCTCATTAATCTTGCCGAGCCGGGGCCGACTCGCCCGGCTCGGTCGTTCGTCACGCATAATGTGGGAGTGCTTCATCTTAAAACCGGGCTGTTGACTCGCATTCAATACTGACCTATAGTCGGACTTGTCTTTTGGTCACCAAGTCAAACCACCGCCATGGCATCGCATACCGTGTCAATTCCACGCAAGCAGACGCCCCGGGGCGACCGCCGCGAGCGTCGCCGCGCTGAAACGCGCGAGCGGCTATTCCGCGCCGCGCTCGATCTATTCGCCAAGCGCGGATTTCTCGAAACTACCGTGGAGGACATCACCGAAGCCGCGGACGTTGGGAAGGGGACCTTCTTCAATTACTTTCCGACCAAAGAACACGTCCTGGCAACTTTCGGAGCGCAGAGGCTGGCGGAAATCGAACGCGCCCGGGACCGCGCCCAAAACGGGCCGGTTCTGTCCGCTCTGCGGGAATTGGCCATTGACTTGGCGGGCCAAGCGAAGGAAAGTCCGGCGCTGCTACGCGCCATCTATGCGGCTCACGCTTCCTGCGCGCCGGTCCGCGCAGAACTGCAGAAACGCCTGAAAACCGGCCGCAATCTGATGACGGAAGTTTTCGAGATCGCCCAGGATCGGGGCGAGATTCGCCGTGACGTTCCAGCGTCAGAATTAGCGCGCCTGACGCAGGTGATACTCCTCGGCGTGGCCGTCGCCTGGGCCCTGAATCCGGATTCGTCGTTGCGCTCGATCGCGGAAGACGTTTGGGCGCTCTTGTTGCCCAATCTCCTGGCCGATAAAAAACAAAATCCTCGCTCAGCGCGCTCTCGAAACGCCGCTCCGCGCGGCAAACGACTATGAAAACTCCGCAACTACTTGAGTCGTCCATAGCGCGAGTTTCATCCAACCAGAATTCAGTGAGTAGAGGAGATTCTTTGGCGGGTTGCCTGGCAATTATTTGCGCGGCTGTGGCGCTGTCCGTTGCATCGGCACTCCCGGTGCGCGCACAGAATGCTCCCGGCGCGGTATCCCCAGGGGCTTCGTATCCTTCGCAATCAGCTCCAGCCGTCTCAGCGCCGATGCCCTCTATGCCGCAAACGGGCAACGCGTATTCCGGCAGCGTTCCTGAGCCACTGGTTCCAGGTGTATTGAAGATATCCCTGCAAGACGCGATCCAGCGCGGGTTGCAGCACAATCTCGGACTTTTGTTGGCTGGACAGAATCTTCAGGCCGCGCGCGGCCGGCGTTGGCAGGAACTGAGCCATCTGCTGCCAAATCTGACTACGTCCAGCTACATGGACGATTCAAAGGTGGATCTCGCCGAGTTTGGATTCAGTGGCTTTCCCGGGCTTCAGATCCCTGCGGTGGTGGGCCCTTTCCAATACTTCGATACCCGCGCCTATTTAACCCAATCGGTTTTTGACTGGCAGGCATGGAATGGCACTCGCGCCGCATCCGAAAACGCCAAGGCAGCTCAGTACACGTATAAGGACGCACGCGATTTGGTCGTGTTGGCCGTTGGCTTTGCCTACGTGCAGGCCATTGCCGATCAGGCGACCGTAAATTCGACCACTGCCCAAGTGAACACCGCGCAAGCGCTCTATCAGCAGGCGTCTGATCAAGTGCAGGCTGGAACCGCGCCTTCCATTGACGCTCTTCGTGCCAAAGTGGAATTGCAGACGCAGCAACAGGCCTTGATTCAAGCCAAAAACGATCTCGCCATTCAGAAGCTGACTCTCGCACGAACCATCGGTCTCGCCCCTGGCCAACGATTCGATTTGACCGACAAAACTCCCTATCAGCCGCTTACCGGCCTATCGCTCGATCAGGCCCTCAAGCAGGCGTACGCCTCGCGCTCTGATTATCAGGCCGCCATTGCTAGTGTTCGCGCCGCGGAAGATTCCCGCCGCGCCGCCGAAGCGGAATATCTGCCGTCCCTGTCATTTAGCGCCGATTACGGCCTGGCTGGCACTTACCCGAATGTCCAGACCCACGGAGTCTTCGATGTGCGTGGCACCCTGACCGTTCCGATCTTCCAGGGAAATCGAGTTCATGGCGATGTTTTGCAGGCCAACGCGCAGTTGCAGCAGGCTCGTGAACAGCTCGATGACTTGCGAGCGCAAATCGACTCGCAGGTGCGGACCGCCCTTCTGAACCTTGAGTCCGCCGAACAGCGCGTCAGCGTTGCCCAAAGCAACGTCGATCTAGCCGAGCAAACGCTTTCGCAATCTCGCGACCGCTTCGCGGCTGGCGTGACGGACACGGTTGAAGTAGTGCAGGCGCAGCAGCAGGTCGCCAGCGCCCACCAGCAGTACATTTCCAGCTTGTATCTCGATAACTACGCGAAAATTTCGTTGGCCCGTGCGCTCGGAGTGGCCGAAACCGGCGTGAAGCAATATTTCGAGGAAAAATAGAGCTATGGCACAGCAGACGGAAGTCGAAAACCCACCTGGCGCCGCCAGCGAGAATCCGGCACACGGCGAAACCCACTCAGCCGCTCCTCCAAGAGCGCGCGCGGCGCGCTTCTTTCGCGACCGGCCGGCGGCGCGATGGTTCCTAATTGCCATATTGGTCGCTCTGGCGATCGGTGGTTATTTTGCCTGGAGATATTTCTCCAGTTACGAATCCACCGACGATGCCCAAGTGGACGGTTATCTGTACCCGGTTAGCGCGCGCATTTCCGGTTACGTCTCGCAGGTTTACGTGGACGACAACCAACTGGTAAAGGCAGGCCAGGTTCTGGTCGAAATCGATCCCCGCGACTACCAGGTTGCCGTGGACCAGGCGCAGGCCGCGCTTTCGGACGCGGAAGCCACCGCACGCGCGGCGGGAATCACCGTGCCAGTAACGAGCATCAGCACCACTAGCCAAGTGTCCACTTCGGAAGCCGAGGTCGCTAACGCGCAAGCTGGCATCGCAGCGGCGCAACAGCAACTGGACGCTTCGCGCGCACAACTCGTACAGGCTCAGGCAAACAACACCAAATCGCAGAACGACTTGGCTCGCTATCGTCAGCTCGTCCAAAAGAAGGAGATTTCCGAACAGCTTTACGACCAAGCGGTCGCCAACGCCGCCTCTTCGGCTGCGTCGGTGCAAGCCGCGAAAGCGGCTGTGGCAGCGGCGAACCAAGGAGTCCAGCAGGCTCGCGCGCGCTTGGCGCAGGCCCAGGCCGACTTGCGATCTGCGCAAACGGGACCACAACAGGTCCGCACCACTCGCGAGCGCGCTTTGGCAGCCCTCGCCAACGTTGCCGGGAAGCGCGCCGCGCTCGAACAGGCCGAGCTAAATCTTCAATACACCAAGATCGTTGCGCCCGTCGACGGGCTCATCATTCGCAATGTGGAGCAGGGCATGAACGTCCAGCCCGGCCAGCAACTATTAACCGTCGCTCCGATTGAGGGCCTGTGGGTCACCGCGGATTTCAAGGAAACGCAATTGAAACGCATGCGGCCCGGTCAGCCCGTCGAAATCAGCGTGGATTCGAACGGCCGCTCGTATAAAGGGCGCGTCAACAGCATTTCCGGATCAACGGGCGCCCGGCTGAGCCTGCTTCCTCCGGAGAACGCCACCGGAAACTACGTAAAGGTCGTGCAGCGGATTCCCGTGAAGATCACTATCGACCCGGGGCAGAACAAGGATGAGTTTCTCCGCATCGGAATGTCCGTCGAGCCGAAGGTCTATTTGAAGTAGGTAAGCGGTTTCCCGAAAGCTTCACCGGCTGCCCAGCACGCCTCAAGCGCTCGCTGCGTTTCGCGTTTCTGGTTCGATGGCCCTGCCTCGGCTGTCCCGCAGACACGCACTCGGCTTGCATACCTGTGCTACATTCTCGGTGGGAGAATCACAGGATGCAAATCCGCGTGGTGACGGTGGAGCGTGAATACGGCAGTGGCGGAGCGGTAATTGCACGCCACCTAGCGGAGCGCCTCGGCTGGAAGCTCTGGGATGAAGAGTTGACCGCCGAAATTGCTCGCGTAGCTCAGGTGGACCAGCGCGTCGCCGCCAGCTGCGATGAACGCGTCGATTCCCTGCTTTACCGGCTTTTCAAGGTTTACGCGCGCGGCAGCTACGAGCGCGCTCTCCCGCTTGGCGAATCTCGTCCGTTTGACACCGACCGCATGTTCTCAATGCTCGAGCGCGTAATCCGCGATGTTTCCTCGCGCGGTCCTTGCGTCATCGTTGGCCGTGGTTCCACGTATTTCCTGCGCGAGCGTAAGGACGCGTTTCACGTCTTTGTCTATGCCTCGGTGGATGAAAAGCTGCGCCGCATCCAAAGCATCGGCAAATCCGAAAAAGAAGCCCGGCAATTGATCGAGGAAATCGACCGCGACCGCGCCGCCTTCATCCGCCACTACTTCAACAGCGAATGGCCGCATCGCCCGCTCTACAACGTGATGATCAATTCCAAATTGGGCGACGAATACGTGATCGAGACGTTGCTGCACCAAATCGCGTCCGTCGAGAAATTCGCGCCGCGCGAAGCTGCTCGCGTTTAATCCGCCTGCGCCGCGGTAGCTTGCCTTGCGGTCTCCTGCATCTTCCCGTAGTCTGATCGTTACGCTACCAACTTGCTTTTCTCGGGGATCAATGAGCTGTCCGGTTTGCGGAAAGCGCCCGCCGAAGCGGTTTTGCCCCGCCAAGGGCGAAAAAATCTGTGCCGTCTGCTGCGGCCAGGAACGCGAGGTCACTATCGATTGCCCGCCCGACTGCTCGTATTTGACCGCCGCGCATCGCTACGAGGCGGAGCACCGCAAGCCGGTTTCATCGGATGACGTTCCCTACCGCGATGTCTTTGTTCCAGTCGATTTTGTGTATGAGCACTGGCCCGTGGTAACCGGCCTCGGCGGTGCCGTCCTGAGTATGCAGCGCCAGCACCGCAATCTGCGAGACTCAGACGCGATCGCCGCTATCGAGGCCCTCGCGGAAACCTATCGCACGCTCGGCACGGGCATTTACTACGAACGTCCGCCGGAAGTTTCGGCGGCACGGTTGCTATACGGCGCGGTCGGGCAATTTCTCCAGGAATTTCGCAAGTCGGAATCTTCGCGCGCTGGTTTTCTTACGCTCAAAGACTCGGACGTGTTTCACGTACTCGTATTCCTGCTCCGGTTAGCGAAACAAGAGACGAATGGCCGGCCGCGCTCCCGTGCGTTCCTCGATTTCCTTCGCCGGCGCTTTCCGCTACCAGCGCAAGCTGAGAAAGATGCGCCCCGCATCATCGTTCCATAGCACCCGCCTTTGTGCCTTGCTGGCTCGCGGCGCGGCTTTTGCGACCTGCGCCGATATAACTTGCGCCTGTGTCTCAGCTGGTGGACGTCCAGCCACAAATGCTCCCAGGCATGCGAATGCGAAAAGCAACGTCAATCGCGAAACGTTCTTCAGTTTCATCCCTCGCGCGGGTTTCGGCTCCGCGACAGCCGTTGTCAGCGGTTTGAAAGGCGATCTGGCCGGCGCTCTCCGCGATCTCTTCCGCATAGTCGGCCTCTTTACAGTTGGCACGATGTTCCTCCCTTGTCCCACGAAAGCTGCAATTGTCGCGACTGCTGCGGACGCGTTTCGCCATCCACCGGTCGCGATCCCAAGCCGTATTTCCTTCGCAGTTTCGCCACGCGCTCGCCGATTTGCTTCCGGTAATCCTCGGGCGCGTATCCATATCCTCGGTACCAGTCGCGGTAGCGTGCCGCCAGCCGCGGAAACTTCGCTTCCAAAAACTCCATGAAGGGCTTCCAAGAAGATGGCATCAAGAAAAGCACGCTGGCGCCGAACCATAGCGCTCCAGCTTCTTTCGCCGCCTGGGCCAGCTTCTCCAAATCCTCGTCACGGTCGGTCAACCCGGGCAGGATCGGCATGGCGAACACGCCCGCCGCAATTCCCGCCTCGCGCAATTTGCGCACGGCCGCGAGCCGCAAATCGGGGCGTGGCGCCCGCGGCTCCAGCATCCGCGCCAACCGCGTCCGCACCGTCGTCACTGTCACATTCACGGTCAACGACGAGCGCTCGCTGATCTTCCGCAGCAGATCGGCGTCTTTCGCCACTTGGTCCGACTTCGTCGTGATGGAAACGCTCAGTCCTTCGCGCTCCGCCATTCTTTCCAGAATGGAGCGAGTGGCGTGGAACTCGCGCTCCGCCGGCTGATAAGGATCGGTCGCCGTGCCGATGGCAATGTGCTCGCCCCATATCTTTTCGCTATGCAGATCGTGCTCCACCAAAGCTGCGGCGTTTTGCTTCACGAAAATCTTCGATTCGAACTCGCTGCCGTCGAGCTCCATATATTCGTGCGTGTAGCGCGCGTAGCAGTAGCGGCACCCAAATTCGCATCCCCGGTATGGGTTCACCGTCCACCGGAAAGGCACCCGCTCCGACCGGCATTCGTTCAATATGGACCTCACCGGCAGGAGGAAATACTCGGTCCCGCGCTTCACCTCAGCGCGAGGGGAGGTGGCGGCGAGCCGCGCAATGCCGACCAGTTCCGTGGCGGGCTTCGTTCTCCGACTCTCCGCCGGAGGGGGCGCGGAAGCACCGCTCGGCTCACAGTCGCCGTGGCGGACGGCTAGGGGGAATAAGGTGAGGCTGGTTTCCTCCGCTCGGACCGGGCGGCGCCGAAGCGTCGCTGGTTGCTGTCGAAGGATAGGGTACGTGGCCATTGGCAGCCTCGCCGCACGCCCGAAATATATTCGCTTTTGTTTCGCCTGTCAAGAGCTATTATTCGCTTTATATTCGCCTGTCCATCTGGACAAGCGCCGCCATGGAAATCGCTCGACAGAAGCCGGTTCCACTGCCTTCAGCACTCCTATACTCGTATTCTCGGTTATTTTCCCCAGGAGCATCCGTGTCCGAAGTTGGTATCCTCATCATCGACGACGACGTAGCTAGCCAGCATGCCCTTAAAAGCGTGCTTGATTCCGAGGGTTGGCGAGTGCGCATAGTTCCCGATGCGCGTCAGGCGCTCACAGACCTCGCTGCGGGCGGGTGGAACCTTGCCATCGTCAACGTGGCCGTAGCCGATGTGAGCGGTCCGTTGTTTGCGATCCTGCGTGAACTCTCGGATGCAGAGCCTAAAGCGAATGGAGACGCTCCCGAGCACCAGCCGGCAAAGCTGGGCGTATTGTTTCTCGTGCCTGTTCACTTGGCCGCTGCGGCCCAACCCATTTTGGAGCAGAAAGATCTCCCCTATTCTCTAAAGCCATACCATCTGCACGATTTCTTCGAGAAGGTCAGCGATCTGCTCGTCGAATCCGGAGCGATCGAAGAGCCCATCCGAGCCATGGGAAATTTCGGCGCTAAAAGGAGCCCGGTCCGCAGGCTGCGCGCCGCCCGTCAGACGCGCCGCGGATCCATGTTTGCATCCCGCGAGGATTACCAGATGACTGAGGAAGAGATGGCTGACTACGAACGCCAAGAGGAAGAAGACCGCAAGAAGCGCGAAAGAGAACGCAAAGACCGCGAGCACTTATGACCGTACGAAACGTTGTGGCTATCCTTTGAAGCGGCGAACGGTGCTCTCGTCTTTGCTCTCTGCCAAAAGCTCCGCAATGGACTTCTTCAGCGTAGGATGCTCCACGTCAGGCGCAATTTCCGCTAGCGGCGCAAGCACGAATTTCCGTTTCGCCATTCGCGGATGCGGAATTTCCACTCCCGGATCGCGCACGATGTCTGAGCCGTAGAGCAGAACATCAAGATCGATTGTCCGCGATTCTTTCGGCCCCTCCGAGGGTGATGCCGTCCGTTCGCGTCCCAGCGCCCGCTCGACATCGAGCAGCACGCTCATGAGATCCGCGGGAGTCAAATCGGTCTCCGCCTGGATGGCGCCGTTCAAGAACCACCCGCCGCCGCGGACGCCAATCGGCTCGGTTTCGTACAGCGACGATTGCCGCATCACACGAACTCCCCTCTTTTCGAGCATTGCAATCGCCCGTTCAATGTTTCCAGCTCGGTCTCCCAAATTTGATCCTAGCGATAAATAGACCGTACTCATGTCGGCGTCTGCGCAAAAGCGCAAACACAGATGATACGGCCGTTCTGCTTGGCGCTCTCTTCAATTTTCCAAAGCCGCTTCCCCCACGGAAGTCTGTTATGGTCTGGATTGTCTACCGGAGAGACAAATTTCTTCGAGGCTGCTTGGCATCAAATCCTAATTGGCGTGGGGAAACCATAGCGGATATCAACGCGTCAGAGCATCAAGATGTCGGCTGAGTATGGCTAACAAATGAACCTGCACCGACGGGTCGCAAGCAGCCGTCGTGCCGGATCAGAAGCAGAGCAGGGAGCTAAAATCCACCGGAACTAAGATTTTACGCCGATTTTACAAGCCCCAACGTCCTCCTCCGATATTATCCGTCCCGACGAGCCAGCGAAAGAACGTCGACAGCGCGTCCTGTCAGGCACTCATCCTGTTTTGATGTTTTCTCGCTCGGGGGCATGGACCGTGGTGTAAGCGAATTGAGAGAGCTATCCTGTTTAGGTTTAGCTGCACGAGCACGCACTGCCGCAAGGCGCGGAGGGAAATTGCACAGGAATCATCAGACGATATCCATTCTATTTATAATATTCGCTCTATTTTGTGTTGACTGGCCGAACGCCTCGGCACAGGTCGCCGGTGGAAGCATTTCCGGGACAGTGAAGGATATGAGTGGTGCCGTCGTACCCTCTGCCGGAGTCAGTATCCGCAACATGGCAACCGGAGTTCAGCAATCGACGCAGACGAACTCGGATGGGTTTTATGCCTTCCCCGCGATTCCGGTCGGGCAGTACGAATTGGATATTTCGATGTCCGGATTCAAGCCCTACAAGCGCACTGGCGTGGTGATCGATGTGAATACCAAGTTTCAGGCCGACGTGACTCTCGAAATGGGCGAGGAAACGCAAAAGGTCACCGTCCAGGGGGCGGGAGTAGCACAGATCGACACCGAGAGTACTCAAATGGGCGACGTCATCACCGGGCCTGTAATAACCGCCGTCGGCCTCAACGGGAGAAGCTACACCGATCTGCTCGCCCTTCAGCCCGGCATCGTGCCCATGTCCACGCAGACTCCGGATTCGGTGGTGATGGCGGGCGTGACCGTGGCGATTCCACCTTCTGGCGACCTTAATCCAGGGAATCAATCGATTAGCGGACAGAGGGAAGATGCCAACGGATTCCTTGTGAATGGCTCTGATGTAAAAGAGGAGATGAACGGCGGCACGAGCATCATTCCGAACTTGGATTCCATTTCCGAATTTCGCGTCCTGACCAACAATTTCGACGCGGAATACGGCAATTATGCCGGCGGCATCGTGAACGTGGTGACCAAGAGTGGGACGAACCAGCTTCATGGTAACGCCTTTGAATTCCTCCGTAACACTGATCTGGACGCGCGGAGTTATTTTTCGCCGACTCGGGAGACTTATCAGCAGAATCAATTCGGCGGCACACTCGGTGGACCGATCAGAAAAGATAAGACTTTCTTTTTCGGGGATTATCAAGGGACGCGGACGGTCGAAGGGTTGGCTACCGGACTGATTACAGTACCTTCACTCGCGGATTTGACAGGCAATCTCGCGGATCAGGCCGCCTCGTTCGTCACCACCACAACCATGATCGAAGGCGGTCAGCCCGTCACTGTGCAGATACCCACGACGATAAGCGGGGCAGGTTTGGCGGCGCAGCTTCAGAACTCTCTGGATTATACGATTTCTCCCGGCGAGCCGTATTACTACACTGCTGGTGAACATGTACC
This sequence comes from Candidatus Acidiferrales bacterium, assembly GCA_030038275.1. Taxonomy (GTDB): domain Bacteria; phylum Acidobacteriota; class Terriglobia; order Acidiferrales; family UBA7541; genus Palsa-295. The sequence continues at coordinate 1,590 of JASHPG010000013.1, read as the reverse complement.
AGGCAACTTCACGGCTACCTACCCTTCCAACTGTTCGTCCACGGCCGATTGCATTTTCCCAGGCCTTATCATTCCTCCATCCGCTTGGGCCGCACCGGCAACCAATCTGTTGCAGTACATTCCGAAACCTAATGACGGTCCAACGACGTTCGCTGGCTCGGAGGACGAGAGAATCCGCGACGACAAATTCGGCCTGCGCCTTGATGAGGACGCGGCACGCTGGGGCACTCTCTCTGCCTACTACTTTTTCGACGACTATTTCTTGAATAATCCGTTTCCTAGCGGACAAGGCGGTGCGACTGTGCCCGGCTTTAATGGTTTGAATTACGGCCGCTCGCAACTGATCAGCTTTGGTGACACTAAGATGTTCGGCACAGATATGGTAAATGAGGCTCACTTCAGTTTCATGCGCGACGCTAACGTCGTGGGCCAGCCGTCCGGCGGATTGGGACCCAGCTATGAATCCCAGGGCTTCGTAACCGGAGCAGGAACGGCCGGCATCTATCCCTTGGATCCGGCGATCACGGGTGTCGAGAATGTGGTCTTCCAAGGCGATTTCGTGATGGGATTGCCGATCACCAACGTAGATCAGGACAATAACACCTTCTCCTTGAACGATAGCGTTTCAAAGGTGTTGGGCAATCACACGCTCAAGGGCGGAATCGCGGTCAGCTTCGAGCAGGTGAACGTGAACCCCGACGCGGAATTTAATGGCACTTTCGTATTCGATGGTTATCAGACCGGCAGCGACTTCGCGGACTTTCTGATCGGCGCGCCGAACCAGTTCAACCAGCAGGACTCGTCGCATTACTATCCGCGCCACAAATATCTCGGCTGGTATGGTCAGGATTCCTGGCTCGTCCGGCCGAATCTTACTTTCAATTACGGCCTGCGCGTCGAACTGATGCAGTACTGGTCCGAAAAATACGATCAGGTTCCAACCTTTAGACCCGGCGAACAATCCGTGGTGTATCCCAACGCATTTCCCGGGTTGGTTTACCCGACGGATCCCGGCATCCCGAACACGCTGGTTCCGCAGCGCTTTCGATTCGCTCCTCGGATCGGCCTGGCTTACTCGCCCAGCAAAAGCGGTGGCTTTATTGGAAAGATTTTTGGAGGCCCCGGAAAAAGCAGCATCCGCGCAAGCTACGGAGTATTTAATAGTATCATTGAAGGTAATACGATCGGCATTGACGAGCCGCAGCCTCCCTACGGCTTGAGCGACACGGTTTACAATGGGCTTTTTGCAACGCCCTACGATCTGGCCGACGGAACTCTAGGAGTGACTCCGTACCCGCTGACTTTTCCTCCGCTCAATGCCAGAGCCAGCCATCCAAATACCAGCGTCGTTTTCAACAACGTTTATAATCCGCAGTCCGGCATGACCGCGCCTCCGCCGTGGAATACCTACCCGTACACTGAGAACTATTTCCTCTCTATCGAGCGTCAACTGCCGGGACAGGCTGTTTTGAGCATCAGCTACGTCGGCTCCGAGGGCCACCATCTCCTCGCCGTTTATTCCGCGGACCCGGGCAATCCGGCTCTCTGCCTGGCGCTCGATCAGCCCGGCGTGCTCCCGGCGGGAGAATC
>JASHPG010000147.1 GCA_030038275.1 Candidatus Acidiferrales bacterium | reverse complement strand
CCGATCTGGAAGCAGCGCGCGCTGGCGATTGCGCTGACGATCGTTCTCGGCGTGCTGATTGCCGCGGGAGTGCTGATCAGCGTGCTCGGCGGATGGCTGGTGCGCATGATGGGCGGCGGGATCGGGTTGAGCCACGTGCTTCGCGAAATCTGGAAAATCGGCGAATATGCGATCGCGCTGTTCTTCGTGGTGCTCGCGTATGCGGTGCTCTACCGCTGGGCGCCGGACCGCAAGGAACGCCGCTGGGCTTGGCTTACGCCGGGAGCGTTCATCGGCGTGCTGATTTGGGTGGCGGCTTCGGTGGGGCTGCGAATTTATCTGCACTTCTTCGACAACTATTCAGCGAGCTACGGATCGGTCGGCGCGGTGATCGTGCTGATGCTGTGGTTTTATATCACCGGCTTTTCGATGCTCACAGGCGCGGAAATCAACGCCGTGATCGAGGATGCCGCCGCGCGGCGCGGCCATCCCGAAGCGCAGCGCAGAGGTGAAAAGCAGAAGTAGTTCGTCGCTTAATCACGCACTAACGCACATCACCGGCTGCGCATTTTGCTTAACAGACGCAGAATTTCGATGTACATCCACACCAGCGTGACCATGATTCCGAACGCGCCGTACCATTCCATGTACTTGGCCGCGCCTTGATGAACGCCGGTCTCGACGAAAGCGAAATCCAGAATCAGGTTCAGCGACGCGACGATCACGATCACCACGCTGAGGCCGATGCCCCATGGGCCGGTGCTATAAAGCAGCGGCACGTGATGGCCGAAGAAGCCCATCACGAGATCGACGATGTAAAAGAGGAAGATGCCGCCGGTGGCCGCCACCACGCCGATGGTGAATTTCGGAGTGGCGCGCACCAAACCTGAGGTGTACAGCAGGAGCATGACTGCCGTGACGGCGGCCGTAAGTCCGAGCGCTTCGATGGCAATGCCCGGATACGCCGCGTTGAACACCGCGGAAATTCCGCCGAGCGCGAGGCCTTCACACAGCGCATACGCTGGAGCGGTGACTGGAGACCACTCTTTCTTGAAGACTGTGACCAGCGCGAGGACCAATCCGCCGATCAGCCCGCCCCAAAGCCACAGCGCGACGGACTCGGGCTGCGTGCGAACGAGATACCACGTCCACGCAGCCGTCGCCAAGGCGCAGAAAAGCAGGAAACCGGTCTTGTTGACGGTGCCTTGCAGCGTCATCGCCTCGCCGGCGATGGCAACGCGATTGTCGAACGTCCTCTCGTTCAGCGCGGGATTAGAAGTTTTAAAAAGGCCGGGCATGCGGAACTCCTTTCGGACTGCCGTGCATTCACAAACAGGGCGCGCGCCGAGGCGCGCGTAACGCTTCAGTTTCTATGATTCTTCCTTTATAACATAGCGAGGACGAAGAAAGATGCTCGTCGCGTACCGGGGCCTTCGATTGCGACCGCTCCCGTCACAGCCGCGCTCAAACTGACTCGCTATGCCGGTTAGCCGCGGCGTGGCGCCCATTTCTTCAGAAATTGAATGATATCGGCGGGCGAGAGGCGCGAGCTGTCGTCGAATTCGCCATTTTTCTGGCTGTAAACCACTTTTCCATTTGAATCGAGCACTGCGAGACTTGGCACGCGGACGGATTGGCGTAAAGGGATGCCATATTCGTCGGCCAGATCGAGATTGTCGTGGCCATCGCCGATATTGACGTGCACCACGTGATAATTGGCGTTGATAAGCGGCGCGATTTGCGGTGAATGAAACGCGGCGTTTAGCACGTGGCAGTCGTAGCACCAATTCCCACCAAAAACCAAAATGATGCGCTTATGGTCTTTCTCGGCGGCGCGCAATGCGGCGGCGATTTCTCCGCGCGCCTCGGCGGGCGGCGGATAAAGATTAACGTCCGGGTCCGACGGCTGCGGCAATTGATACTCCGGGTCCGCGGCCGGATCGCTGCGCTGCGTTTCGACGATGCGCCACGCGCCGCCCTGCCGGACCCAGAGTTGCGCGGCCTCCACAACAGCCGGCTGCGAGCCGTTCTTGGTGCGCAGCTTCATTTCGATCCGCAGCGTGAGCGCCACCGCGCCCGGCTCGGGGCGCTCGATCTGCAGCACCTTGGGATTGAAGCTGCTGAGGCCGTAGGACTCCAGCAGTTGCCAGAAACGCGGCTCTTCGCTGGGGTCGCGCGCCGTGCCCTGCGGAATCTTGGCCACGGCAGGCGGGTTGGCTGAATAGAGCGAAACCAGCATGGATTTATTTCGATCGATGATCGCGCTTTTCCATTGTTCGAGGGGAGCGAACCCCGCCGAACTCGGAGATTGCCCCGCCCGGCTGGAAGCGGAGAAAAGCAGCAAGCACACAATAAAGGCGCAGCCGATTGCGCTTAATCTCAACCAAGGGCATTTTCGGGGCACGCGATCGTCTCCTCAGGTCCTCAGAGCATGGGCGGGGGTCACATTGATTCTATCCCATGCGGGGATATACGGCAGCTAAAGCCAAGGTAGAGTCAGCTTGAATTGTGGCTGCTGGCGCCAGGATCAAGAAAATTCAACGCGACCCGCCGGCAAACGCTACTCCGCGTTGGACTAATACAAAACCGCTGATACAATGCAGCGGACATGGCAGATTGGCGTCAGATACAGGCGAGAATTCGCAAAGCGAAGAATGGCCGCGATCCCGCGGTGAAGCTATCGGAACTTTACCAGCGTACTCGCGACGCGATGGTGGCCTGGGAACTCGGCGCGATCGAAGAAAAAGCCGAGCGCCCTGACGAAGCCACAAAGTGGTACACGATCGCGGCACAGCGCTTCCGCCGCGCGGACTGGAAGGAAAAGGCCGAAGAAGCTCTGACGCGGCTGGGAGCGCCATTGCCGGCCAAGCACATAGAGCTGCCGCGCGAGATTCCGTCACAAAACGCGCACGCCATTTCCCCGTCCGAGCAAGAGCCGCTGCCGCCCGAGATCGAAGCGCAATCCGATATTCCTCAAGAAGAGCCCGATTACGAATCGCAAACGAAATTTTTCGGATCCGCTGACCTCGACCAGCGGCGCGAAGAGCGCTTGCCGGAACCGGGCGAAATGAGGCGAACGGATGCGCAGACCGAGGCGCCAGCGCGGCAAGCCTCCGCGGCAGCAGCACCCGCAGGCGGGGACGAGGCCCGGCGAAGACGGCGGCGAGGCCGGCGCGGCGGACGAGGCCGGCGCCGAGGCGCGCCAAACACGCAGACTGCCCCCGCGCAGGCATTCACACCTCCGGCCGAAGCGCGCGCCGAGCATCCGCCGGCACGTGCGATCGAGCCAGAGCGTGCGCGGTATGAAGCTTCCAGCCAAGAGCCGGCGGCGCGTGAAGAACGCAGCTACGAGGCGCCGCAGCCAGCTCATGTGGAACCTCCCGCGCCTCGATTGCCTTCCGAGCGCATGGCGCACGGGCGCGCTGGCGACCCCGGTATAGCTTCACGCATGACGCATTTGGATTCCCTTTTGCGCCGCTTGCTCGGCAGCGCATTGCATCGCGTAGGCGAAGCGGAAGAAGCGCCGGCCGGTCCCGGCGTGTTCTTGCTCTCCGAGTCCGATCAAACCACTTCCTACTATGTGGAGGCTTGCCAGACGCTGCGCGTCGGAATCGGGAATCTGGTGCGCGGACGAGGCGGCAAGGGTCGCCCCGGCGGGCGAGGATTCGTGGAAATCGACTTGAAGGCCAAGCTGGCCGAGCATCTGGGAATCAGCGAATCGAAAGTGTCGGAGTACGTGAAGAACCACTGCGTGGTCCGTTGGATTCAGCTCGATGACGAAGCTCCGCACTTGGCGCACTTCGCCGTGGCTGTTCTGAAGACGCCGCTCAACCTCGGTTAGCGCATTTTAACCCCTTTGTCGCGCCAGCCTTTCTTGTCCCGCGTTGGCCATATCCCTCCTGATTTCACTCGGATAGCTAGGATTTTGACCCTCCATTTGGCTGCAGATTTCGACCGTTTAACCCCCTATTTGCCCACTTGGACGTTACCCGATGGACCGGAACGGGCAACCAAGGCAAACTTGAGGTGCGGAGGCCGTTTAGGGGGCTAGCCGGTTTCCGCCCGCGAAATCAGCACTCTCGCGCAAGAGATTGCCAACACTCAAATTCGACCGCAGGCTCGCAAGAAAGGTGGATGCAGATGGCTAGCAACGTTTCAACTCGTATATGGAAATCATTCGACTGGGCGCTCTGCAAGGCGGCAGGCGTTACATTCGACACCGTGCGTTTTTTCGACAACATGAGGGACCCGAACCCGTCATTCACTCCGAAATGGTCCGATAAGCCTCTTCTGAAATCCTGGGAAAAATCGAAGCCAACGCTCGGCTGGCCGCGCACCACGGATTCGCTGTGCCCCGATTGCGTCAAAGAGGCGCGCGCGGCGATTATGGACGGCAAAAAGGATTGGACCGATCTCGTCCACGAGAAAGTTGGCGAGATCAAGGCGCAGATCATCGAGCGCGACGGGCAGGTCTGGATGGTCAAGGAATGCCCGCAGCACGGCAAATATGAAGATTTGATGGCCGTCGATTCGAAATTCCTGGCATGGGTGGAAAGCCAGTTCCCCGGCCGGGACATTCCCGCGCACAACGACGAAAAGCTGCATCGGCACGGGTCCAGCACGGTGCGCCATGGGCGCGGCGCCGTTCTGACCGTCGATCTGACCAACCGCTGCAACATGATGTGCGATCCCTGCTTCATGGACGCGAACCAGGTGGGCTACGTCCACGAGCTGAGCTGGGAGGAAATCACCGAGATTCTCGATAACGCGCTGATGATCAAGCCGCGGCGGCAGATGTCCGTGCAGTTCTCCGGCGGCGAGCCGACCATGCACCCGAGATTCGTCGATGCGGTCGCCTACGCGCGCAAGATCGGTTACAACAGCGTCCAGGCGGCAACGAACGGTATCGAGTTCGCCAAAAGCAAGGAATTCTGCAAGAAGGCTTTCGAAGCGGGAATGCGCTACGCCTACCTGCAGTTCGACGGCATCGGCAACGACGCCAATAGCCACCGGCAGGTCGGCAACCTCTTCGACGTGAAGCTGCGCGCCATCGAAAACATGCACGAGGCCGGCATTGAAATCGTGCTGGTGACGACCATCGTCAACAACGTGAACAACGATCAGGTCGGACCGATCGTGAAGTTCGCGATGGAAAACCCGAAGAAGATCGCGTTCGTTTCGTTCCAGCCGGTTTCGTTCACCGGTCGCGACGAGGACATTACGCCCGAACGCCGCATGCGCCAGCGCTACACGCTTTCACATCTGGCACAGGACGTAAGCAAGCAAGTGGGCAAGATCGAGCCGACGCGCGATTGGTTTCCGCTGTCGTTCATCAGCACGTTCGCCACGTTCTCTGACCTTTCGCACGGCCCGGATTCGCAATGGGGGTCGCTCTCCTGCGGCTGCCATCCGAATTGCGGCGTCGGCACGGCGATGATGATCAACAAGGAAACGAAGGAATGGGCGCCCGTATCCCGCTTCTTGGACGCGCAGCAGCTCACCAAGGATGTGAACACCATCACGGACGCGGCGCGTAGCAAGAAATTCTCCAACTTCATGATGGCTATGGCGCTGCTTCGCAACTACAAGCCGTTTGAAGCGCCGCCCAGCCTGACGCTTAAGGACTTGTGGAAGAAGTTCGACAAGACCTGGGCGCTTTCCAAGAATTCCGAGAAGAAATACGGACGCACCAGCCCGGACCGCACCTACCAGGACGCCATGAAGCGGCGCCAGGAAGATCCGTGGAATTTCCTCTTCATCGCGGGCATGTGGTTCCAGGATCTTTTCAACTACGATTTCCGCCGTACCGAAATGTGCATCATTCCCTATGCCACGCAGCAGGGCGAAATTTCCTTCTGCGCCTACAATACCGGCATCGGCTGGCGGAAGATCATCGAGAACATGTACAAGAACGCGACTGTCGCGGAATGGTACAAGAGCCACGGCAAACACCAGATTTACGCCAAGGGCAAGAAAGTCGATCTCCAGAATTACGAGCATTCGCTGAAGATCGACGCGGAAGACGCGGCCCGCGTGCGGCATCTGGAGCACGATATTCCGCTTACCGCCGCCGAGGAAGACCGCATGCGCCGCAAGAAGGCCTTCGAAGAAGCGGCCAAGGTGCGCGCGATCTACGAAGAACTGGTATTGAAGCGTGCGAAGGAGCCGGTGGTGCAGATCGAATCGATCGACTCGGTGCTTTCGGCCGTCCCCGGTGCTCCGGTCCAGCGCGTGCAGATCGAAAATGCGAAGGCAAACGGCAACGGCCACACAGAAACCGCTGCCGCGCCTAGCGCTTCTGAAGCCGCACCCGTGGCCGGTGACTAACGCAGTTTGTCATCCCGGACCCGTTCCCGACGACTTCTGTCGGGAACGGGGGTGAGAGATCTGCTTTTTCTTTCAACCTGGCGGTTTACGAACAGCCCCGGTGCAAACCGGGGCTGTTGCTTTTTCATTCATGGGATGGCGCATGGATCGAGTTCATTAGCGATATAATGACGGAGACGTCGGGAGTTTAGACCATGCCGATATTCGAATACGTTTGCGACGATTGCGGCGAGCGGTACGAGAAGCTCGTCATGAGCAAGAGCACGAAAATCGCGTGCCCGAAGTGCGACAGCTCGAAGCACACGATCCAGCTTTCCGTGTTTGCTGCGCCCGCGAACGGCACGAAAGCGTCGAACGGCGGCTCATCTGCTCCGAGTGGCGGCGGATGCTGCGGCGGCGCTTGCGGCTGCCAGAACTAACATCCGGACCGCCGTGGCTACGGGTCAGCGGCCTATCTTCACGCCCGGAGTATTTCGCTTTTTCCGCGAGCTTTCCCGCAACAATCACAAGCCATGGATGGACGAGAACCGCGGCCGCTACCGCTCGGAGGTCGTCGAGCCTTTCCGCGTGCTGCTCGACCGCCTGACGCCGTTCGCGCTGAAACTGAATCCGCGATTCGTCGTCAGCGGGCGCGTGGGCGAAAATTTTTCGCGCATCAATCGCGATATTCGTTTTGCCGCGGACAAATCTCCTTATCGGCCGCAAATGTATCTCTATTTTTCCGAGGCGGCCGGAGGCGCGCAGCTCTACGTGGGAATTTCCGCCGAAGCTGTAACGTGCGGGTTCCGCGCCTATCGCGAAAGCAAAGCTTCGCCGCTCGCCACGCTGGCGCGTGAGCGCGCCCAGCAGCATCCCGCATATATCGCCGGCATGCGCCGCAAGCTCGGCAGTCGATATGACTCCTACTGGTACAAATCCGAAAAGGACGAATGGACCAAGCGTCCCGGCTGGCCGCTCGAATCCGACGATTGGAAACGGCTGCGCGGCTGGATCGTGCGCCGAAAGCTTCCGCGCGCCGCGGCAACTCGTCCCGGCTTCGTGCGCGGCCTGGAGGCCATCTTCCGCGAAGTTTACCCGCTCCAAGCCTTCACCACTTCTCCGGACTGGAATTTCCGCCGCTAAAGTAGTAAGAAGTGGCGCATGTTAAAGCGCCGAATTGCCTGGGTGGCCGCTGTACCCGTATGTTTTCTTCTGGTTTGCGCGATTCTGCCGCGTAGCCGCGCGCAGAGCATTTTCCCCGACGAGAGCGCTTACACCACCGACGTCTGCGACCGCGCCTGCCTCTACGGCTTCGTCGATCAATATCTCCACGCGCTGTCGGACAAGAGCCCTTCGTTGTTGCCGTGGGCGAAGTTCGTCCGCTTCACGGAAAACAACGTCGCGCTGAAAGTCGGCGACGGCTTATGGGGCACCATCAGCGGCCTTGGACCGGAGGACTTGCGCGCCGCCGATCCGTCGCAGGGTGAAGTGGCGTATTTCGGCGTGGTGTACGAGCACGACAGCCCCGGCTATTTAGCTCTTCGCATGAAAATCGTGGATCGCAAGATCGCCGGCGTGGAAACCATCGTCGATCGCAAGGGCAACGGCCCGGGCCCGTTCGGCGATCCCGCGAAAATGACCGAGCTGCCCTTCATGTACGAAGACGTTCCCGCGGACCAGCGCACCCCGCGCGCCAGGATGATCGCGCTCGCCGATGGTTACGACAATACTTTGCAGCTCAACGATGGGCACATCTACACGATCTTCGATCCGGCGTGCAGCCGCCGCGAGAATGGTGTTTGGACCGCCAACGATCCGCACCCGGATCCCAACGCCACTGGACTGCTCGCCGTCGCCGGCCGGATTTCCTGCGAGCAGGGATTCAAGCTCGGCAACTACCACTGGGACGACCGCCTGCGCGCCCGGCGTTTCCCGTTGGTGGACGAGGAAAAAGGTCTGGTGCTCGCCGCTGGCTTCATCGATCATTCCGGCCGCCTCGGTAAATACACCACCACGGACGGAGTCGTCCACGACTCGCCGATCAAATCGCCGCATTCATTTTGCTTGCTGGAAATGTTCAAAATTATTGACGGCAAAATCCGTCACGCCGAGGCCATTTTCATCACCGTGCCGTACAACATGCCTTCGCCGTGGCTGCAGGACGCGCAATGATGTGCTCACGTGTGGAGTGCGGCAGCTTGCTCCGGTCTCTTTGTCGCGCTGTGCTTTCGCGCCTTTTGCGTCCCAGTGGTTTTGACCGGGGAAGCACGGCAAGCGATTCGCGGCGAGGCCGGTGAACACCGCCGCCCTGGTCGCTCAGTTGTTCGTCAGTCGGAGAAAGGAACACGCACATGGTTGATTTCTCAAAGCAGACAACGATGAAGGGCTTTTTTGCGCCCACGCGCTTCGAGGCCGACGTTTACGACTGCGAAGTGACCGGGAAGATCCCCACGGACTTGGACGGCGCCTTCGTGCGCCTCGGCGGCGATTGGCTCTACCCGCCGAAATACGCGGACGATTCTCCGTTCAGCGTCGATGGCTACATCAACATGTTCCGTTTCAAGAACGGCATCGTCGATTACAAAGGCCGTTGGGTAAAAACGCCGCGCTACAAAGCCGATCTCGCCGCGCACAAACAGCTCTTTGGGAAATATCGCAATCCGTTCACGGACGATCCCAGCGTGAAGGGTCTCGACCGCACCGTGCAAAACACCACGCCGCTCGCTTTCGCCGGAAAACTATTCACGTTGAAAGAAGATAGCCTTCCTTACGAAATCGATTGCAACACGCTCGAAACCATCGGCCCCTACAATTTCCATGGCAAATACCGCAGCCTTACGTTCACCGCGCATCCGAAAATCGATCCTGAAACGGGCGAGATGATCTGCTACGGCTACGAAGCCGAGGGCCTTGAAACCAACGAGGTCTTCCTCTACACCATCGACAAGAATGGCAACGTCACGCGCGAGGTCCGTTTCAAGGCGCCCTACATCAGCATGGTTCACGATATTGGACTGACTCAGAAGCACGTGATCATCCCGGTCTTCGGTTTCGTCACCAGCATGGAGCGCCTGAAGGAAGGAAAAGTTCACTGGGGATGGGACAGCAGCAAGCCGGCCTACGTTGGAATTATCCCCCGCGATGGCGAAGCGAAGGACATGCGCTGGTTCAAGGGGCCGGAGCGCGCCACCGTTCACACCCTCAACGGGCGCACCGAAGGCGATAGAGTGATCCTTGAAGCGCCGATCTTCGATTCCAATCCGTTTCCGTTTTTTCCTTCCGTGGATGGTTCGCCATGGGACGCGTCTAAGGCGCGCGCCTACATTCGCCGCAACACGTTCAACCTGGGCTCCAAGGACGATGGGTTCACCGAGGAAAAGCTGTTCGAGATGAACGTCAGCGACCTGGGCCGCGTGGACGACCGCTATCTCACGCACCCCTATCGCTACGCCTACACCTCCTATGCCGACCGCGACAAAAAGTTCGACGAATGGCGCGCCGGAAATTTGCAGGGACGCGTCAACAATTGCTATGGCCGCTTCGATCTTGCAACTGGCAAGATGAATTCCTATTTCGCCGGCGAAACGCACAGCTTGCAGGAAGTCTGCTTCGTGCCGCGCCCGAAAAGCACCGCCGAAGGCGACGGCTACATCATGGGTGTGGCCTCGAACTTCGCGGAAATGCGTTCGGAACTCATCATCGCCGACGCACAGAATCTCGAAGCCGGCGATATCGCGCGCGTGCTTTTGCCCTTCCGTTCCACGGCGCAGGTGCATGGACGCTGGTTCAACGCCGACCAACTCCCGTTCGCGTGAGCACGCCGATGAACCAGAAACCATTCGTGGAAAAGGCATCGGTGCTCACTCGGCGCGCCTTCGTGAAAAGCTTCGCCTTCGCAACCGCGGTTTCGGCCGTGCTTCCGTCCGTGTTTCACGCCGCGCTAGGCGCCGTCGGTCATTCCGCGGTGCAAGCGCGGCCACCCGTCGTTTCGTTTTACATGGACCGGCTGTATCTCGATCTCACGGGCACGGCGGTCCCGTATCTCTCGCCGCTCGGCATGCGTTCTGCAGCGCCCCTCGCGCATTTGAGCGAAGAAGCGTTCCGTCGCGCGCAGCTTTATGTATAAGGTTTGCACGTAGTGCCGGCTGGCCCTGACACAGGAAAGGGTCCCTTTAGTTCGGCACGCGAGTTGCCGCCGTGCCGGCGGAAATCGCTCGCGCGTCATTTTGGGCTCTCTCGCCATGACGCAAACAAACTGGCCCGCTATCGAGTGCCGCGCCGCCGCCCGCTGCTATAATCAGCACATGCCCAAGAGCAGAACGCAGGCACGCGGCGAACATGCGGCCCAGATGGGGCCTGGTCACGACCAATTCACCGAAACGATTTATGGCGTGATTTGCGCCGCATGCCACAACTACATCCTCATCGACAAGACCAACGATCCGCCCAGTTGCCGCGAGCGCGAAGCCTGCCGCCAGGCTTACTCGCAATCGTAGGCCGCTCTTTGCCAGGTTTTCGCGGGAAACCGGACGAAATTGCGGTCACGGATTTGTTTGCGATGCGCTCGGCCAAAGTGACGTGCTTGGGTTCCGAAGCATCTACACCCCATACGTCAGAAGAACCGTCGGCGTGATCGGCCGCCCGACCGCTTCTGGAAACTCAAACCTAGCCCCAAATTTACACAAAATTCCTGCCGCCCCGCACTGATTACCTCTTGACGTCTGTTACACATTATGTTAACTTGAGTCGGGCTATTTTGATGCCCGCTTGGGGAGGCAATATGCCGGTTCCAGGAAAGGCGCTGGCGGGAGACGGGCGATTTCGAAAGCTTTCGCGCCCGCGCGATGGCCATTCTACCCGAGACACCGAACGAGTAGAATTGCCACTAAGTCCTTTACTATGAACCCCGCTGACGACGCTACCCGAGACACGTCGCGTCACCGCTTTGCGCGAGTTTTCCGCCGCATTTCGCGCCAATCCGCCGCGCGCCCCGCTCCCGCGATATTCGCTTTTCATTCACGTTCAGGTGCTACTTTAGGGCGGAACAGCCAATCGACTCGCTCGCTGAAAACAAAGTAAATACGAATCAAAGGGCAGAACATCGCGGTGCATCTTCCCATGCGGAATTTTCCACTCTAGCTTCTAGCTTCTAACTTCCAACCTCAAACCTCTAGAAAGGACCTTCGGTGCCGCCGATTGACCCGAGCAACGCTCCAGCCTAATCTGACCTTTTATAAATTCGCCTTGTCACGGGAGATGTCCCATGGTCCAGGAAAAAGAAATTCGCGATTACTTGAAAA
>JASHPG010000146.1 GCA_030038275.1 Candidatus Acidiferrales bacterium | reverse complement strand
CTGTGGCGCGCCGGTATTAATCCCAAGCGGCTAGGCGCGAACCTAAACGCCGGAGAAATCCACCGGCTTTATCGCGCGATGCGCCGCGTGTTGACGGAAGCAATCGAGGCGCGCGGCTCGTCGATTTCGGATTTCGTGGATTCCTACGGGCTGCCGGGCAATTTTCAGCAGAAGCACCGCGTGTACGACCGCGAGGGGCTGAAATGCTTTCGCTGCGGCACGCGGATTAAGCGGGCGATTGTGGCCGGGCGAAGCAGCTATTTTTGTCCGCACTGCCAACCGGAACCGCGCGCTCGAAAAAAGAAGATGCGTCGATCAAGAAACTGAACGCCGGGCCGGTGACGGCATGTACGGTCCGGATTGGGCCGGCAGTCCGGCGCGCTCGAATTGAATGGTTGTGTGCGTGATCTGGAAGTCGCGCTCCAGGAGCGCGCGGATTTTCGCCAGCAGCTTTTCGCTTTCCTCCATGTGCATGTCCGGGATGCGAATGTGGCATGAAAGCGCGTGCAGGCCCGTGCCGAGCGTCCAGATGTGCATGTCGTGAATTTCCCGCACCGGCGGAATATTTAGAATCGCGGAAGCGACTTCCTCCAGGCGCAGATTGCGCGGCAGGCCCTCCAGCAGGATGTGCCCGCTTTCGCGAAGAATTCCGGAGCTCGTCCACAGCACCATCAAGCCGATGACGATGCCGAGCGCCGCATCTACCCATACCGCGCCCGTAAAGCGAATCGCCAGCGCGCCGCCGAAGATAGCGACGTCAAACAGCGTGTCTCCCAAATTGTGAATCCAGACGGTGCGGACGTTCAGGTCCTTGCGGCCGCCATGTACCCCGAGCGTGATTCCACCGTTAATCACCAGCGCCCCCACGGCGACCCACATCATCAGCGTGGTCTTCACCGGCTCCGGGTGCTGCAAATGGACGATGGACTCGGCAATCAGCGCGAGCGCCGCGAGTACCAGCACCATCGCGTTCGCAAAGGCGGCCAGAATACCAGCGCGGTGATATCCGAACGTTTTCTCAGGCGTGGGCGGGCGCGTGGCCCATCGCGCCGCGAGCCAAGAAATGGCCATGCCGGGAATGTCCGTCAAATTATGGATTCCGTCGCTGACGAGGGCCATCGAGTTCCCGGCGTACCCCGCCAGGAATTCGGCGATGACCAACACGATGGTGGCGGCAACCGCCGCGCCGAGAATTCTGGTGGAGGCCTCTCCCAGTCCGTGCGCGTGGTGGAAGTGGTCGTGGCCGTGCGCGTGCATACCCGGATTTTACTCGCAGATCGATTAGGGCGCACGGCGAGGCTGCGGCGGCTGCGCGTTATACGCAATGCGATGTAACTCCCTCGCGTTCAGCGCCCGAATCGCAATTGACTTGCTCGCTGGCGCCCACCTACCATTTCATTCAGATTCGGTTCTGCCTTGGGGAGAGGCGCACGGCAGCCGAAAAGGGCTGCTCCGCGCCACGATGCAAACGAACGCTAAACTGGTCTTCTGGGGAGTGCGCGGTTCCACTCCGACGATCGAGCGCGATTCTTGGCGCTACGGCGGGAACACGCCTTGCCTGGAATTGACCGCGCCGGATGGCGTTCGGCTCATCCTCGATTGCGGCACCGGGCTGCGCGTACTCGGCAATCACCTCCGGGCGATCCATAACCGCTGGAACGAAGGCCATGGCGACAGCGGCATCGATGCGCACGTGCTGGTGACGCATTATCACTGGGACCACATTCAAGGCATACCGTTTTTCCAGCCGTTTTTCGAACCGCAGAACCGCTTTCATTTCTATAGCTTCCAGTCCAAATTCCTGGGCCGCAACAGCCTTCGTCAAGTACTGGAAGCGCAGCTTGCCAGCCCCTATTTTCCGGTGGACGTCAGCAACATGCGCGCGTCGCGGTCGTTTCGCGAGGTGGCCGGGGGCGAGAAGTGGAATATTGAAGGAACACACGTAACCGCCGCGTGGCTCAATCATCCGCAGGATTGCCTGGGCTACCGCTTTGATACGCCCGCAGGATCGGTGGTGTACGCCACGGACACGGAGCCGGGTGTCCCGGAAAAAGATCACAGCGTTCGCGAGCTGGCGCACGGCGCGGACGTCCTGATTTACGACGCGCAGTATTCTCCCGAGCAGCTTGCCTCGACGCGCAAAGGCTGGGGACATTCGAGCTGGCTCGAAGGCGTGAAGATCGCGCGCGAGTCCAAGGTGAGAAATCTCGTTCTTTTCCATCACGATCCGGATTCGAGCAGCCGGACGATTGACGGTTTTCTCTCCGCGGCGCGGCAGGAGTTTCCGGCCACTTGGGCGGCCATGGAAGGTATGTCGATGACGTTTAGCGACCGAGGAATTGCCGTGACTCTGCCAAAGTCGCGGCTGGGGCAAAGGCGGCGGTTGCATTTTTCGGCTACGGTGCGCGGCGAGACGGATGACGGGCGCGTTTTCGAGGAGCGCGCAACCGTTCGCGAGTTAAGCGTGCAAGGCGCTTACCTGTGCCTGGAGAGCCGGCCACGGTTGCAGTCGGAGCTGACGGTTGCGATTGACGCTGCGGACGAACAGGACCGATCGAACCTGCTTTCCCTGCGTGCCACGGTGGTTCACTGTGAGCTTGGGCGCGAGCAAACGCAAAACGGCGTTGGCGTGGTCTTTATCGAGGATGCAGAACCGGAAATTCCTCGCGATTAAGGCTTCGCGCGAAGATGCAAAGCCGCGAAGGCGCACTCCCGCACCCAGGTCAATGCACTCCACAGCGTGAGGTAAATACCCTAGTTGCCGTCGTCCAGCGCGGAAAGCTGCGCTTCCAGATCGGCCAGCGCGCGGTTGAGCTGATCGGTATGGCGCTGATGCTGGCTCAACTCCAAATCACGCTGTACGCGGGTCCGGGCAAGCAGTAACACTTGCTTGCGGCGCCGGTTATCGATCTGCTGGGGCGTCAACTGCGGCTTGGTTTTCCCTGGGGCTTTCGTTTTGGATTCCTCAACCTGGGCTTCGACTGCCTTACTCTCCCAACCTTTCGCCATATCCAAATTTTACGCCCGGCGAGGCTCGACGGAACAAGTTTTTGGCGAAATTTTTCCGCGGTGCGCAACAGGTGGAAGCAACAACCATATCCGAAAATTAGACGGGCTAAGCGAACAAACGGCGAATTCATTCCTGCAGTAACGTCGTGGTCATGGTGGCGATATTTTGCACTTATGCGCGCCTCAGCGCCGGATATAGCGCCAAAATTCGCGCGAATTCCGCAGCGTAGCCACCACAACAATGATGCCGAGAACAAGGTGTGACAAATCGCGGCTCAACCGCACGTGCGATGCTATCCGAATCGGGGACCGCTCGCCGCCCGAATCCCGCTCCGAGCAATAGGCCGGACAATAGAAGGCCGCAAAAAGCAAATGTTACGCCGAAAGCGTTGTACCAGTCCGGCCGGAGCAAACTAACGCCCCATGCGGCACCGAGAACAACAGCACCGGCGAGTGCTAATTGGATAGCGAATGCGGCGTCCCACCACCCAGTCATCAGCTTCAGGGAAAGCTCCAAAACAGCGACCCAGACAACAATTCCCGCAATCGTACCGACTAGAAAAGCAGGAGATACTCGCCCGGGCAACAGAATTACTCCTAGCTTCAAGCGGTCCCAAAGGCGCTCAACACCTATGTAAGAAAGAATGCACAGCCAGGGGGCAGCCGTCGCAAGCAGAATGAAGCCGACGATGCCAAGCCACACTCCTGAGGCGTCTCGACGCGATTGTCGCACCCATATGCCAATAACAGGAACCATGCAGACGGCAAAAACTGTGCCCACGAAAAAAAAAGGCAGCGATAACCTAAAGTATGAAGTAAGAAGTCCGGCTACTAGACCGCCGATTACGCCCCAAAGAACAAGAGATGACTTCATTTAGTCTCCAATTCATCCACCTTGGTGCATCTCGAGGAGCTAGCAACCATAGCCTTTGCGTTGGGATTCCTCTTTACGATCAATAACAAAAGGCGGGTGGCCCATGCTCTCCACTCCGATTTGCCCGTGAACATTTCCGCGAGCATGATACCATCACGACACGTAACGTCCGAGGATGTTCTGCGGGTGCCCAACGCTCGGGTTGCGAGCGTGGGGCTTTTTCCGTCATGGCGGGTGGGACATGCTTTGAGCGTGCCGTTCGCCAGGAACTGGTCCTGACGATATCGCACAACACGTCAGTTATACCCTCTCGTGTAACCGACGGGGTGGGGGTGCCGCACGCCTTGACGTATAGGCGTGCGCTCCTGCCTATCCCCTCTCACAAATCACCGGAATATTTTCATGGCCACGTATCCCGAGGTTAAGGCGAGGGCCATCACGGCGCCGCCAAGCGCATACGCAGGCCAAGCCTGCTTGCCCCCGTGAGCAGCGTCCACGTACATCGAAAAGTAGAAGATTACGCATGCCGCAGCCGATGCCGCAGTGAGTGTCCACGCCAGCGGTCCCACCCGTCGCCCGGCGGTCTTGGGCAACCAGTTGGCTGCCACTTGGCCTCGCGCGCGCCTAACGTATTCGTTGGAGCGCCGGACCAACCACATGCCGACAGCTATCGCAGCCAAGCCCAGCACGAGAAAGTCGTACGAGCCGGGCCGCAAGTAGAAAGCCGCCGCACCGAGCACACACAGGGCCACGGCCAACGTCCGCAAAGCGTAGAACCTCTCGCGCACCTCCGCTGGAATGCTCATTGGCGTGCCGCCTGTGCTTCTTTGGCAGCCGCTATTGCCTGCTCCGCTGCGTGTCCCACTGCCTCAGCAAAACTCCCGACGAACGAAAGCCAACTCGGTGGATGGCGCATCTACGCTATTTCCTCGCATGGAATCATACTCATGAGCTACGTATCCGTGCTTTCTAATTCTGGCTGCCTCGGTTTATCCGCCGCACGGCCAGGCCGCTGCCACGCGGCCCGCTCAGGGCAGGTTGAAGGCGACGTAGGCGTTGCCGGCGGTGACGAAGACGTATTGCTTGCCGTTTACTTCGTAGGTGACGGGGTTGGAGCGCAGGCCGTGACCCATATAGAACTGCCACAGGGGCTTGCCGGTGGTGGCGTCGAGCGCGAAGAAATTGCCTTCGTCGCTGCCGGTGAAAACGAGGTTGCCGGCGGTCGCGAGCGTGCCGACCCACGCGGTTGAAAACAGCTTGTACTGCCAGCGAAGTTTGCCGGTAATCGCGTCGAGAGCGCGGATCGCGCCATAAGACTGATCTCCGGCGAGCGCGCGCACGCCTCCGCCGCCCACGATGCCCTTGGGATAGCCCGGCTCGATTTTTCCGGTTCCCTTGATGTAGTACGCGCCGGTTTCGTGCGCGCTGACGTAAAAGAGTCCCGTAAGCGGGCTGTACGACGGGCTGGGCCAATCAACCGCGCCGGTGATGCTGGGGTAAACGAGCGTGCCGGCGCCGAGACTGGGCTGCTGATCGGGATTCAGGATTGGACGGCCCTTGGAGTCGAGCCCTTTAGCCCAGGTTTCCTTGGCGAAGGGGACGCCGGTGATGAACTGGCCGGTATCGCGGTCGAGGACGTAGTAGAAAGCGTTGCGATTCGCCAAAGCGACGAGGTGGCGCATTTTGCCGTTAATTTTCGCGTCGAATAAGATAGGCGGCTCGGCGGAATCCCAGTCGTGGGTTTCGTGCGGCGAAAACTGGAAATACCATTTGAGCTTGCCGGTATCGGCGTCGAGAGCAATCAGCGCGCAGGTGTAGAGGTTGTCGCCGGGGCGGTCGTCATCATTGAAATCGGGCGCCGGATTGCCGGTGCCCCAATAGACGGTATTCGTTTCAGGATCGTACGAGCCATTGTTCCAGGTAGTGCCGCCAGCGCTTTGCGCCGCGCCCGAGCCCCAGGTATCCGCACCGGCCTCGCCGACGCGCGGAACGGTCCAGAAGCGCCAGAGGCGCTTGCCGGTTTTCGCGTCGTAGCAATCGAGAAGCCCGCGAACGGCTGCTTCGCTGCCGCCGGTGCCGACGATCACTTTGCCATCAATCGCGAGCGGAGGACCGGACATCGAGTATCCGAAGCGATTGTCGGCGACGTGGACATCCCATTTGACGCCGCCCGTCTTGGCATCGAGCGCCACGAGATGCGCGTCGGCGGTGCCGACGTACACGGTATTGTCTAGGATGGCCACGCCGCGGCTATTGCCGTACAAGCCGATCAGGACGAGATGCTGCGGCATCTTGGGCGACCAACTCCAAAGGCGCAGCGCGGTGCGAGCGTCGATTGCGGTGACGGTGCTGGGAGGCTCGGTGAGATACATGATGCCGTCCACAACGATGGGCGAGGTTTCGACGTTGCTAACGGCGCGGCTGGGCTGATAGATCCATGCGAGTTTCAGTTGCGAGACGTTTTTTACATCGATCTGCTTGAGGCGCGAGAAGCGCTGCGAGGCGTAGTTGCCGCCGTAAGTGAGCCAGTTTTGCGGCTCGGCATCGGAGTGCAAAATTCGCTGGTACGGCACATCCTGCGCAAACGAGCGAATGGAACCGGCGGCGAGCAACGCGAACGTGAGCAACGCGATTTTCGCGATTCTCATTGGGGTTGAACCTCCTTGAGGCTCGCGAGGTACGCGACGAGATCGTTCACCTGTGCGTCCGAGAGCTTGCCTTTATAGCTGGGCATGAGGCTCTTGCCCGGCTCTTCTTTCAATTCGCGAAGACTGGTTTTGTCGAAGGAATGGAAATTGCCGTTGGCGTCTTCGATCACAATGCGGAAGGAATCTTCGGCGATGCGCGTGCCGTCGAGAGCGCGCCCGTCCTTGGTGACTAAATGCACGAACAGATCGTCGAGCTTGCCGCCCGTTTCAAGAAAGAGGTGCTGTTGCGGCAGATCGCTGCCGGGATAGAGGATCGTCGTGTGGAGGTAGCCCGCGTCGCGCAGCCCGCCGATATTGGAGAGATCGGGCGCCGAATCGCCACCCTTTCCATCGATCATGTGGCAACTCGCGCAGCCGCTCGATGCGTACACTTCCCTGCCCTTCGCTGGATCGCCGGTGACTTTGTACGCGTCCTGACGCTTCAGCGTGAGCAGATACTGCACGACATGCTGAATCTGCGCGCCGCTCAACTGGCCGCCAAACGCGGGCATGCCGCCGCTCATTCCGTTTTTGATGACGTTGGTTGTGGCGTCCATGCCCAAACTGAATGGAATGCCCTGAATGTTCGGGCCCATTCCGCCGCCGCCGTCGAGCCCATGACACACGGAACAGGTGCTATCGAACGTGGCTTTGCCCTGCTGTAGATCGGCGGGCGTCGGATTCACGACCGCCGCTTCCTGATTAGGACGAGGCGAGGCAAACAGCGGCGTCGCCGCCATCATCACCGCGATTCCCACCCCGGCCATAAGCCATGACCGAATCGCAAGCATGTCGATTATCTCCTGAGCATCTTAGCTTCCCGCGCATGGCGGCCGGCAGCCGGGCACGCGCGATTTACTCACTGATTCAAAAGCGGAATATCCTTCGCCTTCGGTGGTTCGGGCAAAGATTTCAGGTACGCGTATATATCCGCCAGATCGCGGTCCGATACCGTTTTTTCCGTGTAGGGCGGCATCGAGGCGGTTGGATGGCGCACGTACTTCTCTATAAACGAGAGCGGCAGAGGATCGGGGCCGAGGCGCGGTCCGACTCCACCTTGCGCGGCGCGGCCGTGGCATTCGTAGCAGCCGTAGCTGACGAACAGTTTTTTTCCGCGCGCGATGCTGGCGGCGTCGCTGCTTTGAGACTTCGCCGCGCTCGCAGCCGATTGGGCAGCGGCGCTTGGCCGCACGAAAATCAGCAGAGCCAAAGCTGCCGCGATCACGACGGCGAGAGCGAGAATGGCCGATAGGACAAGAACCTCGGCGTGAAAAGCGTCCTCGGGCGAGGAACGCCCGGGCGAGCGGAACGATTGCGCGTTTACCGGTTTGCTCATCGCCGTTCCTCCTCAGCGAGGTTGCGTTACCACGTTAACGAGAGCAGGTTCGCCGCTTTTCACCACGGCAATAGCTTCGCGAAGCGCCGGAGCCAAATCGCCCGGATCCGCGATGGGCGCGGAGCCGTGCATTCCCATGCTTTGCGCCAGCTTTCCGTAGTCGATTGCCGGATCGACGAGAGTGGTGCCGATGCCGGCGCGCGTGATGCCGCGTTCGTGAACGTCGGCCATGCGCTGCACCTCCATCACCTCCTGGTGATAGGCGCGATTGTTGTGCATCACGATGAGCAGCGGGATGCGATGATGCGCGGCGGTCCAGAGCACGCCGGGTCCGAACATCAAATCGCCGTCATTCTGAATGCTGACGGTCAGACGTCCATGCTTGCGATTCGCCAGCGCCGCGCCAACGGACGCGGGAGCACCGTAGCCGACGCCATAGCCGCCTTCACCACCGATGTAGTGGTAATACTTATTGAAATCCCAGAGACGCAGCGGCCAACGGCTGACGAATTGACAGTTCGATACGAACGACCAATCCTCGTTGCGAATCTGATTCCAGATTTCGGCGGAAAGACGCGCGGTGCTGATCGGGCTGGCGTCCCAGCCGTTGGCGGCAAGATCGCGATTTTGGGCGAAAATTCGCTGATGAGCGGCGGCGAGTTTCGCGCCGCGGTCCTGAAACATCCGCTTGCGGTCGTCGGTGAGCAGCTTTTTCACGGCTTCGATCAAGGAAGGCAGGGTAGCCTCGGCATCGGCGGCGATTGCCAGATTTTCGGCCTGGTAGCGCTGAAAATCCTGATAATTGCTCTTCAGATAGAGGTCGTTCGAATTGATGCTGATCAATTTCACGCCAGGCTTCGTGAGCGAGCGCGTGCGCGGATAGACGTCGCCGTAATACGCGTTGACGATGCCGTAGAAATCGGTGAGTTCCAGGCCGAGGATCACGTCCGCTTCGCCGATCGCGGAACCGCCGCGTTCCGTCTGATTCAAAGGATGGCGCGTGGGGAAATTCATGCGGCCGTTGCGGTCGATCACCGCGGCTTGCAGCGTTTCCACCAGCTCGATCATCAGCGCAAGCCCAGCCGGCGTGCGCGCGGCGCGGTCGGCCACGATCACCGGATTTTCCGCGGCGACGAGCCACTGCGCGGTTTGCTGCACCGAGCCCGAGTCGCCCTGCGGCGGCCGGTCGAGAGTCAAGGCCGGAACGCGGAGCGCCGGGTTGCTCGGAAGCGGAAATTCCTGCAAGTCTGTATTGCACACGAGCGCGACGGGCATATACGGCGGAGTCATGGCCACCCGGTAAGCGCGCATTACGGACTCGGCGAAACCCTGAAGCGTGGCGGGCTGATCGTCCCATTTAACAAAATCGCGAATAAGTTCCGCTGGGTCTTGCGCGCTGTGCGTCCAATTGACGAAGCTGGCGCGCGTTTGCGCGTCGCCAAAGTTTCCGAGCACGACGACAACCGGCACGCGATCGCAAAAGGCATCGTAGATGGCCATGGAGGCGTGCTGCACTCCGACCGTGCCGTGAACGCAGACGAGCAAGGGTTTGCCTTCGATCTTGAAATAGCCGTGCGCCATGCCGACGGCGGACTCTTCGTGGCAGCAGGTGATGAACTCCGGGTTCTTGTTCGCGCCGTAGTTGATGAACGATTCGTGCAAGCTGCGGAACGAATTGCCGGGATTGGAGCAGAGGTACTCGAAACCGGCGGCTTTGAAGGCGTCCACCATGAAGTCCGATCCAGGGTGATCGACGGTGATTGGGTCGCTATTCGGGCCAGGATTGGCCGCCGCGGCAGCCGCTTCGGCTTCGGCGCGGCGAGAAACGGGAGGCAAGGGAGCGGCGGCGTTACGCGGCCGCGACGGCTGAGGAATGGGAACCGCGGTTGCCGCAGTAACGGGAGTTGCCGCCAGAGCAGCCGCGCCTACCGTGGCATTCTTCAGGAAACTGCGACGATCGACCGAAGTCTTCTTCGATTTCGCCATGGCCGCACCTCGGCAAATTTTCGCGCCATTGATACCACAGAACGGGAGGATTGGCACGCGCTGATGCGAGATGACGCATGGCTTGGTTAGCCGGCGCAACTCCTCGCTAAATCACGTTCTAATCGCAACTCGAGTTGCGATTAGAAATCCGCGCAAGCTATTGAGTCGATTC
The DNA here is from genome assembly GCA_030038275.1 of Candidatus Acidiferrales bacterium. GTDB lineage: Bacteria > Acidobacteriota > Terriglobia > Acidiferrales > UBA7541 > Palsa-295. The sequence goes on along the minus strand of JASHPG010000146.1, from coordinate 5,520 downwards.
CAATTATCCGATTCCGAAATCAGGACTGATTTGCATCGTATGATAGGCTGGAGTGTGCGGTACTCGCCGTCGCGCGGTTAGGACGCAGGCCCGCCCATGAAAGGAGGTTGAGCGAGAGTGGCCGCGGGAAATGTGCGAAATCGCGTGTTGCGCTTACGCCGGACAGATGCCTCGTCTAAATCGATACAGATGCGAGTAGAAATGCTTGTAAGTCACTCAAAACAAACGAGCGGCAAGGTGGCAAATCGATACAGATCCCATGCTGGATTCGCCGCGTTTTTCGCGGGCCCGGAATTTCTAATAGCGAAAATGCAGCGAGTAGCGCGTAGCTTAAGTGCTGAGAACCCCAGCAGTTGCGGTTTTCTAATAGCGAACCAATTCGGGATGGCGCGTTTCGGGCGAAACCGGCGATGCCAAAGGCGCGGCGAACGATTGGCGAATTTCACCACAGTCTCGCGCCGCGATTGCGCTAAACTTACTGTTTTCAGGTCACAGGAGAAACTCGTCCTCGCATGAGCCCGCGATCAAAGAATTCGCTTTCAACGCTCGCATCACTGCAAGTTGGCGGCAAGACTTACAAGATTCATCGCCTGGCGGCACTGGAGCAGGCGGCGAATGTGGCGCGCATGCCGTTTTCGCTGAAGGTACTGCTCGAAAATTTGCTGCGCCATGAAGATGGGCGCTTCGTTCACGCCGAGGACATCAAGGCGCTGGCGTCCTGGACGCCCAGCTCCGTCGCCGGCCAGAACGCAAAGGAAGTTTCGTTCATGCCTGCGCGCGTGTTGTTGCAGGACTTCACCGGCGTGCCCGCCGTGGTCGATTTGGCCGCTATGCGCGACGCCATCCGCAATCTGAGCGGCGATCCCAAGAAAATCAATCCGCTGCTTCCCGCCGAACTGGTGATCGACCATTCCGTGCAGGTGGATAAATTCGGCGCGGCTGACGCTTTCAAAATCAATGCGGACATGGAGCTGCAGCGCAACATCGAGCGCTACGCCTTCCTGCGGTGGGGGCAGCAAAGCATGAAAAATTTCCGCGTGGTGCCGCCGGATACCGGCATATGCCATCAGGTGAACCTGGAATATCTGGCGCGCGTGGTGTTCGCGGAGCAGCAAGACGGCTCGTGGTTCGCGTTCCCCGACTCGCTGGTCGGCACAGACTCGCACACGACGATGGTCAACGGCCTCGGCGTGTTTGGATGGGGCGTGGGCGGCATCGAAGCAGAGGCCGCGATGCTTGGCCAGCCGCTCTCGATGCTTATTCCCGCTGTCGTTGGGTTCAAACTCCACGGGCGACTGCCTGCGGGCGCGACGGCAACGGACCTTGTTCTTACAGTGACGCAGATGTTGCGCAAGAAAGGCGTGGTTGGGAAATTCGTGGAATTCTACGGCACCGGGCTTTCGAGCCTGACGCTGCCGGATCGCGCCACGATTGCCAACATGGCGCCGGAATACGGCGCGACGATGGGCTTCTTCCCCGTCGATGCGGAAACGCTGAATTACTTGCGCTTCACCGCGCGCGGCGAAGAGCAGGTCAAGTTGGTAGAAGCCTATACGAAAGAGCAGGGACTCTTCCGCACCGATCAGACGCCTGATCCAATGTTCTCCGACACTCTGGAGCTCGACCTGGCGAGCGTGGTGCCTACCATCGCGGGCCCCAAGCGTCCGCAAGATAGCGTGGCGCTTACGCAGGCGAAAACCTCTTTCGAGAAGACGCTCACCGAGGCGCCGAAGCGGGTGAGCGTGCAGAACAACGGCGACAAATTCGATCTCGCCGATGGCTCCGTGGTGATCGCCGCGATCACCAGTTGCACGAACACGTCGAATCCATCGCTGATGCTCGGCGCAGGGCTGCTGGCGAAGAAAGCTGTCGAGCGAGGGCTCTCAACGAAACCTTGGGTAAAAACAAGCTTCGCGCCCGGATCGAAAGTCGTAACTGATTACATTGAAAAGGCGGGGTTGTGGCCCTATTTGAATCAACTGCGATTCAATCTGGTTGGTTACGGCTGCACGACGTGCATCGGCAATAGCGGACCGCTGCCGGAATCGATCGGCAAGGCGGTGAAGGAAAGCAATCTCGTCGCGGTTTCCGTCCTCAGCGGCAATCGCAATTTCGAGGGGCGCATCAATCCGCTTTGCCGCGCGAATTATCTGGCGTCGCCGCCGCTGGTGGTGGCGTATGCGCTCGCGGGCCGGATGGATTTCGATATCGTCAACGAGCCAATCGGGCCGGGCAAGGACGGCAAGCCGGTCTTCTTGCGCGATATCTGGCCCACGCCGCAGGAAGTGGAAACCGCGGTTCGAAACTCCGTTTCCGGCGACATGTTCCGCAGGGAATACGCCGATGCGTTTGCCGGAGACGAAAGCTGGCGCGCTCTGCCCGTTCCCGAGGGCGATCTGTATGCTTGGGACTCGAATTCCACTTACATCAAGAATCCGCCGTACTTCGACGAAATGCCGCTAAAACCCGCGGCGCTCGCGGACCTTCGCGGGTTGCGCGCGCTGGCCGTGCTCGGCGACAGCATCACCACCGATCATATTTCTCCGGCCGGATCGATTCCGCCCGATAGTCCCGCGGGAAAATATCTGATTGCTCACGGAGTGCAGCCGAAGGACTTCAATTCCTATGGCGCGCGGCGCGGCAATCACGAAGTGATGATGCGAGGAACGTTCGCGAACATTCGGCTGCGAAACCAGCTCGCTCCTGGGACCGAAGGCGGCTGGACTACGCACCAGCCGAGCGGCGAAAAGATGACAATCTACGACGCCGCCATGCGGTATCACGGCGAAGGCGTGCCGCTTGTGGTGATCGCCGGGAAGGAATACGGCTCGGGATCGTCGCGCGATTGGGCCGCCAAAGGGACGATCCTGCTCGGCGTCCGCGCCGTACTGGCGGAGAGCTTCGAGCGTATTCACCGCAGCAATTTGATCGGCATGGGCGTTCTTCCGCTCGAATTCAAACCGGGCGAAAACGCAAAATCGCTGGGATTGACGGGCCTGGAGACGTTTGATTTCGAAGGCCTCGCGCAGGATTTCGCGCCAGGGAAAGTCATTCGCGTGCGCGCCCGCGAAGGCAACGACAAAGGCAAGTCATTCACCGTGGTTGCGCGCGTCGATACACCGTTCGAGGTCGCCTACTACCAGCACGGCGGAATATTGCAGTACGTGCTGCGCCAGATGCTATAGCCCCCGCCGCGCCGCGGCCGCACGCAAGCGCGGACTGACAGGCTGGCGCGATGGGCGCACGATTCGCGGCTGGCCCGCCTCATCTATTCAGCACTGAGCCGAATTCACAAGGAACTTCCTCGGCTGCGCTTCTTGTTTATTTTTTCTTTTTTTTGCCGAAGAGACCACCGATCACGCCTTGAACTTGACCGGCGGGGTTGTTCTTGCCACCGACTCCGGTAGCGGCGCCGGCAAGCCCTTTGGCCATGTTCTTCGCCATGGCGCCGACCTCCGGAACGAAAACAGGCTTGGAGGTGGTGCCCTCGACTTTGAAGGGAATGCCGCCCTGGGATTTTCCTCCACCGGCAAGGGACGCGAGACCGGACGTGGCGGCGCCCATGGCGCCGGAGCCGCCGAGCTTCGCGACCAGCGTGCAATCAAGCTGGCTGCTGGAGCTGACGAAGCCATCGCCAGTAATCGAACCAATCGTCGGCACAACGAGATTCAAATTCTGCGCGCGCGTTCCCGTCGGGTCGACGCGAAGAAGCGCGCTCAGCGTCTGAATTTCCGTGTCGGAACCGGAGTTGCCACCGAGACCGGCGAACGAACCTAGCGCGCCGAGCTTGGACTTCAGCGAAAAACCCGCGAGCTTGCCATTGGAAAGATTCACGGGACCGGTGATCACCAGCTTGTCGATGGGGCCGACGAGCGCGAGATCGAGATTGAGGCTGCCGCTACTCAGCGATGCTCCGGGCGGAAGAGTGATGGCCGCCGCGGGCAAAACTCCCTGCAAATCGGTGACGGGCATCGCCTGGCCGTTCAACTTCATCTGCACGGCGGTAGAAGCGCCGGAAGTATCGAAGGTGCCAGTGAGGTGAGCGAGCGCCTTGCCGATGTGCACGTCGCCTTGCGACAGCGCGCCACTTTGCCGCTCCGGCGTATACGCCGCCGTGTAATCGAGGTTCACAGGCACGGTGGAGGGCGCGCCACCAGCTACAAGGCGAATGCGCTCCGTCTTCACGGTGCCCTGGGAACTCATCACGTTTCCATCGGATGAAAACGTTCCGTTGAAGCTGACCGTGCCCGCCAGTCCGGAGGAGGAATCAACGAAACCGGTGCTGGCGAGGTCGATGTGCCGGGCGTCGAGCGTGGCGGTAAACGGAGTCATCGACATATCGGTGGAATTCAGCGGCCCGGCATTGCCCTGGAGATCGATCGTGCCGCCGCCGGGAGCGTTGGCGGTGAGCTTAAATGGAAATTGAGACGTGCGGGAAAGATCGGAAGCCTCGAAATTAACGGCCGTGTACGTGACGGCCTTGCTCTGCGCGCCGGCGGTACCGACGACAAGCGTACCGTTTGAAATTCTCAGCTTGCCGACGCTTGCATTGGGAGCGGAAGACGCGCTGCTTGAAGAGTTCGATGATTGCGCGGCGGACGAAGGCGCAGCGCCGGAAGATGGCGCGGCGTTCGTCTTGGAATTTGTGGTGCCGAGGCTCGCAAAATTCCACGTACCGGATGACGAGCGCAGGAGGGTTACGCTCGGGTCCTTGATCGTGAAGGAAGTGATTTCAAGCTGCTTCGAGAAGATGAGGGGAAAGATATGAACGCCGGCCGTTAGCTGTTTGGCCGTCAAAAATGGCGACGTGCTGAACGAAGGATCGTCCGCAATGGAGACGTTATCGACGGTGACGCCGCCGGAAAGAATGGAGAGCTGAATGTTTCCGATTTCCACCTTGCGCCCGAGAGCGCTGGAGAGGTCCGCTTCGAGCGTGGGCTTAAAACGGTTAACGTTCACAAAAAGGGGCAGTACGATCACAATCACGATCAGGACGGCGATCACGATGCCGATAATCGCGAGAACCTTTTTCATCGTCCGTCTCCTAGAGGAATTTGTCGCGCGGAGGGCTTAACCGAAACGCGTAAAGAAAATGATACTCTTGGGCCACAGGGGACGCGAGAAAAGATTTCGGCTCACATAGGCGCGGAGGGGCTAGAAAGCGCGCTATCGAGCGGATCTTTTCAGATGGCGTCCTTCACGAAGCGACTGACCTCCAAACCACCGCCGACCGCGAGTAGAATCGAATCGATATGCGGCTTGGTCCGCACGTGGGCGCGATATTCGGCGGCCTGCGCGCGAGTCAACTCCGGATGAATCATGTTGTCGGCAACGACGAGCGCGCCTGGACTGAGCTTCGGATAGAAAAGGTCGAAGCACGGGATGTAGAAGTCCTTCCACAAATCCAGCAGAACGAAATCGAATGGGCCTCGAAGCTGAGAGATCAGTTCGCGAGCGTCGCCGAGCCGGAAATCGACCGAACCCGAAAGTCCAGCCTTCGCAATCGTCTGCCGCGAATAC